>JBBRNQ010000080.1:0-19964 GCA_038230235.1 Actinomycetales bacterium
CGGGGACACCGGGGGTGGTGACCACGGTGGAACGGACCTCGATCGGGTCGTCGTACCGGCGCATGGCGACATCGCCCCTTCCTGGGCTCGGTGGGCAGCAGCGGATGGAGTCGCCGGCCCGGCCGGAGCGGGGTCGAGGCGCTCCGACCGGGACCGGTCGACCGGTCACCGGCAGGTGGTCGTCCGGTGACCGGAAGTCGAACACCTGTTCGATGGCTCCACGGTACAGCCCCCCTCGGACAGCCTGTCAAGACGCGTCCAGAAAACATCACGAACCTACCCATCACTCCTGACCTCCATCCACACCCCGGACCCGCTAGCGTCTGCCCATGGCGTCACTCGAGGACCGTTCCGCAGCCCCCTCACCGGAAGCGCGAGCCGACGTCCTCACCCACCCGGCGGTGGTCCGGGTCCGCGAGGCCATCGCCGCCCACCTGGTGACGACCACGGTCGTGGTCCTCGACGACACGGCCCGCACGGCGCAGGAGGCGGCCGACCAGCTCGGCGTCTCGGTCGCCCAGATCGCGAACAGCCTGGTCTTCGCGACCCGCGCCGCTCCCGGAGCCGATCCCATCCCGCTGCTCGTGCTCACCTCGGGCGCCCACCGCGTCGACACCGTCAAGGTCGCCGCGGCTCTCGGCCTCGCGGAGGTCGAGCGAGCCGACGCCGAGTTCGTCCGCACGACAACCGGATTCGTCATCGGTGGGGTCGCCCCGGTCGGTCACCTCCGTCCGGTGCGCACGGTCGTCGACGTCAGCCTCTCGCGCCACGACACCATCTGGGCCGCTGCAGGCCATCCCCACGCCGTCTTCCGCACGACCTACGACGAGCTCATCCGGATGAGTGGCGGGCTCCCGACCGAGGTGGTGTGACCGGGCCTGCTGTCTCGGTCGACGACCAGCAGCACCCGCGTCAGCGCACGTGGGCGCGCGTCAGTGCGCGGCGGTGACCCCGAGGTTGTCCCACACCTGCAGCGTCGCGGGCGAGCGGTTCATCGTGATGAAGTGGATGCCGGGCGCACCCTCGGCGAGGAGCCTCTGGGCCAGCTCGGTGGTGATCTCGACCCCCACCTCGCGCACGGCGTCAGGGTCGCCGTCGACGGCCTGCAGGCGTGCCGTCAGGGCGTCGGGCACGGGCTGACCCGAGAGCTGGGTCATCCGGGCCAGCTGCTTGACGTTGGTGATCGGCATCAGCCCCGGCACGATGGGGATCTCCCGTCCGCGGGCCGCCACCCGGTCGCGCAGGGCGAGGTAGGCACCGACCGTGAAGAAGAACTGCGTGATGGCGTACGACGCGCCGGCGTCGGCCTTGCGCACGAGCACGTCGGCGTCGTGGTCGAGGTCGGGGCTCTCGGGGTGCTGGTCGGGGAAGGCCGCGACCCCCACGGTGAACGACCCGAGCGACCGGGTGAGGGCGACCAGCTCCTCGGCGTGGTCGAGGCCGTCGGGGTGGCGCTCCCAGGGCTCGCCGGGCCCGCTCAGGGGGTCACCGCGCAGGGCGAGGAGGTTGGAGATGCCCGCGTCGGAGAACGACCCCACGACCCCTCGCAGCTCCGAGACCGAGTGCCCGACGCAGGTGAGGTGGGCCAGTGGCAGCAGGGTGGTCTCGCGGGCGATCCGCTCGGTGACCCGCACCGTGCGGTCGCGGGTCGAGCCGCCGGCGCCATACGTCACCGAGACGAAGGAGGGGCGGGTCTTCTCCAGCCGCCGGATGGTCTCCCACAGCTGGGTCTCGGCCTCGTCGCTCTTCGGCGGGAAGAACTCGAAGCTGATGCTGGGGTCGGGGCTCGCGAGCGCGGCCGGGATGGAGCCCCGGGCGGTCGCCGGGCGCGATGATCCGGGCGGCGAGATGACCGACATGGGGACATCCTAGTGTCCAGCCGGTGCCGGGGCCCTGGTAGCCGACCACCCCGGACGCCTGTCGGTGAGTCCCCGTACCCTTGGGTTCTCGCCTCGATGCCCGCCCGGAGGACCCGTGACCCCGCCCGACCCGCTCGACCGGTCTGCGTTGCGCGCCCGCGTGCAGGAGTGTGTCGACGCACTCATCACGCAGCAGCGTGCCGTGCTCGCCCCGGTGGGAGCCGATCTCGAGGTGCTCGTCGACGCGGTGGCCCGTCTGCTCGTCGGCGGCAAGCGCCTGCGTGCTGGCTTCCTCTACTGGGGATACCGGTTGGCCGGCAGACCCGACTCCGACGCCCTGGTGCGCCTCGCGACCGCGATGGAGCTGTTCCAGGCCGCGGCGCTGCTGCACGACGACGTGATGGACGGCAGCGACACCCGCCGCGGCATGCCGTCCGCCCACCGCGCGTTCGCCTCGTTCCACACCGAGCAGGGCTGGGCCGGTGCCGCCGACCGCTTCGGTGAGGCCGCCGCCATCCTCGCCGGAGACCTCTGCCTGCAGTGGACCGACGAGCTCGTCGCCACCTCGGGGGTGCCCCCCGAGCACCTCGCCCGGGCCCGACGCACCTTCGACACCATGCGCACCCAGCTGATGGGCGGGCAGTACCTCGACCTGCTCGAGTCGTGCCGCGGGTGGGACGGTCTCGACACCGCCGCCCGGGTCGAGTCCGTGCGCACCGTCATCCGCTACAAGAGCGCGAAGTACACCATCGAGCAGCCCCTGCTCATCGGTGCCGGTGCCGGAGGGGTCGACGACACCACGCTCGCCGACCTCTCCCGCTACGGTCTCGCACTGGGCGAGGCCTTCCAGCTGCGTGACGACGTGCTCGGCGTCTTCGGTGACCCCGAGCGCACCGGGAAGCCGGCCGGCGACGACCTGCGTGAGGGGAAGCGCACCCTGCTCATCGCCCACGCGCTCGAGCGGGCCGACGCCGACCAGACCGCGACCGTCGACAAGCTGCTCGGGCAGCCCGATCTCGACGCCAACGGCGTCGAGGACCTGCGCTCTGTGCTGCTGGACACGGGGGCCGTCGACACCGTCGAGGACACCATCGCCCGCCTCACCGACGAAGCCCGCGCCGTCCTACAGCTCCTGCAGGGCCGACCCGGCCTCGACCCCGAGGCCCTGCTCGTGCTCGATGAGCTCGTCACGGTCAGCACCGCTCGCGAGACCTGAGGTCGTCGCTGCCCCCTGTCGCGGGTCAGTCGTGTCGCGGGTCAGTCTTGTCGCGGGTCAGTCGTGTCGCGGGTCAGTCGTGTCGCGGGTCAGTCGTGTCGCGGCTCAGTAGGGGGCTCAGTCGCGTCGACCACGCCGGGACCCCAGCCTCACCCACAGCACGCAGGTCGCGAGCACCAGCGCGAAACCGAAGGCCAGATCTTCTACCGGGGCGAACGCGAGGCGCCCGTCTCCGAGGAACGCCACGCTGCTGCCGCCGATGATCGCCTCGGGGTCGTACGTGACGATGCGCCGACCGGTCAGCCAGCCGTTCGTGAGCAGCTGGAAGAAGACGATGATCGCGTAGGCGACCCACCACTGGAGCGTCGCCACGAGCCGCGTGCGCAGGACGACCAGGTCGAGGGCGAGGGCCACCACGACGCCGATCGAGGCCGCGGCCGTGTAGGTCACGACGGCCCCCGGCCGCGCGGGTCGCGGCCACCCGGCACCCGCCGGTCACCACGCAGCCCCTGTCGTACGGCGCGTCGTACGCTGCCGGCCGAGAGCACGGAACCGACGGCCTCGTAGGTCAGCAACCCGGCGAGGGGGATGACGACGAAGAACGTGAGCTCTTCGAGCGGCAGCCCGAGGACCCTGACCGGCAGGACCTGCGCGGGGTCGAAGGCCCAGTGGCCCGCCGCCGTCGCTGCCACGTCCCACCCGACGAACACCGCAGCGACCGGCAGCACCGCGAACGCCACCCGACGCACCTGACGGGCGAGGTCGAGGCCGAAGACGCGGTGCAGCGGCAGCGTGCCGACGAGGACGAAGGCCAGCATCGCCGCATACGCGAGATGGCGCATCGAGTCCCTTCCGCCTAGCTCCGAGTCCGTCAGTTCGTCAGTACCGTCTGTGCCGCCAGTGCGCGGTCACACCGGTCAGAACGCGAGGAGCATCGCGCGGCGTCGCACCTCGGTCTTGTGACCGGCGACGATCGAGTCGATGGGGGCTCCCGGGACCGGCAGGGTCTCGTCCGGCGTGAAGAGCCAGCGCAGGATGTCGGTGTCGTCCATCCCGCCGTCGCCGAGCACGGTGAAGGTGCCCTTGAGCTCGGGGCGCGGACCCTCCTCGCCGAAGAACTTCGCGGGCAGGCTCACCACGCGGCGCTCGCCCGTGCGCATGCTGAGCAGCTCACGGTCGGCCACCCACTGCCGCACCCGGGCCAGGGACACGCCGTAGCGCTCGGCGACGTCGGGGACCGTGGTCCACTCCCCGACCAGGTCGGCCAGCTCCACCGACGCGGTGGAGCCACGGGCCTCGGGGGGCTCGGGCGGCAGGGCGGACCCGAAGGACGCGGACGGGGCCGCTGAGGGGTCGGTGGGGTGACCAGGAGTCGTGGGCTCGTGTCGGTTCGGCACCATCCCAGCCTAGAGCCGTCCGTCGGCGCCCGTGACGGCGAGGCTCTCGGCGGCGACCTCAACTCCCCATACCGGACAGGGATGTTGTAGATTCGTCTCGACTCATCTGTCACATGAGACTCACGAGCCACACCAGCACCGCGTGCTCATGACGGCTCGCCCGTGTCGTACGGGCCGACCCCCCGCTCCTCTCCCCCCGGAGGCCCCGTGCTCCCCGCCGCCCAGCCCACCCATCCCGTCGTCACGGCCGCCCCGGTCGCATCGACGACGACGGCGGCCCCCGCCGGTTGGCAGCACTACACGGTGCGTGCCGGAGACACCCTCTACGACCTCGCCCGCCACACCGGCACCACGACCGGTGCGCTGGTCGTGCACAACCGCCTCTCCGACGGGGGTCGCCACCTGCAGGTCGGCCAGGTGCTCGTCGTGCCCGGGACGACGGCGGCCCGTCCGCCGACGACGAGACCCGCGCCCAGCGTCAGAGCCACCTCCCCCACGACCACCTCGACCTACAGGGTCCGGGCCGGCGACACCGTCGAGGCGATCGCGAGGCGATCGGGGGTGACTCAGCCCTCGCTCATCAAGGCCAACAGCCTGCGGGCGCCCTACCTGATCCGGGTCGGGCAGACCCTTCGCATCGTGCGGCCGGCGCTTGCTCCCCCACACCACTCCACCTCGTCCAACACCTTCGCGGGGCGCACCTACCCCTCCGCGACGGTCGCCGCCGCGACTGCGGCCCGGACCCGGCTCGCCGCCGCCCCGCAGCCCACGCGCACCCAGATGCGCGCGATCATCAGCGCCACGGCCACGCGGTACGGCGTCGACCGCCACCTCGCGCTCGCGGTCGCCTACCAGGAGTCCGGCTGGGACCAGCGGCAGGTGTCCGTCGCCAACGCCGTCGGGGCGATGCAGGTCATCCCCGACGCCGGGGCGTGGGCCTCCCAGCTGGCCGGACGCCGGCTCAACCTGCTCGACGCCCACGACAACGCCACGGCCGGCGTCGTCATCCTGCGGGCGCTCACCCGGTCGGCGCACTCGCTCGACGAGGCGATCGCGGGCTACTACCAGGGCCTCGGCTCCGTGCAGCACAACGGGATGTATGCCGACACGAAGGGGTACGTCCGCGTCGTCAAGACCCTGATGACCCGGTTCTGACCCGGTTCTGACCCGGTTCTCAGCCGGTTCTCACCCCTGGCCGCCCCACGGGCCAGCCTGCACGGGATCACCACCGGACTTATCTACACTTGGGCCCATGTCCACCGGCGTGGGTCCGAGCCTTCGTGAGCCGGTCGTCGGGCGCGTGCTCGACGGCCGATACCGCGTGCTCGAGCACATCGCCGACGGGGGCATGGCCTCGGTCTACCTCGCCCTCGACGAACGGCTCGACCGCGAGGTCGCCGTCAAGGTGATGCGGCGCGACCTCGTGGCCGACGAGACCTTCGTGAGCCGCTTCCGTCGTGAGGCCCGGTCGGCCGCCCGGCTCAGCCACCCGAACGTCGTGGCGGTGCACGACCAGGGCGAGGACCACGGCGACATGTTCCTCGTCATGGAGTACGTCCCCGGCCGCACCCTGCGTGAGCTCGTGCAGGCCGAGGGGCCCCTCACCCCGAGAGCGGCGATCGACCTGCTCGACCCCGTGCTTCAGGCCCTCGACGCGGCCCACTCGGCCGGTCTGATCCACCGCGACGTCAAGCCCGAGAACGTCATCGTCCGCTCCGACGGCACGGTCAAGGTGGCCGACTTCGGTCTGGCCCGCGCCGTGACCGCTGCGACGACGACCAACACGTCGGGCACGATGATGGGCACGGTCGCCTACCTCTCCCCCGAGCAGGTGGAGCGGGGCATCGCCGACGCCCGCTCCGACGTCTACGCGGCGGGGCTCATGCTCTTCGAGGTCCTCACCGGGCGGAAGGCCTTCGACGGCGACTCCCCCATCCACATCGCCTACCAGCACGTGCACGGGTCGGTGCCCGTGCCGTCCGATCTCGTGCCCAGCGTCCCGTCCGCGCTCGATGCCCTCGTCGCCCTCGGCACCGCGCGCGACCCCGACCAGCGCCCGGCCACGGCCGGCGACTACCTCGTCGAGCTGCGACGGGCCCGACGAGAGCTGGGCACCAACGAGCTCGACCTGCGCCCGGCGCCCGTCGAGCGCGAGCAGGCAGTGGCGACCCGCACCACGGTGATGCCACGGCCCGCGTCAGGAGCCACCTCGGTGATCCCGGTCGTCCCCGACGACCCCCAGACCTCGCCCGACGCCGCGTACGACGACTCTCGGGAGGGCTCGCACGATGCCCCGTACGACCCCCCGTACGACCCCCCGTACGACGGGCCAGACACCCCGTACGACGGGGCCGACACCCCACGCCGGCGGTGGCCGGCGGTCCTCGGTGCGCTGCTCGTCGCCGCCCTCCTCGTCGCCGGTGGGGCGGGGTGGTGGTTCGGGTCGGGTCCGGGCGCGAAGGTGGCCGTGCCCAAAGTCAGCGGCCTGACCCAGCCGGCCGCGGAGCAGTCGCTGCGCACGGCGGGGCTCCGGTCGTCGGTGACCCCGACCTACAGCGAGACGATCGCCTCCGGCACGGTCGTGTCCACCGACCCCACGGGGGGCCGGGAGGTCGCGAAGGGCTCGGCCGTCGCCCTGGTCGTCTCCCGGGGACCCGAGCGCTACACCGCCCCTCCGCTCGTCGGCACCCCGGCGGCCGACGTGGCCGCCGCCCTGGAGCGGGCGCACCTCAAGCCCTCCTCGGCCAACCAGGTCTTCAGCGAGACCGTCGCCGCCGGCATCGTCGTGAGCCAGGACCCCGAGGCGGGCACGACCCTCAAGCCCGGTGACCCGGTCACCGTCGTGGTGAGCAAGGGGCGTGAGCCGCTGCCGGTGCCCGACTTCACGGGCAAGCCGCTCGCGCAGGCGAAGGACGGGCTGGCCGCGGCAGGCCTCACGACGGCGGAGGGCCCACCCGTCAACAGCGACACCGTGCCGCAGGGGGCCGTCGTCAGCCAGAGCCCGAAGGACGGCACGCTCTACCGCGGCGACAAGGTCACCCTCGTCGCCTCCAAGGGGCCGGTGCTCGTCGAGGTGCCGAAGGTCGTCGGGAAGCAGCGCGGGGTGGCTGCGGCGGCGCTGCGGGCGGCCGGCTTCCAGGTCTCCTTCAACGAGGTGCTCGGAGGCTTCTTCGGGACCGTGCGCGGGTCGGACCCCGCCGCCGGCACCATGGTGCCCAAGGGCACGACGATCACCCTGACGATCGTCTGAGCGCTGCTTCGTGCCCTGGCCCGCCCGTCGAGAGCGCCACGCCGGCCTGCTCGCCACCGGCCTGCTCGTCGCGCTCACCGCGGTGTGGGGCTCGACGTTCTTCCTCATCCGCGACCTCGTGCAGACCGTGCCCCCGCTGGACTTCCTCGCGGTGCGCTTCGACCTCGCCGCCGTGCTCATGGTCGCGGTCTTCTGGCGGCCGTTGCGCGCCCTCGGGCGGCGCGAGTGGCTCGCCGGGCTCGCCCTCGGGGGCCTCTACGGCCTGGCTCAGGTGCTGCAGACCCTCGGTCTGGCTCGCACCGACGCCTCGGTGTCGGGCTTCATCACCGGCCTGTACGTCGTGCTCACTCCCCTGCTCGGCGCGGTGCTCCTGCGCGACCGGGTGGGTCGGGCGACCTGGGCCGCCGTGGCGCTCTCGACCGCCGGGCTCGCCGTCCTGTCGCTCCGGGGGGTGGCGATCGGCACGGGAGAGGTCCTGACCCTCGCCTGCGCCGTGGTCTATGCCCTGCACATCCTCGGGCTGGGCCGCTGGTCGACGCCGGCGAGGGCCACGGGGATGTCGGCGGTGCAGATGCTGGCGATCGCGGCCATCGCGAGCGTGGGTGCCCTGCCCGGGGGCATCACCTGGCCCCACGGCGCCGGGCAGTGGGGTTCGGTCGTCTACATGGCGACCGCCGCAGGCGCGGTCGCCCTGTGGGCCCAGACCTGGGCGCAGGCCCGGCTCAGTGCCACCCGTGCGGCCCTGGTCATGACCCTCGAACCGGTCTTCGCGGCCGTCTTCGCCGTGCTGCTCGGGGGTGAGCAGCTCACCGCGCGGATGCTCGTCGGCGGGGTCCTCGTCGTGGCAGCGATGTACGTCGTCGAGCTGGGCGGGGGGCAGGCGGACCACCCACCGCGCGCCGTCGAGGCCGAGGTGCGCCATCATGAGGTCGCCTGACCCACCTGACCCACCTGACGCAGTGTCGGCCCACCCCGACGCGGTGCGTACGGGGCCCTGGTCCATCGAGGGCACGATCAGGCCGCCGATCGGTCACGTCGACGGCTACCGGCTCGACCCGGCCGACGGCGGCACCCTCACGACGTCGTTCTCCGACTGGCCACAGGCTCGCGCCGACATCAAGGCGGCCGAAATCGTCCCGGTCGTCTCGGCCACGAACCTGCGCGCCACCCTCGCCATCCTCGAGAGCGCCGTACGACGCGGCTACCCTCGCGGCTGAGCCCGCCGCCGGCTACGCAGCCGTGCGATCCTCGGGGGATGACTCCGGACCGACCCGATGTCGACGACTCCGACGAGGCCCGGATCGGCCGGATCGTCGAGGCGTTCTTCGCGGCGTTCACCTCCGGCCCGCACAGCGCGGCCAGGCTCGAGGGGTTGCGTGCGCTCTTCCACCCGGCTGCGGTCGTCGCCCGCACCTGCGGCCTGGAGCCGCTGGTGATGCGGGTCGACGACTTCATCGCCCCGCGGGCCCGCCTGCTCGCCAGCGGTGAGCTGGTGGACTTCCGCGAGTGGGAGCTGCGGGGCCGCACCCAGGTCTTCGGTGACCTGGCGGTCTACGTCGGCAGCTACGCCAAGGCGGGGGTGCAGGACGGCCTGCCCTTCGAGGGCCGCGGCCTCAAGTCGATGCACCTCGTCCGTACGGCAGAGGGGTGGCTGATCAGTGCTGCGGCATGGGACGACGAGCGGGAGGGCGTGCACCTGCCCGAGGACTGAGCCGGACGCTGCGACGTCCCCCTACGATCTGGAGATGACCACCTCGACCGAGCGCCTCGAGGCGAGCCGCCTCATCCCGGCCCCGCCCGCCGCCGTCTTCGCTGTCCTCACCGACCCGCAGGGGCACGTCGCGATCGACGCGTCGGGGATGTTGCAGGGCGCCGAGGGTGACGTCGTCCGGGCCGTCGGTGACCGCTTCACGGTGCACATGGACCGGGAGGCGCTGGGCGACCTGCCGATGGGGCGCTACGACGTCGACGTCGTCATCGAGCAGCTCGCGCGCGACCGGCTCATCGCCTGGTCCGTCGACGGCACCATCCAGCCCCCGATCGGCCACGTGTACGGCTACCAGCTCGAGGCCGCCGAGGGCGGCACGATGACGACGTCGTTCTACGACTGGTCGCAGGCTCGCGCCGACATCAAGGCGAGAGGGATCTTCCCCGTCGTCTCCGCGACGAACCTGCGGGCCACCCTCGGCATCCTCGAGCGCGCCGTACGGCGTGGCTACCCCCGCGGCGCAGCTCTCAGCGGGCCGGAGCGCTCACGAGCAGCCGGGTGACCACGTCGATCGCGTGGTCGGTCGCGGCGTCGTCGACGTCGAGGTGCCACACCAGCCGCACGGCCTTGGGTCCGACGGCGTAGAACCGCACGCCCTGCTCTAGCGCCGCGGCGACGAGGTCGCTCGAGCGCCAGCCGGCCACTGACACGTCGACGACGAGGATGTTTGTCTCGACGGCCGCCGGGTCGACGCAGCCGGGGGCGGCCTCGGCGAAGGCGACCGCCGCACGGTGAGCCCGGGCGTGGTCGTCGGCGAGCCGCTCGAGGTGGTGCTCCACGGCATACAGGCCGGCAGCGGCGAGGATGCCGACCTGGCGCATGCCGCCGCCATACCGCTTGCGCCAGATACGGGCCTCGGCCACCGCGCTCACCGAGCCGACGAGCACCGAGCCGACGGGGGCCCCGAGTCCCTTGCTCAGGCACACCGAGACCGTGTCGAACTCCTGCGCGTAGTCGTCCAGCGCGACACCGGTGGCGACGTGGGCGTTCCACAGGCGAGCCCCGTCGAGGTGCATCGAGACCCCGACCTCGCGGGTGGCCGCCCGCACCGCGCGGATCTGCTCCAGCGGCTGCACGGTCCCCCCGCCGAAGTTGTGGGTGTTCTCCAGCACCACGAGGGAGGTGTTGACCTGGTAGGGCCCTGCGCCCGTGATCATGAGGTCGATCGGCTGCTGCGCGTCGAGCAGCCCGCGCCGCGAGACCCAGGTGCGCGAGGTGATGCCGGAGAACGCCGCGGCCGCCCCCAGCTCGGCCCGCACCACGTGGGCGAGCGAGTCGCAGACCATCTCCTGACCGGGACGCACGTGCAGGCGCAGGCCCAGCTGGTTGGCCATCGAACCGGTGGGGGTGAAGAGGCCCGCCTCGTGTCCGAGCAGCTCGGCGACGCGGTCCTCGAGCGCGTTGACGGTCGGGTCCTCGCCGTAGACGTCGTCACCCACCTCGGCCGAAGCCATGGCCTGACGCATGGCGGCGGTGGGGCGGGTGAGGGTGTCGGACAGCAGGTCGGCGCGCACAGCGGAGGTCACGCGTCGCAACCTACCCACGCCGGGCGTCCCACCCACCCCCGGTCCGTATGCCGGGTGCCTCCCTCGCGTCCGTGCTCAACCGCCGCCTCGGGTCCGTCGACGAGGGGCCGCAGCATGGAGGTGGGGCGGCGGCAGGAAAAGCAGGCGCGTTCTGTCGGTGGGACCACGTAGCGTCATGTCGGTGTTGACAGTCCCCGAGGTCGAGAAGTCGCGGTCAGCCCTGCCCGCGACCGGTTCACCCTCGCGGCGTCTGGATCGGCACCGGCTCAGGAGCGCGGGTGCCGCGTTGGCGATGGTCGCCGCGGGCATCGCCGCCCTGGGCCAGGCCCTGGGCACTGCGGTAGCAGGGCGCATCGCGGAGCGCCCCACCCTCGCTCTCGTCGCCGTCCTGGCCCTGTGCCTCGTGGGCGGCGCCGTGCTCGACACGGTCGGGCGCACGGTGTGGGCCGTCGGTGTCGACCGTGCCGAGGGCGTGCTGCGGGCCGACCTCCTCGACGCCGTCATGCATCAGCCGCTCTCCAGTCTGACCGAGCAGGCCGTCGGCGAGGTGCTCGACCGGATCGACGACGACACCCACGAGCTGGGGTCACTCCTTCGGCAGAACGCCTGGATGGTCATCCGCCTCACCCTCGCAGCGGGACCGCTGCTCGTCGTCGCCGGACTCACCTTCTGGCCGGCCTGGCTGTTACTGCCGGTCGTGGCGGCCTCGGTGTTCCTGGTCATCCGGCCCCTGCTGGCCCGCCTCACCGACTGCAAGGTGGTCGAGGAGATGGCCTGGACCGACCACGCTGCCGCCATGGAAGAGGGTGTCGCCGCCCGGAGCGACCTGCGCACCAGCCTGGGCCAGGCTCACCTCGTGCGCCGCTGCGCAGAGCTCGCCGCCGTCGTGCACGCGCGCTTCCACGACGTCGTCCTGCTGGAGGCTCGCATCAGCCGCCGCAGCGGCGCCGTGCTGCACGGGGTGCTGGCCGGAGTAGCCGTCATTGGCGTCCTGCTCACCGTCGAGGGGCGCGAGTCGGTCGCCACCCTCGTGACCCTGTTCCTCGTCACCGCTACCTTCGTCGGCCAGCTCGACCAGGTGGCCCGCCACGTCCCCGACCTGCAGGCCGGGATGGGCGCGCTCGTCCGACTGCGGGCCCTGCTGGCGTGCGAGAGCGAGCCCGTGACCGGAGACGCACTGCCGGAGGGCGCACTGCCCCTCGAGCTGAGAGACCTGCACTTCGCCTACCCCCAGGGTGGTTTCGCCCTGCGCGACATCGACCTCTACGTCCCCGCGGGCACGACGTGTGCGCTCGTGGGTCGCAGTGGGTCAGGCAAGTCCACCCTGGCCTCGCTGGTCTCGCGTGCCGTCGACCCCCCACCCGGCTCGGTGCTGCTCGGGGGAGCCGACACCATGAGCCTGGATGTGCAGCAGCTGCGGTCCGCTGTGGGGGTCGTCACCCAGCGCACCGAGATCCTGGCGGGCACCCTCGCCCAGAACATCGCCCTGTTCGCCGACCTCCCCCGCGCGCGGCTCGACGAAGCCGTGGCCGAGCTGGGCATCGGCGACTGGGTCGCCGGTCTGCCAGCGGGCCTGGACACCCTGCTCGGCCCGAGCGGCACCACCCTGTCCTCGGGCGAGGAGCAGCTGGTGGCCTTCGCCCGGCTGCTCGTGCGCCACGTGCGCGTCGTCATCCTCGACGAGGCCACCGCGAGGATGGATCCGGTCACCGAGGCCAGGGTCGTCGCCGCGGCCCAGCGCCTGCTCGCCGGGCGCACCGGCCTGCTCGTCGCCCACCGCCTGAGCACTACCGCCCGCGCCGACCAGGTGGCGGTGATGTCCGGTGGGCGCATCATCCAGCAGGGCCCGCGCGCCGACCTCGCGGGGCAGCCCGGGCCGTTCCGTGACCTGCTGCGCGCCTCGGACGAGGCGCCGGCCGATGCGGCAGCGGGCGTCCTCGCAGACTCCGCCGGACAGGTCACGACGGTCGGGACGGCTCGTCGCAGCGGGACGCCGCCACCGGCTCCAGAGGTGGGAACCGGGCCAGGACTGGCCCGCGGCATCTGGAAGGCGCTCAGCATCCATCCGCAGTGGGGCTGGGCCAGCGTGGCGCTCTTCGCCGGAGCGACCCTGCTGGGAGCGTATGGAGCCGTCACCGGCTGGATCTGGGGGCAGATCGTCAGCGGCGTGAGCGGCGGCGGGCGCCCTTGGCTGCTCCTGGCGCTGCTCGTGGTCGGGCTGATGACCGCTCCCCACCTGCTCGCCTCGGCCATCGGCCGATACCCGCGCTGGTGGGTCGCGGTCATGCTGCGCGCTCGCACGAGCGTGCTGGTCGGCCAGACCTCGCAGCACCGGCTGCCACCGACTCCGCCGGGCGAGGTCGTCGCCCGAGCCATGGACGCCGACCGCTATGCCCGCTACGCCGACCGCTGGGTCGACCTCTCGATCGGGCTGATCGTCGTCCTCGTCACCGGCCTGGCCGGGCAGAGCGTGCTCGCAGGCGGGCTGCTGCTCGCCGTGATGGTGATCACCGCGGTCGCCAGCGCCTTCGGCTCCCCGGTGGCCGGCCGCTCTGCCGCCGCCGCGTCAGCCGCACGGGCCCAGTTCGGCCGGTCGTTGGTCTCGGCCCTCGACTGCGTGCGCACGGTCAAGCTGGCAGCGGCAACCCACGATGTCCACCGGCACTTGCGGCAGGTCGACACCGGCCGGGTCGACGCGGCGGTCCGCGAGCACCGGGTGCAGTCCGTCCTCGACGGCGTGCCGGTGGTGCTGGTGCAGGCCGCCGTCGTCGCCGCCTGGGCGGCACAGCTGGTCGGCATCTGGGGGCTGGCTACAGCGCTGCTGGTCTCGAACGCCGTCTACGGCTTCGACTGGTTCGGGCGCGTGGCCGGGTCGGTCATCACCGAAGCGCCGGGAACCCGCGCGTGGCAACGCGCGACGAGCGCTCTCGCCGGTGGCCGCGACCTGATGACCCTGCCCGAGGGCGTCGACCTACTCACGGGGGCTGCCCCGGCCCCCGAAGAAGGGGCCGTCGACCGGCTGCACGAGGTCGAGCTCCGCGGGCTCACGGCGGTCCACGACGACGGCACCATCGGGGCCAGTGACATCGACCTGCGCCTGCGCCGTGGTGAGCTGGTGCTGCTGGTCGGCCAGATCGGGTCAGGCAAGTCGAGCCTGCTCTCGGTCCTCGCCGGTCTCGTGCCCTATCGCGGCTCCCTGCGGTGGAACGGCACCGAGGTCGACGACCCGCAGGCGTTCCTGCGACCAGGACGGGTGGCCCACGTCGCCCAGGTGCCGCGGGTGCTCTCCGGCACCTTCGCCGACAACATCCACCTCGACCACCCCCGCGAGGTGGCAGGTGCGGTGAGGGACGCCCGGCTGGCTCAAGACGTCGAGGAAGCCGGCGGAGCCAACTCGCTCGTCGGTCACCGGGGGGTGCGCCTGTCCGGCGGGCAGGTGCAGCGGCTGGCCCTGGCCCGCGCCCTGGCCACCGGGGCAGAGCTGCTCGTGGCCGATGACGTGTCGTCCGCGCTGGACGCCAACACGGAGGTGCAGCTGTGGGACTCGCTGCGCGACCGCGGCAGCACGGTCGTCGGCGCCACCACCAAGCGAGCCGCCCTGGGCCGAGCCGACCGGGTCGTCGTCCTCGTCGACGGACGCGTGGCGGCGCAGGGTCCGTGGCGTGATCTCGAGCCCGCCTGGGGTCACCTGGCCGGATGACCGGCCCGCCGCTCATCCCCGACCTGGCGGGATTTCGGCTCAGACGACCAGCCGACCGGCCGATGCCAATCCCCGTGAAGCCCACCTCGTTCGTGCCCGCCAGCACGGGCATGATGGCCCCCGCGCTCGTCCCGGGCTACGACGTCCTCGAGGTCATCGGCCACGGAGCCCTCAGCACCGTCTACCGCGTCCACCGGACGGACGCCGGGCCGGCTGAGCCGGACTACGCCCTCAAGGTGGTCGACGCCGGGGAGGCCGGATCGCGAGACTTCCTGTCCGCATTCCGGAGGGAGGCCGCGTGGCTCGCCAGCGTCGGCGACCCGAGACTGCCCGTCATCCACGACGTCGACGAGATCGACCGTAACCCGTACCTGGTCATGGACCTGGTCGGTGGGACTCCGCTGAGCCGGAAGCTGGCAGCGGGTCCTCTGTCGCCGGACCTGGTGATCACGCTGGCCGAAGACCTCATCGGCCCGCTGGCTGCCGTCCATCGACGCGGCCTGGTGCACCGCGACCTGAAACCGGACAACATCATGGTCCTGTCCACAGGCGAGGCCCGGCTGATCGACTTCAGCCTCGCGACCCGGGACAGTGGTCAGCACGCCGAAGCCGTGGTGGGGACCCTGCTCTACACCCCGCCGGAGCAGTCCGGGATGCTGCGGCGCCCGGTGGACCACCGGTGCGACCTCTACTCGCTCGGCGCCGTCCTGTTCGAGTGCCTGGCGGGCACGCCGCCGTTCCGCGCCTCCGACGTCGGCGAGCTGCTGCGCCAGCATGCCGTCACACCCGCCCCCGACCTGGTGGACCTGGTGCCCGGCATCCCGGTGGAACTGGCGGCAATGGTTGCCCGGCTGCTCGCGAAGGATCCGGACGACCGCTACCAGAGTGGCGAGGAGCTGGCCGCGGACCTCGACCGGCTGGCGGGCCCCGGCGCGAGCTCGCCGGATCGGGAGCACTCGGGAGACGTGCGGCTGGCCGGACGGTCGCGCGAGCTGGGCCTGCTGCTCGAGCAGTGGCAGCGGGCTCTCGCGGGTGAGGGGCGGGCCGCCCTGGTCACAGCCCCGGCCGGCACGGGCAAGACCCGCTTGGCGGCCGAGCTGGCCGGCTCGGCCCGTCAGGCCGGGCGGTTGGTGCTGCACGCCAAGAGCTCGGCCGACGACCCATTGCCCATGGCGGCGCTGCGCTCCGCGTTCGAGGGCTACCTCACCGAGCTGGACCGGCTCCCGCAGGGCCTGCGCGACCGCAGTCACGGGGTGCTGGTTGCCTGCGCCGGCCCTGGCGCCCACCTGCTCGGCGGCCTGACCCCGGGGCTGGCCAGCCTGCTCGGAGCCGAGCCCGCCCGGGCTCTCGCGGGTGAGGGCGGGCAGGGCGGGCTGGGCGGGCACGACAG
This sequence comes from Actinomycetales bacterium, assembly GCA_038230235.1. GTDB lineage: Bacteria > Actinomycetota > Actinomycetes > Actinomycetales > Dermatophilaceae > Lapillicoccus. Next base: position 16,107 of record JBBRNQ010000080.1, read on the forward strand.
GCCTGAGCAGGACCACTTCGTGGTCGCGGTGGTCGACCTGCTGGCGGCGATGGCCCGGCGCTGCGACGGGCTGCTGATCGTGCTGGACGACGTGCAGTGGCTCGACCAGGCCAGTGCGGCGGTGATCCAGCGGCTCGCGGACCAGATCGACGACCTTCCGCTGATGGTCCTGGCGACCGCCCGTGACGACGAGCCGAGCCTCGAAGCGACCCGGTCGTTCGCCGGATACCTCGGCGCCGCCCTGGCCCTGGAGGTGGAGCTGTCGCCGCTGGACGACGAGGGCGTCGGTGAGCTGGTCGCGCTCCTGCTGCCCGGCATCGGCACGGACCAGAGCCTGACCCGGGTCGTCACCGCTCGCGCAGGCGGCAACCCGTTCGTCGTCCAGGAGTATGTCCGGGCCATCGTCGACGCTGGCCTGCTGCGACCGTCGTGGGGGACGTGGTCCCTGGACGAGTCGGGGCTCGGGGCTCTCGGGCTCCCCCGGGACGCCCTGGGTCTGGTGCTCAACCGTGTCGAGAACCTGGGCGAGCAGGTCCACGCTCTGCTCGCGACCGCCGCGGCGTTGGGCACACGTTTCCGCCCCGATGTCGTCGCTGCCGTTCATGGTCTGGCGCTCGATGTCGTGCAGGCAGCCCTGGTCGAGGCGGCCGGACGTGGGCTGGTCGAGCCCCGAGGGACCTCGCACTACGCCTTCGTGCACGACCGGATCCGGGAGGCCCTGACCGAGCAGCAGGGCGAGCGGACGATGACCGACCTGCACCTGACCATCGCGGAGACGCTGCGTGGGCTGCCCGTGCCGGTGGGCGGCTACGACGTGGAGCACGTGTACTCGCTCGCCCGGCACTACCTCAACGCGCGTCTGGACCGGTCAGGGGCATCCCCGGTAGCCCGCTCACGCGCGTTTGCCGCCTGCTGGGAGGCCGGTCAGCTCGCCCTCGACGAGTGCGCCCCGGCGGACGCCGTGCCCTTCCTGCAGCACGCTGCCCTCCTGCGGCCGGCCGCGCACCCCGACACCGTTCGCTTCCTCATCTGCCTCGGCACCGCCTTGAACCGGGGCTTCAGGCAGGCCGAGGCCCTGCAGGTCTGGGAGCAGGCACTGGCGATCGAGGACGACCGGACCACCAGGGGCGAGATCCTGGGGCTGGTCGCCGACGTACAGCGTTCGCTGTGGGCCATCGTCGAGGCGAAGGCGGCGATCGAGCAGGGGCTGGCAGAGCTGGGGGCGCGTCCGCCGCAGCGGACCGTATGGAGGCTGCTGTCGTGCCTGTCGATGCTCGTGGCCGCGCACCTGATGGCCGTCAGTGGCTATCGCTGGCGCGCCGCCCGCGGGGCGGAGCGACGTCGGTGTGAGCTGATCGCCCACCTGCACGAGGTCGGCGCCTACCTGGGCGTCATCCAGCAGGAGCGCACCGACCTCATCACGCACAGCTTCCGAGCGGTCTACTGGGTCAACCGGTTGGGTGGGGGAGCCGGCTTCGTCCGCGCGCAGGGGGTGTACGCCTTCGTCCTGACCGTGCTCGGGCTGAGGCGGGCGGCCCGCCGGACCTGGGCGCGGGCCGAGGCCGACCCCTCTGTGGGCGACCCTGCGGTACTGGCTCTGCTCGGCCACTACCGAGGCGTGGCAGCGCACCTGTCCTACGAGGACAACGGCCAGGAGCTGGCCCGCACCACCCTCGAGCACGGTCGCTGGCTCGACGTCGGGGCCTATACCGACGCCACCCATCTCATCTGCACGGAGGCCCTCGACCGCGGCCGCACGGCAGAGGCAGCGACGTGGCTGGACCTCGCCAGGCGCCGCTCGGTCCTGCACAGGACGACCCAGCTCGCGGTGGACATCCTCGAAGCCGAGGTGCTGACGGCGTCCGGTCAGCTGGCCCGTGCCGCCATCAAGCTGGAGCACGTCCACGAACAGCTCACCTCCACCTCGCCAGTAGGTCTGGTCCAGGGAGCCCTCCGGGCGCAGGTCTTGCTCCTGCGTGAGCAGGAGGAGCTCGGCCCGCCGCTGGAGCAGGTGATCACGGCCTTCGGGGAGGCCGGGCTGAGCCCGAGAAGGGTGATGCGCACGGGCCGGGCGCCGTTGTTCACGATAGCGATGGCCCGGCTCGCCCAGTGCCGGCTGGCCGGGGTTGACCGGGCCCAGGCGCTGGCCCTCGCCCGTGCCGCTGTCGCGGAGCTGGGGATCACCCCCCGCAGCGACGTTCAGCGCGCCCACCACCGGATCGCGCGCGCCGACCTGCTGATCCTCGAGGGCCGCTACCGACAGGCGCTCGAGGTGCTCGACGGCGTGGCTGCCGTCTTCGAGCCCGATGCCCCTCACGTGGTGTTCGAGGCGAGCAGGGTCCGGGGTCGGGCCCTGCTCGCGATCGGCGGGACCGACGCCGCTGCCCGGCAGGCCGGGATCGCCCGCCGGATCGCCGAGGACTGCGGCTGGCCGCACCGGGCGGCGTCCGTGTCGGCAGAGTTTCCCGGCGCTGAGAGCCTCGGTGGGCCGACCAGGGGCAGCTCGGCGTCGGGGTCGACGGTCTCGGTGACCTCGCCGACCGGCTCGACCGGCTCGACCGGCGCGAACGGCGCGAACCGCTCGAACGGCTCGAAGTCCAGCGGATGGGGCCAGGCGAGGCCGGCCGAGGAGAGACTGCGCGCGCTGGAACAGATCGGGGCCACCGCCGCGAGGGTCTTCGACCCGCAGGAGCTGGCCCGCACCACCCTCGACGAGGCGATCAGGATCCTCACGGCCGAGCGCGCCTTCCTCTTCCTGGTCGACGAAGCCGGTGCCCTCGTGCCGTACCTCGGCCGCGACTGCGTCGGAGAGGACCTGACCGAGCTGACCGGCTACAGCGCCAGCCTGGTCCAGAAGGTCCACGTGGACGGCGGGCTGCTCGTCGTCACCGGTACCGAGCACGGGGCGGCGCTCGGCGCCCAGAGTGTGGTGCTGCACGGCCTGCGCTCGATCATGGTGGCGCCGCTGCAGCTCGACGGGCGCCAGCTCGGCGTGATCTACCTCGACAGCCAGGTGGCGAAGGGGATCTTCACTCCCGAGGACGCCGGAATCCTGACGGCCCTGACCCACCACATCGCCACGTCCTGGGAGACCGCCCGCGCTGCCCGCCTGGAGATCTCGGTGCAGTCCGCACAGCGGCAGCGCGAGCTCGCCGAGGACCTGCGCGTGGCGCTCGAAGGGATGACCGCGACCCTGGACCCCCAGGAGGTCCTGACCCGACTCGTCGAGTCCGCGGTCACGCTGCTGGGCTGCACCGGTGGCTGGGTGCTGCCGCCCGATCAGGCGCAGCCCCTGGCCCTCACGGGCCCGGCCGTGACCGGGACGCAGGCCCGCCTACCCGTGGCCTTGACCGCCGAGCTGTCGACAGCGACCTCCTGGATCGCCGTGCCGCTCGGCACGGCAGACATCCCCATCGGCGTCCTGGTGCTGGCTGCCGCCGAGGACGCCGGGGGGCGCCTGGCGGCGGAGATCGACGTCGCCGCAGCGCTGGCCTCGCAGGGCGTCACGGCGTACGAGCGAGCCACGCTGTTCGCCCAGGTGCAGACGCTCGCCGTACAGGACGAGCTGACCGGGCTCTCCAACCGGCGGCACTTCTTTGCGGTGGCCGAGCGCGACCTCTCGTCCGCCGCCCGGCACCAACGCCCGCTCTGCGCCCTGATGATCGACATCGACCACTTCAAGCTGGTGAACGACACCTACGGGCACCCGACCGGAGACGACGTCATCCGCGTCGTGGCGCAGCGCCTACAGGAGCAGGTGCGCACCCTCGACGTGGTCGGTCGCTACGGCGGCGAGGAGTTCGCGGTGGTGCTCCCGGACACGGAGTCCGGTGAGGAGACCGCGACGCGGCTGCTCGC
>JBBRNQ010000081.1:0-19196 GCA_038230235.1 Actinomycetales bacterium
CGGCGTCATCGCGATCGGGCCCGACTACTCGCTCGTCGAGCTGCCGGCCGACCTGGCCCCCGAGGTCTGGGACAAGCTGCGCTCCACCCGCATCTCGGGCCGGCTGATCGACCTGGCCAAGGACGACGGCCCGGGGTCAGCGGAGTCCGCGGGGCCCTCCAGGGTTCCGGCAGCCCGCAAGCCCCGTCACAAGGGCTGACCCCGGCTGACCCCTGGCCTCACCGGCGCATCTGCCCCGACGGATCGGTCTGCGGGACGGGCGGCGAAGTGAGACGACCGCGCTCGCGGGGGTTGGACGCGACTGATGGGGCGCGCGGCACGTCGTCGCCCCTCGAGGCCGAGAACGACGAGAGAGGTGAGGGTGAGCAGGGTTCCCGCGAGGGTCGAGGTGGCCAGGTCCGGGACGGCCGACCAGACGGCGTGGACCGGGATGCCACCTCCCTTCTGTGGCGCGTAGAAGTACCCCAGCCACGCCGCCCCACCGCCGAGGAGAATGGCTGGGACGGACCACCGGAAGACGCGTCGGCGACGGCGCACGGCTCGCACCTGCGCGGCGAGGGCCAGTGACAGCAGCAGTGGCACCCCGACGAAGATCACCGTGGCATACCGGATGACGGGATCGGGGGCGAACGTGCCCGGCGGAGTACCCAAGACCGTATGAACGAGGCCGCTGTGGAAGCGCGCCCACAGATCGGAGTCCGGGCCCTGGCCGACGTTGGCGAGGGCCACCACCCCGAGACCCAGGGAAGGACAGACCAGCAGATAGCTCATCGACCGGTCTGTCTGGCCGTCGTGCTCGATGCAGGAGGGCAGGCTCGCGTCAGTGGGGTTCTCGTCGCTGGGGTGCAGTTCCCACAAGGGGCGAACCCACCATCCGCTGGCGTACTGGGCGTATTCGTTCACCCTGAGCAGCGGGACGCGCGCGGCGGCCAGGACGGGGCCCAACCGGTCGTCCGTCCCGAGATGGGCCTGGACGACCCGAGCCATGTCGTGGGCGGTCGACACGATCATTGCCGAGGGCACCGCACTGGGGATCTGTGGGGCAGGGGTGACGGCAGGCAGGCCGCTGAACCAGTCGTAGTAGCCGGCCGCAAGTCCTGGCGGTGGGTGCCCCAGATCGGCGGTCGTCGAGCTCAGGCTCAACGGTGCGGCCACCAGCTCGTCGAACGCCCGAGCGTAGGGCTCCCTCATGACTTCCTCGACGATCGCACCGAGGATGTCGTAGTTGCTGTTGGAGTACTCGAACCGGGCGCCCGGTGCAGCCGTGAGATCGGCCTCGGTGATGGCGCGCACGCCGGCCGCGATGGAGTCCGCCCGCCCGAAGCGCCATCCCCACTGGGCAAGGCCGGCCCGGGTCGACAGCCCCGAGGAGTGGTCCAGCAGCTGGCGGACCGTGACCCGCGACCGGTCGTCGCTTCCCGTGCCGAACCATGGAAGGACTTCATGAACGGTCGTGTCCAGGCTGAGGCGACCCTGCGCGATGAGTTGTTGGATCATCAGTCCGGTGAACTGCTTGCTCGTCGAGCCCAGACGAAACGGGGTGTCCGCGGTCACAGCCGGGCCGTCAGGGCCCGCCACGCCGAAGCCCTGCGACACCAGCGGTCGTCCGTCGCGAAGGACGACGACGGCCACACCGGGAAGGTGCAGCGTGTCGCGTTGTTGATTCACGTACCGGATGACGTCGTCGGCAGAGCCGGTTGCCGGTGTCGAAACGGCAGCCGTCGCAGATTGCCCGGCGCCTACCCCGGCAGGAGCCTGCAGCGTCGTACCGGCTGACGACGCGGCGAGCAGCAGACACAGGCCAGCAAGCGCCGACCCCTGCCTGACCGGGCCGATGGCAACGAGGTGAGATGGCCGCCGAGCTCCCCACACGTACGTGCACCAGCGGCGGACGAGCCGGGCGCACGCCCTGTGCGTCCCGCGGGGTCGGCCTTCCGACGCAGCGCCGCGCTGGCGGGCTCGGCAGTTCACCGTGACTACTGGGTGGGTCTCGGAAAGGCGCCCAGCTGCACCAGCAGACCCAGATCGTCACGGCAGGCCCAGTGCTCGACGATCATCGCGTTGGTGACGCGGAACAGGTGCATGAACGTCCAGACGAGTGGCTTGCCCGTCACCGGAACGGCCCTCAGCAGCGGAGAAGTAGACCCGGTATGAGTCCCGACCAGGTCCAGGTGGACCGACACCAGATCCCCGGACGTGACGACGTGGTGGATGCGGATCTCTGGACTCCCCAGGTCGTGCTCGAGGATGAGCGCGATCTCTCGTATTCCTGCCCGGCCTTGGGGTGTGGCTGCGTGATTGACGAAGTCCTCGGCCACGAGCTCGAAGGCCGTCTCATCCCGACGATGGATGCGAGCCCAGTACTCCTCGACAACGGCCTGCGGGGTACCGATCTCCGCTGCCGGGTCGGTGTGCACGGTCATGCGGTCATCTCCTTGGTGGTGTGCCAGCCAGCGCCGTCTGGGCCGCCTGTCGTGGACCCCGCGGTTCCCGCAGGCAGGTCAGGCAACGGCTGCCGGGCGGTGTGATCTCCACGTCGCTGCCGCAGGCGGATGCCGACAGGGTGCCGAGCCTAGGGCCCGTCCTCCATGATGAGTAGCGAAAGATTCTGCACCCTCATTAGAGTTCCTTATGATCACCTTCGACTCAGGTCAACTCGAAGCGCTCCGCGCAGCCGTCGACCACGGCACGTTCGAGGGCGCCGCTCGAAGCCTGCACGTCACACCGTCGGCCATCAGCCAGCGCATCAAGGCCCTGGAGACCATTGCCGGACGGGTCATCGTGACCCGCACCAAGCCCGTCCTCCCGACCGCTGCCGGAACACCGCTATTGCGCCTGGCGCGCCAGATCGCCACCATCACCGGCGAGGCTGTCCACGAGATCGGCACGGCTCCCGGTGCGCAGATCACTGTCCCACTCGGCGTCAACGCAGACAGCCTCGCCACCTGGCTGCTCCCCTCACTGGCCACCGTCAACCCAGCAGTCCTCTTCGACATCCACTGCCACAACGAGGACGCCACCATCGAACTGGTCAGACAGGGCACCGTGATGGCGGCAGTCACCGGCCGTGCCGCACCGATCCCCGGATGTTCGATCGAGCATCTCGGCGACATGAGGTACCTGCCCGTCGCAACGCCCGCCTTCATGACCAGATGGTTCAGCCGTGGCATGACCTCCCGAGCGCTCACCGAAGCGCCCGTGGTCACCTTCGACCGTCGCGACGAGCTCTACCGGCAGTTCCTGCGCCATCGCACCAGACGACGCCTGAACCCTCCCACCCATCACGTGCCCAGCTCGACGGAGTTCGTCAAGGCCGTCCAGCTGGGCCTGGGTTGGGGGGTCATCCCCGAGCTGCAGGTGAGACACGACATCGTCGGGAAGGGTCTGGTCATCCTGGACCCCGCAATCACGATCGACGTCCCGCTGTACTGGCAGCAATGGCGGATACCATCTCAGGCATTGACCACGGTCGCGGCGGCCGTCAGAACCGGCACGCTGAACGCACTCCGCCAATGCGCCAGGTGATCTCGATGCGGGCGGAGTCGACGGCGGTCCGGTATCCACGGCCAAGGTCACGTCCGCTCGCGGCGATGTGGGCATGCCAACGACGCGCTCATACGGGTGATCGCGCGCGCAGTCGGGGTCCCCAGGGTTGCCGACATTGACGCCTTGAACGATCTACGCGACAAGATCGGTATCTACGGTTGGGCGATTCGCAGTGTCTCGGACACCGAACCGACGAACAGCCTGTCGTATCGGTCGGCTTGACCGCCGTCGAGCTCCCCAGCCAGCGGCTACATGGTGAAGGCCCGCACCTCGCTGGACAGGGTGGCAGCGAGGCCGGCGAGGTGGCACGCCGACTCTTCTGTGGCGGCGACGTGACCCTGGGTCTGGTCGGTGGCGGCCGCGATACCCTGCACCCGCTCGGTGACGTCCCTGGTCGCGTCCGCGGCTTCGGAGAGGCTGCGGTTGATCTCGGAGATCGTCGCCGACTGCTCCTCGACCGCGCCCGCGACGGTGGTCTGCATCTCGTTGATGCGTTCGATGACCTCCCGGATGTTGCCGATCGACTCCACCACCAGGTCGGTGTCGGACTGCATCGTCGAGACCCGGGTGACGATCTGGTCGGTTGCCTGGGCTGTCTCGGCCGCGAGGGTCTTGACCTCGCTGGCCACGACGGCGAAGCCCTTGCCCGCTTCTCCGGCGCGGGCAGCCTCGATGGTCGCGTTGAGGGCCAGGAGGTTGGTCTGCTGGGCGATGGCGGTGATGACCTTGACGAACTGGCTGATCTCGGCTGAGGACTCGCCGAGCTGGCGCACCCGCTCGTCGGCGGCCAGGGCGGCCGAGACTCCGGTCTGGGCCACGCGGGAGGCCTCGAGGGCGCTGCTGGCGATCTCGTTGATCGCGGCCCGCATCTGCTCGGACCCGGTGGCGACGGTCCTGACACTGTGGCTCACCGAGGCGACGACCGAGGTGGCCGCCTCCACCTCCCGGATGGCGTCGGCCGCCGTCGAGGTCAGGCCGTTGGTGGCGGAACCCAGCCCGGCGACGGTGTCGCCGACCGTCTGCGAGGTGCTGTCGAGGCGGCTGACGATCTGGCGCAGGGCCTGGGTGGCCTGGTGGGTGAACCCGGCCATGGCGGCGAGCTCGTCACCCCCTCGCAGCGGCGGGCACTGCCAGGTCAGGTCGCCGCTGGCGAGGCGGGTCAGCCCTTCCTTGACCACGCCGACGGTCACGAGGACCCGGCGGATCATGAACCATGCTGCGCCGCAGGCCGCCACCAGTCCGACCAGCAGGAGGGCGGCGATCAAGGTCCGTGACGCGGCGGCCTCTTGGGCGGCCGTGGTCGACAGCGCCGCGGCGGCAGTCTGCTCGGCAGCGGACAGGTCGTCGAGCGGCTTCGCGGAAGCGGTGTCGGCGTCGGCCAGCGCGCCGAGGACGGCGAGGTTGGCCGCAGCGGGCTTGCCGGCGTCGACCAGCGGGCGGACCTGCTGGTCACGCACCTTCTCCCACTCCTGGTGCAGTGCCTGGTAGCGACGCATCAGGTCAGCGCGCTCACCGGACCCCTGACCCTGGAGGAACGCGCCGATCGCGGCGGTCACCGCGTCGTCGGCTGCGGCCATGTCCTTGCCCACCGCTGCGCGGTCGGCGCCCTTCTGGAGGTAGCGCCATACATTGACCCGGCTGTCACCCTGGGCGTCGCGCAGGTTGGCCAGCGCACCCAGCGGCTCGACCGAGCTCTGCCGCACCTGGGCCACGCGGTCTGACAACCCCGACAACGACGAGAAGGCGACCGCCCCCACGAGGGCCGCCACCACGAGGCCGACGCCCGCCAGCCCGGAGAGCTTGACCGCGATCGAGGGCGCGCGGGCGCCCTTGTTGAGCATTCCCATGACAAACCCCTCTGCCTCGCACAGGTAGTGCGTTCGTACGAGGCATCGGCAGTACCGATGTCGACCTGAGGAAACGTCCGAGGTCTCACGAGTGGCCCGATGGTCCGCCTCGGACGGTTCGCTTGGGACCTTCTTCCCTACTCGCCGTCCGCAGCCCTGCGAGATTGAGGGTGGGCGCATGGCGCCCGAGCTGATCCAGACCTCGAGAAGGGCCACTCATGAGCACCAGCAAGCAGACGGCACACCCCAGCCCCGTCGACCAGGGATCCCCGCAGGGGCCACCGACCGAGCGCCTCACGGTGCGTGGCGAGGCCATGGCGGGGAAGGTCAAGGAGCTCCTGCACGAGGGCACCGTCCGGCGCATCACGGTGAAGAACCGCGAGGGCCGGACCATCATGGAGATCCCCGTGACGGCGGGCGTCGTCGTGGCTGTCGTAGCACCGGTGCTGACCGCCGTCAGTGCGTTGGCGGCGATGGCGAGCGACTGGGAGATCGAGGTCCACCGCACGTCGGAGGCCCACCCCGCACCCGCGGGGGCCGGCGCCAGCTGAGCTGCGGGCCGGTCGATCTGATGGGGTTGCTGTTCTCCGACGAGCGGTTGCGCCGGATGTACTCCGGCGGCCGGGCCGACCCCGCTGCCACCGGCATGGCCCGGATGTGGTCCCGCGTCTTCGCCTGGGGCCTGCTGCCGGGTCGGTGGGTGACCCTCGAGGTCACCGGCCGTCGGACCGGCCACCCCACCCGGTTTCCCCTGGGGATGGCTGATCTCGACGGTGAGTGGTACCTCGTGTCCATGCTCGGCGAGCGGTGCAACTGGGTGCGCAACGTGCGGGCGGCGGGCGGCCGGGCCGTCCTGGTCCACGGACGGCGCCGTCCGGTGCTGCTGGTCGAGGTGGAGGCGTCGGAGCGGGCCCGGGTCCTGCGGCGCTACCTGCAGGTGGTGCCGGGTGGGCGCCCCCACATCCCGGTCGCCCCCGGTGCACCGGTCGCGGCCTACGAGTCGGTCGCGGGTGACTACCCGGCGTTCCGGGTCTCCAGCCGCCCGGCCAGGGATCACGCGGCCCCCGAGGACGCGTCACGAGCCGACGGGGTACGGGGCCGCCTCGTCTGGTTCTTCGTCCTGGCCTACCTGCTGGCCTGGCTGTGGCTGCTCCCGATCACCGTGACGGGCGGTCGCGTGACCGCGGGGCAGGGCTGGCCCACGCACTTCCCGGCGCTGGTGGCGCCACTGGTGGCCGCGGTGGTCGTGACCGCGCGCTACGACGGGGCACCGGGTCTGGCCGACCTGGGTCGACGCATGGTGCGCGTGCGTGCTCCCCTGCGGTGGTGGGTCTTCGCGGTGAGCCCCCTGGTCGTGCTGGTGCTGGTCCTCCTCGTCGAGCGCGTCCTCGGTCAGGCTCTTCCCGCGGCCGGTGACTTCGCCCGGTTCAGCGGCCTGCCGTCGAGCTGGGGGGCAGTGGGCGTCGGTGCCGTGATCGTGGTGGTCGGGGGTCTCGGGGAGGAGACCGGGTGGCGTGGGTACGCGCTGCCGCAACTTCGACGACGTCATACACCCTTGGCCGCGACGCTGCTCCTCGCCGCACTGTGGGCCGGGTGGCACCTGCCGATGTTCTTCGTGGTGGAGGGTTTCCGGGAGTTCACCGCGCCGGTCACCGTCGGCTGGGTGCTGGGGCTCTTCTGCGGAGCGGTCGTGCTGACCTGGCTCTACGACCACCCGGCAGCATCCTGCTCGTCGCGCTCTGGCACGGCACCTACAACATCATCTCCGGGACCAGCGCCGCCACGGGACTCCTGGCGGCCGTCTCGACGACGCTGGTCATCGTGCTGGCGGTCGCGCTCGTCGTCCTCGACGTGCGGTCGACCAGAGCCGGCCGTGCATCGGTCCTCTAGCTCCTCGAGCCGGGGGCTCGGGCGACACCGGCCCGTCGGTCAGAGGCCCACGGCCTGGGCAGCGGTGTCGGCCGTCTGCCACCGACGCAGGTCGGCCCCGGGGGCCCAGGTGGAGTGGGTGCCGCTGGAGATGCGTTCCGGCAGCCGCAGCCGGCAGACCGGACCGTCGGCGACCCGGGCAGCGTCGAAGACCACGGCGTAGGACGCGTCGGCGGTCATGTCGGTGGTGAGGGTCACCAGGTAGCCGTCGTCCTCACCGGTCGACCCGACCCGAGGGGCCATCGCCGTCTCGCTGCCGTAGACACCGTCACCGAAGGCGTAGCGCTCCTCCTGGCCGGTGAGCACGTCGTGCTTGACGAGGCCGTCGAAGAGGAACCACCCGGGCTTGCCCGATGCGGCGTAGGAGTAGCGGTGCCTGCGCCCACCGAAGCTGCCGTTGATCATCCCGAACTCGGTGATGCTCTCGCTCAGTGGCTCCTCCTTGACCAGCCCGGTGACGAGGTCGAGGCGCCACCGGTGCAGGCGCGACTGCATACGGTCGAGGGCGAGGAAGCGGAAGGCGCGCTGCCACTTGTCGCCCGTGCCGTTGTCGGTGGGCGCAGGGTCGCCCTGGAAGTAGCCGTCGAGGACGATGTCGTCGCCCTCCTCGTAGGCGTTGACGAAGTGCAGCACGAACGTCGACTCGGCCTCGAACCAGCGGATGTCGGCGGTCTGCCCCCGGCGGGGGATGACCGCGAAGCGGGTGGGCAGGTCGGGGTGGAACCGGGCGACGTGGGCCCCCTTGGCGAGGAGCCCGGGGTCCCAGAAGAGCGGGAAGTCACCGAGGATCGTGAAGTGCTCGGTGAACGCCATGTCGTGAGGCAGGCGAGGCCCGGGTAGGGGCACGTCGACGTAGTGGACGAGCTCGTTGCTCGCGTCGACGACCCCGTAGTGCATGTATGGAGCCTCCTTGCCGTAGTTGAAGAACAGCAGCTCGCCGGTGTGGTCGTCGACCTTGGGGTGCGCGGAGACGCCCCACTGCCAGGGGAAACCGCCGTTCCACGACTCCTTGCCGAGGGTCTGCGCCGAGAAGGGGTCGACCCGGTAGAGGTCGCCGCACTGGTAGAAGCTCGTGAGGGCGGTGCCCCGGTGCACGATGACGTCGGTGCTGGAGGCGTCCTTCATCCGGGTGCGGGCCCCCCAGCCGTGCTCCCGCAGCGAGATCGACGGTGGCTCGGCGAGCCCGGCCCAGAGCGGGCCGCCGGCCTCCTGCTCGGCCACGAGCCCGTCGGTCCGCACGAACCGGTTGCGGTAGAACGCTTTTCCGTCGCGGAAGCCGACGACGTGGATCATGCCGTCGCCGTCGAAGGGGTGGTAGCTGCGCAGCGACGGGTGGAGGGGGTTCTCGGTGTTGCGCAGGTAGACCCCGTCGAGATCCGTCGGGATCACCCCCTCGACCACCTCGAGGTCGTCGGCCTCCCACTCCGTGTCCTGCGGGCGCCAGGGTCCGGTGCGGTAGGGGTGGTCGTCGTCCGCGGGGAGCGTGGACAGGAGACGGCCGACGACGTCGACATCCATGGTGGTCCTCCTGGTCGGGTCAGCGTTGCGGGTGGCCGGCTGCAAGAGGCGGGCGGCGGACGTGAACCGTGGCCGACGCGGCAGCCCGGCGCGTAGGTCCAGTCTGCGCCGTCGGCGCCCGCCGCAGCCCGTTCTCCCGTCAGTATGTTTGTCGGTGGTGTCGCCGGGCCGTGCCGGCGTCGCCGCGTGCTCGCAGGTGTGGATCAGGAGGCCGGTGTGACCGGCAGGGTCCCCACCGTTCTCAGGAAGGCTCCCGACCATGGACATCGACGCGCTGCTCACGCAGCTCACCCTCACCGAGAAGGCCTCGCTGACCAGCGGGTCGGGCTTCTGGTGGACGGCTCCGGTCGATCGGCTCGGCATCCCGCGGATCATGGTCTCCGACGGGCCCCATGGGCTCCGGGCCCAGCCCGGGGAGGGCGACCACGTCGGTCTGGGTGGGTCGCTCCCGGCGACCTGCTTCCCGACCGCGTCGGCCGTCGCCTCCAGCTGGAACCCCGACCTGCTGCGCCGGATCGGCGTCGCCCTGGGACGTGAGGCCCGCGCCTGCAACCTCTCTGTCATCCTCGGCCCGGGCATCAACATGAAGCGGTCTCCCCTGTGCGGGCGCAACTTCGAGTACCTCAGCGAGGACCCCTTCCTCGCGGGTGAGCTCGCGGTCGGGATCGTCGACGGGATCCAGTCGCAGGGGGTCGGCACGTCGGTCAAGCACTTCGCCGCCAACAACCAGGAGGAGGACCGGCTGCGGGTCGATGCCCAGGTCGACGAGAGGACGCTGCGCGAGATCTACCTCCCGGCCTTCGAGCGCGTCGTCAAGGGCGCTGACCCCTGGACGGTGATGTGCTCCTACAACAAGGTCAACGGCGTCTCGGCGTCGCAGAACAGCTGGCTGCTGACCACCGTGCTGCGCGAGGAATGGGGGTATGGAGGGCTCGTCCTCTCGGACTGGGGGGCCGTCTACGACCGGGTGCCCGCCCTGCTGGCCGGGCTCGACCTCGAGATGCCCCCGGCGCTCGGGCGCAGCCCCGAGGCGGTGGCCGCAGCGGTGGAGTCAGGCGTGCTCCCCGCAGCTGTCCTGGACGCCCGGGTCAGGACGGTGCTCGAGCTGGTCGACAGGGGGTCGGGCGTGCTCGACCTCGACGAGACGGTCGACCTCGACGCCCACCACGCGCTGGCGCGGGAGGCGGCGGCCGAGTCGGTCGTGCTGCTCACGAACGACGGTGTCCTCCCGCTGCGACCTGAGGCGAAGATCGCCGTGGTCGGCGAGCTCGCGCGCACCCCCCGCTTCCAGGGCGCCGGGTCGTCGCAGGTCAACCCCACCAGGGTCGACACCGTGCTCGGGCAGCTCACGGCCGTCTACGGACAGGTGGCCTTCGCCGCGGGGTACCAGCTCGGCGACGACCGCGACCCCGGTGACGTCGCCGACGACGCGGCGCTGGTCGCCGAGGCCGTCGACGTCGCCACCTCGGCCGACACCGTGGTCATGCTCATGGGCCTTCCTGCGGCCGACGAGTCCGAGGGTTTCGACCGCACCCACATGGACCTCCCGGCCAGCCAGCGGCGGGCGCTCCGGGCCGTGGCCGCCGCCAACCCCGATGTCGTCGTCGTGCTGGTCAACGGCTCGACCGTGCTGCTCGGGGAGGTGACTCCATACGCCGCGGCGGTCGTCGAGTCGTGGCTCGGCGGCCAGGCGGCCGGCTCTGCGACCGTCGACGTGCTCACGGGCCGGGTCAACCCGTCGGGGCGGCTGGCGGAGTCGATCCCGCACCGGCTGGAGGACAGCTCGTCCTCCCTCAACTTCCCCGGTGACTCGCACGTCGTGCGCTACGGGGAGGGGCTCTTCATCGGCTACCGCGGCTACGACCGCTCCCGCCAGGACGTGGCGTTCCCCTTCGGCTTCGGCCTGTCCTACACGACGTTCGCGCTCTCGGACCTGACGGTCACGCCGTCCGGCGACGCGGCCGACGGGACCCTCGGCGTGGCGGTGGAGGTCACCTTGACGAACACCGGCTCCGTCGGGGGCGCCGAGGTGGTCCAGGTCTACGTCGGCGACCCCGAGTCGTCGGTCGCCCGACCTCCCCGCGAGCTCAAGGGCTTCGCCAAGGTCTTCCTGCGCCCGGGTGAGACGCAGCGGGTGTCGATCGTCCTCGACCAGCGGGCGTTCTCGTTCTGGTCGGTGCGGCACCACGGCTGGGTCGTCGAGCAGGGGGACTTCACGGTCCACGTCGGACCCAGCTCGCGTGACCTGCCGCTGACCCGCACGATCACGCTTGCGGCCCCGCCGATCACGGAGCCGCTCACGCGTGACTCCACCCTCAAGGAGTGGATCAGCGACCCGATCGGGCGCGAGATCCTCGAGGAGGCTGCGGGAGCGGGCACGTCGATGAACGTCATGAGCGACGAGCTGGTGGGCGTCATCGGCAGCATGCCCATGAGCACCCTGGCCAGCTTCGGCGGCATGAGCCTCGACCACGACGCCCTCGACCGGGCAGCGTCCACGTGGGCGGAGCGGAGCCGACCCCAGGGGTGAGGGTCCGCCAACAAATACTCCACAAACCCTTGGCATCTGCGCTACGAAAGTGTAGAACTTTAGGGGACGCCAACCGTGGGACCCCCACGTCACCCCCCCTTGCCACCCCCTTGCACCAGGAGACCGCGATGAGCATCGACGCTCGCACCGGATCAGCCCCCGCGCCCACCGGGCCGCTCAGCACCATCGACTACGACGAGCGGATCCCCAACAACGTCAACCTCGCCGGTGACCGGCGCCTGCAGCGGGCGCTCGAGGGGTGGCAGCCGAAGTTCATCGACTGGTGGAAGACGCTCGGTCCGTCGCTGCCGACGAAGGACGTCTACCTGCGCACGGCGGTCGCCGTCGGACGTGACGGGTGGGCGCACTTCGAGCACGTGCCGATGGAGGAGTACCGCTGGGGCATCTTCCTCGCCGAGGCCGACCCCGACCGGGTCGTGAGCTTCGGCAAGCACAAGGGGAAGCCCGCGTGGCAGGAGGTGCCGGGCGAGCACCGCGCCGACCTCATGCGGCTCATCGTCATCCAGGGCGACACCGAGCCCGCGTCCGTCGAGCAGCAGCGGGTGCTCGGTGACACGGCCCCGAGCATCTACGACCTGCGCAACCTCTTCCAGGTCAACGTCGAGGAGGGCCGCCACCTCTGGGCGATGGTCTACCTCCTGCACGCCTACTTCGGGCGCGAGGGCCGCGAGGAGGCCGAGCAGCTGCTCAAGCGCAACTCCGGTGACCTCGACTCTCCCCGGATCCTCGGTGCCTTCAACGAGGCGACGACCGACTGGCTGCAGTTCTTCATGTTCACCTACTTCACCGACCGCGACGGGAAGTACCAGCTCGGCACCCTCAAGGAGTCGGCCTTCGACCCGCTCGCGCGCACCTGCTCCTTCATGCTCAAGGAGGAGGCCCACCACATGTTCGTCGGCACCACCGGCGTGCAGCGGGTCGTGGAGCGCACCGCCGAGGTGATGGCGGCGAAGGGCGGCACGGCTACCTTCGACGACGGGGTGATCCCGCTCGACGTCATCCAGAAGTACCTCAACTTCCAGTTCTCCGTCTCGATGGACCTCTTCGGCTCCGAGCAGTCGACCAACGCCGGCAACTACTACTCCTCGGGGCTCAAGGGCCGCTGGATGGAGACGCGGCGCAAGGACGACCACGTGCTGCTCGACGACACCCGCGAGATGAGCTACGTCGCGGACGGAGAGATCCGCACCAAGACCGTGCCGATGCTCTCGGCGCTCAACCTCGACCTGCGCGACGAGTACGTCGCCGACTGCGACAACGGGGTGCGCCGGTGGAACCAGGCGCTCGAGGACGCAGGGCTCACCGAGCGGCTCTTCCTGCCGCACGAGGGGTTCAACCGCCGGGTGGGTGCGTACGCCGGGCAGCCGGTCAGCCCGCAGGGCGAGGTCATCGACACCGACGCCCACGCCTCCTCCATCGACTCGTGGCTGCCGAGCGACGCCGACCGTGCGGCCGTGGCCGCGCTCATGGTGCCGCAGTACGAGCCCGGGAAGTTCGCCGGCTGGATCGCGCCGCCGTCGACCGGGATCAACGACCAGCCGGTCGAGTTCGACTACGTGCACCTCGCCGAGGAAGGGCTGGTCTGAGGTGGCGGAGCCGACCCCCGCGTCACCGGGCCCCGACCTGCGCTGGAGCCGGGAGGCCCGCCCCGTCTGGGACGCCGCCAAGGCCCGCATCGTCGGTGGCGCCCCCGCAGGCTCGCTCGCGGTGGACCACGCGGCCGAGCGCGCAGACGGGGCCGACCTGCCGGGCGACTGGTTCGTCGCGACCGACCGTTCGGAGACCGTCGTGGGGGTGGGCTGGCTCGACGTCACCTGGGGCGGTGACGCCGAGGTCACCCTCGCCGTCGACCCGGCGCACCAGGGCGCCGGGGTGGGGTCGTTCGTCATGGAGCACCTCGAGGCCGAGGCCCTCGCCCGCGGCGTGAACTACGTCTACAACACCGTGCCCGACGGCCACCCCGACCGCGAGGCCGTGCACGACTGGCTGCTCGTGCGCGGATACGAGGGCAACGAGTCCGACGCGGCGCTGCGCAAGCGCGTCGGCGGGGCCGGCATGGGCGCAGCCGCGGCGGACGCGCGCGAGCCGGCGACGCGGCATACGGGGCAGGGGTCGATGGTGGGGTCGCGACCGCCGGGGCACGAGGAGTCCGGCGGCTACGTCGACGTCGAGGACCACCGCTTCTGACACCTCATCCTCTGCGAGGTGGGGGCGACCTCAGCTGCGCTGGGCCGACTGCGCCTCGAGTCGGTCCCACTCGGTCTGGGCGAGCCGGTGCCAGCGGTCGCGACGGTCGTGGAAGACCGCCGCCGCGCGGGCGCCCGGCCAGTCGTGGTCGAGCAGCTCGGCCGGCAGGTCGGGGTCCTCGAAAGGGAACCGGCGCCAGTCCTGGATGAGGCGGACCTGCGCGAGGAAGGCCTCCGCGCTGGTGGTGACCGTGAGCGACCCGTAGGTCTGCACGAACGCGGTGTAGCGCTCCTCGACGGCGTCGAGGTCCCACGCCTCGGCGAGGATGCGCGTGGTCTCCACCGCGTCGATCGCCGTACCGACCCAGGCGTAGGTGCGGCTCCACAGCCCGAGCTCGTCGATCGCCGCGCGAACCTCGGGCTCCTTGGAGGCGTCGGGGACGACCCAGAGGCCGGGGGAGGGTGAGCCGAGACCGAGCCACGTCAGGCGCGTGCGGAGGGAGTGGCGCAGCTGGCGCTGCGACTCGGGCACGGCGATGGTGCAGACGAGCCAGCGCCCGTCCCAGGTGCGCGGTCCGCGCATGAACCCGTAGATCCTCTCCGTCCCCTCGGACAGGATCTGCCGACCGGCCGGCGTGAGGCTCCAGCGCACGCGGCGGCCGTGCCGCGCGGAGACGAGCAGTCCCTCGGTGGCGGTGCGGGCCAGCGCCTGACGGGCCGACTTCTCCTCGACCCCGAGCGCGGCCAGCGCCGTCACGAGGGTGCCCGTCCACGCCTCGCCGTCACGCGGGTGGACGAACTCGCCGAGCACCGTCAGCAGCAGGGAGCGGGCGCTGGCGTCGGTGGGCGACTTCGCCATCGCAGGGCTCCTTCCCGTGGTCGGTGGATCGGTGGCACCGGATCCTCGCAGGCCCTCGGGCGCCCTCCGACCAGGTGTCAGGAAAAGTCTACAGACCCTTGACGTACGTGTAGTGAATCGTAGACAGTTGGGGAGCACCTTCGCCGAAGCCGTCGATCCCTGGAGCGCCCATGACCATCACCGACCTCCCCGAGACGGCGGTGACCGCCCCACCCGTCGTCTCCTTCGCCACGTCGCCCGAGCGCTACCGCCACTGGGCCATCGCCGTCGAGGGCGAGGTGGCGACGGTGACGCTCACCGTCGACGAGCACGGCGGCCTCGTCCCGGGCTACGACCTGAAGATGAACTCCTACGACCTCGGCGTCGACATCGAGCTCTACGACATCGTCCAGCGCCTGCGCTTCGAGCACCCCGGCGTCAAGGCGGTCGTCATGACCGGTGGCCTGGAGAAGATGTTCTGCGCCGGCGCCAACATCCGGATGCTCGCCCAATCGACCCACGGCTGGAAGGTCAACTTCTGCAAGTTCACCAACGAGACGCGCAACGGCATCGAGGACGCGACGGCCAGCTCCGGCCAGACCTGGATCGCGGCGCTGAACGGCACGGCCGCCGGCGGTGGCTACGAGCTCGCTCTCGCCTGCGACGAGATCGTGCTCGTCGACGACGGCTCGTCGACGGTGTCGCTGCCGGAGGTGCCGCTGCTCGGGGTGCTGCCCGGCACGGGTGGGCTGACCCGCGTCGTCGACAAGCGGCACGTCCGCAAGGACCGCGCCGACCTCTTCGCGACGAAGTCCGAGGGCTACCGGGGCACGACGGCGGTCGAGTGGGGCCTGGTCGACGCGACGGTGGCTCGCAACGGCTTCGCCGACGAGATCGCCCGGCGGACGGCGTCGGCCGCCCAGCGCTCCGACCGCCCGTCCGGTGCCGCGGGAGTGCCGCTGACCACCCTCGACCGCCGGGTGGACGGCGACGAGATCGTCTACCCCTACGTCCGGGCCGTGGTCGACCGGAGCCGCCGGGTCGCCGACATCACCGTCTCAGCGCCGACCGAGGCGCCACCCACCGACGCGGCGGGCGTGCTCGCGCAGGGCGTCGACTACTGGCCGATGGCGATGACCCGCGCGCTCGACGACCTCATCCTGCACCTGCGCACCAACGAGGCCGAGATCGGCACCTGGGTCGTCCGCGCCACGGGTGACGAGCAGCAGCGCGGCCTCGTGCTCGCCCACGACCAGCAGCTGCGCTCGCTGGCCGACGACTGGTTCGTGCGCGAGGTGACCCACTACTACAAGCGCACCCTCAAGCGGCTCGACGTCACGAGCCGCAGCCTGGTTGCGGTCATCGACCCCGGTACGGCGTTCGTCGGGCTGCTCCTCGAGCTCGCCCTGGCCTGCGACCGTCAGTACATGCTCGAGGGGGTCTACGAGGACGTCGACGCCGACGCGGCCCCGGCGACCGTGCAGCTCACCGACTCCAACCTCGGCACCTTCCCCATGGGCAACGGGCTCACCCGCCTCGCCTCACGCTTCTGGGGTCACGACGACCACCTCGAGGCGGCAACCGCCACGGTGGGCACTGCCCTCGACACCGCCGCTGCCGACGCAGCCGGCCTGGTGACCCTCGCCCTCGACGACATCGACTTCGAGGACGAGCTGCGGATCGTGCTCGAGGAACGGGCGTCGCTCTCGCCCGACGCCCTCACGGGGATGGAGGCCAACCACCGCTTCGTCGGTCCGGAGACGACCGAGACCAAGATCTTCGGTCGACTCACCGCCTGGCAGAACTGGATCTTCATACGCCCCAATGCTTCTGGGCCAGACGGGGCACTGCGCCGCTACGGGTCGGGCCAGCGGGGCCACTACGACCTCAAGCGGGTCTGACCCCATGAGCACCCCCTTCAACGCCGCCGCGTGGCTGGTCGACCGCCACGTCGAGGCCGGGCGCGGCGCCAGGGTCGCCGTCAGGTCGGCGGTCGGCACCGACAGCCTCTCGTACGACACGCTCGCCGGGCACGTCGCCGACGTGGCCGGTGGCCTGCGTGCGCTCGGCCTGCACCGCGACGACCGCGTGGTCTTCGTGTCCGGTGACGACGTCGCGATGCTCGCCGGCATCCTGGCCTGCTTCCGCGCCGGGCTCGTCGCGGTGCCCGTGTCGACGATGCTCAGCGGCCGCGAGCTCGGCGAGATCATCGACGACTGCGGCGCCCGGGCGGTGGTCGTGAGCGCCGACTTCGTGGGACAGGTCGAGGCGGCGCTGCGCCTCACGCCCGACGTGCGCACGGTCGTCACGACCGGTGACTTCGCGATCGAGCTGCCCGACGGGGTCGACCGGCGCGGCTTCGACACCCTGGTCTCGGCCGGGCAGGCCGCTCCCGCCCTGCGGGGCGTCGTCGGCACGACCGACGACTCGTGGGCCCTGTGGCTCTACACCTCCGGCACGACCGGTCAGCCCAAGGGGGCGATGCACCGGCACGCCAACATCCGCGCGGTGTGCGACAGCTACGGCACCCAGGTGCTCGGCATCAGACCCGACGACGTGTGCTTCTCGGTGGCCAAGCTGTTCTTCGCCTACGGCATCGGCAACAGCCTCTTCTTCCCGCTCTCGGTGGGTGCGACGACGGTGCTCGACTCGCGACGGCCGACCCCCGCCGTCGTGGGGGAGGTGCTGGCCACGCAGCGCCCGACCCTCTTCTTCGGGGTGCCGACCTTCTTCGCCGCGCTGCTCGCCAGCGACCTGCCCGACGACACCTTCGCCTCGGTGCGGCTCGCGACGTCGGCCGGGGAGCCCCTGCCGGCGCCGCTGCTGGAGCGCTTCGCCGCGCGCTTCGGCGTCGAGATCATCGACGGCATCGGGTCGACCGAGCAGCTGCACATCTTCCTGTCGAACCGCCCGGGTGCGGTGCGGGGCGGGACGACGGGCCAGCCCGTGCCGGGCTACGAGATCCAGCTGCGTGACCTCGCGGGCGACCTCGTCGCCGACGGCACGCCCGGGTCGCTCTACGTGCGCGGCGAGTCGATGGCCACGGGCTACTGGCGACGCACCGATGCGAGCCGCACCGTCTTCCAGGGGGAGTGGCTCAACACCGGTGACACGTATGTGCGCTCGCCCGACGGCTACTACACGTGCCTCGGTCGGTCGAACGACCTCATCAAGGCAGGAGGCATCTGGGTCTCTCCCGCCGAGGTCGAGGCCCGCCTGCTGCAGCACCCCGGCGTCCTCGAGGTCGCCGTCATCGGGGTGCCCGACGCCGACGGCCTCGACAAGCCGGTGGCCGCCGTCGTCAGCGGGGCGGTGCCGGTCACGGCCGACGAGCTCATCGCCTTCGCCCGTGACGGTCTCGCCCACTTCAAGGCCCCGCGACGCGTCGTCTTCGTCGACGAGCTGCCGAAGACCGCCACCGGCAAGATGCAGCGCTACAAGGTGCGGATGCTCTTCGCCAACGCGGGAGCGTCGGCATGAGCGCGGGCTCGCCGGTCGAGGTCGACGTGCTGATCGTCGGCGCCGGTCCGGTGGGGCTCTACGGTGCCTACTACGCCGGGGTGCGGGGGCTGCGCACCGCCGTCGTCGACTCCCTCAGCCAGGTGGGCGGCCAGGTCTCGGCGATGTATCCCGAGAAGCAGATCCTCGACGTGGCCGGGTTCCCCACCGTCTCGGGGCGCACCCTCGTCGCCAACCTCGTCGAGCAGGCGGCTCCATACCGTCCGACCTACCTGCTGGCGCAGGAGGCGCAGGGGCTCGAGCGCACGGTCGTGGAGGGAGGACCCGACCGTCTCGTCGTCACGACGAGCGCCGGCACGCGGGTCACCACCGGTGCGGTCGTGATCACCGGTGGCATCGGCACCTTCACCCCCCGGCCGCTCCCCGCGGGCGAGGAGTTCCTGAGCCGCGGGCTCGACTACTTCGTCCCCTCGGCCGCCGACTACGAGGGACGTGACGTGGTGGTCGTCGGAGGCGGGGACAGCGCCGTCGACTGGGCACTGATGCTCCACCCGGTCGCCCGCAGGGTCACCCTGGTGCACCGGCGCGAAGCCTTCCGCGCCCACCACGGCTCGCTCGAGATGCTCCGCAGGTCGCCGGTCGAGATCGTCACCAACGCCCAGGTGGTCACGACGACCGGCGGTGCGGTGCTGGAGCAGGTCGAGGTCAAGGTCACGGGCGCGGACGCGGACGCCCCGATGGTTCTCCCGTGCGACCGGCTCGTCGCCGCACTGGGCTTCACCGCCAACCTCGGACCGTTGCGGGAGTGGGGGATCGAGCTGCACGACAACCGGCACCTCGTCGTCGACTCGGCCATGCGCACGGCCGTCGACGGGGTGTTTGCGGCCGGTGACATCGTCGACTACGACGGAAAGGTGCGGCTGATCGCCGTCGGTTTCGGTGAGGTCGCCACCGCCGTCAACAACGCTGCTGTCCACCTCGACCCCGGTGCCGCACTGTTTCCCGGTCACTCGACCGACGCGGCGCCCGTCACTGCCGCAGTGGTCACCACCCCCACGCTCGACCACCAACCTGCCTGAGGAGCCCCCATGCCCTACGTCATCGCCTCCGCCTGCATCGACGTCATGGACAAGTCGTGCATCGAGGAGTGTCCTGTCGACTGCATCTACGAGGGTGAGCGCAAGCTCTACGTCAACCCCAAGGAGTGCATCGACTGCGGCGCCTGCGAGCCCGTCTGCCCGGTCGAGGCGATCACCCAGGACCGCCGGGTTCCCGACGACGACACCGACTTCGTGGCGGACAACCGCCGTTTCTTCGTCGAG
>JBBRNQ010000082.1:0-19088 GCA_038230235.1 Actinomycetales bacterium
AGAGGCTCGGCTCCTCACCGGCCCCGACGTCCTCGCCGAGGTGCCCTCGCTGCGGGTCATGGTCGGGGGGCGACCACGGCTGGTGCCGACGACGCGGCTGTCGGGGCTGCCCATGCTCACCTTCCTCGACGACGTCCTGCCAGCGCTCGAGGCCGACCCCGGCCTCGACGTGCAGGTCCTGGGCGAGCGCAGCTACGCCGAGGCCGACGAGGCGCCGGTGGTGCAGCTGACCATCACCGACCCCAGGATCTCGATGCCGGGGCGCACCGACTGGTTCGACCTCACTGTCGACGTGACCATCGGTGGCGAGAAGGTGCCGCTCGCGACCCTGCTCACCGCGCTCGCCACCAAGATCGGTCACGTCATCCTCGACAGCGGCACCTGGTTCCGCACCGACCTGCCCGAGCTCGACGAGCTGCGCCGGCTGCTGCAGGAGGCGCGCGACCTGCAGGACGACAACAGCGTCGACGGCCCGCTGCGCGTCACGCCCTACCAGGCCGACCTCTGGGAGGAGCTGGTCCAGCTCGGCGTGGTCCGCGAGCAGAGCCAGCGCTGGGCGCAGGCCGTGTCGGCCCTCTCCGGTGACGACGGGCGCCCGCTCCCCGTCGTGCCGCAGGGCCTCATGGCGACGCTCCGGCCCTACCAGGAGGAGGGCTTCACCTGGCTGGCGCTGCTGCGTCGGGCGGGGCTCGGCGGCATCCTCGCCGACGACATGGGCCTGGGCAAGACCCTGCAGGCGCTGGCCATGGTGCTGGCCGCCCGCGACGAGCAGCCCGACGGCCCGCCGGTGCTCGTCGTGGCCCCGACGAGCGTGCTGCCGACGTGGGCGAGCGAGGCCGCCCGCTTCTGCCCCTCGCTCAAGGTGGTCACCCTCGGGTCCACCAGCCGCAAGCGGGGCACCGAGGTCGCCGACGCCGTGGCCGGCGCCGACCTCGTCGTGACGTCGTACGCCGTCTTCCGCCTCGACGCCCCCGGGTTCCGCGACACGCAGTGGTCGGCGCTGGTGCTCGACGAGGCGCAGTTCGCCAAGAACCACCAGTCGCAGGTCCACCAGTGCGCGAGGCGGCTACCGGCGCCGGTGAAGTTCGCCATCACCGGCACGCCCATGGAGAACAACCTCATGGAGCTGTGGTCGCTGCTGTCGATCGTCGCGCCCGGCCTCTTCCCCAGCCCCCAGCGCTTCTCCGAGGTCTACCGCCGCCCGATCGAGAGTGGCGGAGCCCCCGAGAAGCTCACGACGCTGCGCTCGCGGATCCGCCCGGTCGTGCTGCGCCGCACCAAGGAGGCGGTCGCCTCCGACCTGCCCCCGAAGCAGGAGCAGGTGCTCGAGGTAACCCTGTCGCCCAAGCACCGCCGCATCTACGACACCCACCTGCAACGCGAGCGCCAGAAGCTGCTGGGCCTGCTCGACGACCCGCAGGGCAACCGGATGGCCATCTTCCGGTCCCTGACCCTGCTTCGTCAGCTCAGCCTCGACCCGGCCCTGGTCGACGCGGCCCACGAGGAGGTCGGCTCGGCCAAGCTCGACACGCTGCTCGAGCTGCTCGACCCGCTGCTCGCCGAGAAGCACCGGGTGCTCGTCTTCAGCCAGTTCACCCGCTACCTCGCCCGGGCCCGGAAACGGCTCGAGGCGGCTGGCATCGCCTACTCCTACCTCGACGGCTCGACGAGCAACCGCGGCGCGGTCATCGAGGAGTTCCGCTCCGGCGAGGCCCCGGTCTTCCTCATCAGCCTCAAGGCTGGCGGCTTCGGCCTGACCCTCACCGAGGCCGACTACGTCGTGCTGCTCGACCCGTGGTGGAACCCCGCAGCCGAGTCGCAGGCCGTCGACCGGGTGCACCGCATCGGGCAGGAGAAGCACGTGATGGTCTACCGGCTGGTCTCCGCCGACACCATCGAGCAGAAGGTCGTCGCGCTGCAGGAGCGCAAGCGCCAGCTCTTCGGGCAGGTCATCGACGGCGGCGCCCTCTCCAGCGGGCAGATCACCGCCGACGAGATCCGGGGGCTGCTGGCCGCCGACTGACGACGCGCTCCCTGCGGGCGGCCGTCGCCACTGCACCTTACGGCTCGAGACGGCGGTCGCCGGGGTCACCAGCGGCACGATGACCCTCGGCGACACCGTTACCTGGCGGGCCCGCCACGTCGGGGTGGTCTTCCGGATGACGTCGCAGGTCACTGAAGGGGTCGCTCGAGCGGTAGGACCCGGGTGGTCCGTCCCGTCCTGACGAGCCGGGCACTGTCACCCCCCGGCGAGGGGTGGCTGGCGTGGGCGACCCCGCTGCGGGGGATCCGCGGCCCGCCGGGTCGTCGTACGTCGTGACACCATCGCTGGGTGGCGACGCGGCAGCAGGGGCGGGCTCGCGCCCCGGCGCTGCCGGTGGCTCCCGCCGTCGCCTTCGTGCTGGTGTGGTCCTCGAGCTACATCGCCGGTCCGTACGGCGTGCGCTCGATGGGCCCGTTGACCCTGGTGGCCTGGCGCTTCGCGCTGGCCACCGTCGTGGCGGCGGGGGTGGCGCTGGCGCTGCGCCGCCGCCCCGGGATCGACCGGGGGATGGCGGGGCGGATCGCCATCGTGGGATTCGTCATGAATGGTCTGCTCTTCGGGCTGATGTACCTGGGCTTCGCCGCCGGGCTGACCGGGACCCTCGGGTCGCTCATGCACTCGCTCAGTCCGGTGCTCACGGCCCTGCTCGCCGCCGTCTTCCTGCGCGAGCGCCTGACCCGGCTGCAGCTCGTCGGTTTCGTCATCGGGGTGGTGGGGGTGCTCGTCGTGCTCGGGCCCGACGTCAGCGCGGCCGGCGGCCTGGTGGGCGTCGGCCTCGGTGCGCTCGGGACACTGGCCCTGAGTCTCGGGACCCTGGGGCAGCGCTGGATCGGGGGTCGGCCAGACCCGATCTGGTCGGCGACCCTGCAGTTCGCCGTGTCGGCCCCGCCGCTGTGGGTCCTGGCCCTGGCCACCGAAGGCCCCTACCCGGTCCACGACCCGGCGGGTGCGGCCCTGGCGCTGGCCTACCTCGCCGTCGTCAGCTCGGTGCTCGGTCTGCTCCTGCTCGGCGCCCTGGTCCGCACCCGGGGCGCCGGCTCGGCCGCCAGCCTGTTCTTCGTGATGCCGCCCGTCACCGCGGTGCTCGAGTGGGTGGTGCTCCACCGGTCGCTCAGCCTGCGCGAGCTGCTGGGGCTGGTCGTCGCCGTCGCCGGAGTCGCGGTCGCCACGCGGGCGGCGGGTGTCTCTCGGGGAGCACGCCCCGGCGCGAAGGTGTGACGCGGGTCATGCAACGGGGGGGCCATGCCGCAGTTGATGCAACAGTCAAGATGTGACACCGTTGATGTTACATAGAGCCTGACGGATCGATTGCCGTCCAGTCCACTCCCCGAGAGAGGCCCCTGTCATGTCCGTGCGCATCGCCCTCCCACACCACAGCCCCTCGGTCGCCTCCCCCGGGGACCGCCCGAGCACCGACGCCGGCGCCCCGCTCTACCTCGGCGGTGTCCTGCTGGTCATCCTGCTCGCCGTCATCGTCTGGACCGGCCTGTTCTGAGGTTTCGCCCGTGCTGAACGTCACCACTCACCGGCTGCTCTGGATGGTCCGCTGACCTGGAGAGCGACGGGCCGGAGAGCCGACGGGCCGGCGGGGCTGGCGAGCCGGCGGGTCCGACGGGCTGGCGAGCCGACGGGCCGACCAGGCGGAGAGGGCTCCGTACCAGGCGGGACTCGTGCTCAGGAGCGGGCGGTGAGCACGATCGGGTCGCCTTGCGTGATGGCGATGGTGTGCTCGACGTGCGCGCCCCTCGCGCCGTCGGCGCTGCGGATGGTCCAGCCGTCGTCGTCGAAGCGGATCTGGTCGGTCGTGTGCAGGAACCACGGCTCGATGGCGATGACCAGCCCCGGCTGCAGCTTGTACCCTCGCCCCGCCCGCCCGTCGTTCGCCACGTGGGGGTCACCGTGCATCGTGCGCCCGACCCCGTGGCCGCCGAACTGGGTGTTGACGCTGAGGCCGTGGGCCCTCGCGACCGCCCCGATCGCCGCCGACAAGTCGCCGACCTTGTTGCCCGGGCGGGCCATGCCGATCGCCGCGGCGAGCGCCTGCTGGCAGGTGTCGATCAACGCGAGGTCCTCGTCGCGGGCCGTCCCGACCACGAGGCTGACCGCCGAGTCGCTCACCCACCCCTCAAGGCTCGCGGCGAAGTCGAGACTGAGCAGGTCGCCGTCGCGCAGCCGGTAGGGGTGCGGC
Organism: Actinomycetales bacterium; assembly: GCA_038230235.1. Classification (GTDB taxonomy): domain Bacteria; phylum Actinomycetota; class Actinomycetes; order Actinomycetales; family Dermatophilaceae; genus Lapillicoccus. The sequence continues at coordinate 4,233 of JBBRNQ010000082.1, forward strand.
AGGCCATGGAGCACCGCGTCGTTCACCGACGTGCACAGCACCTTCCCGAAGGGCATCGCCCCGAAGCTCGGGTGGTAGTCGATGTAGCACGACGTCGCGCCGGCTTCTCGAATGAGGTCGTGCGCCAGGGCGTCGAGCTCGAGCAGGTCGACGCCGACGTCGGCGGCCTCGGTGAGGGCGGTGAGCACCGAGGCGACGAACCGCCCGGCGGGGCGCATCTCCTCGACCTGGGCGGGAGTGAGCAGCTCGATCATCGAGGCCAGCGTATGCCGCGCCCGGACCGTTGCGCCCGGCGGCTCCATCCGGGATGGCGCCGTGCTCGCCAAGGGGGAGGACGTCGCCGTATGGAGCGAGGTGAACACTCGCGCTCGTGCGCGACGTTCTACCCCGGTAGGCATCGGGGTACAACGTCGCCGTATGGAGCGGGGTGCTTGCTCGCGCTCGTGCGCGACGTTCTACCCCGGTGTGCAGCGGGGTAGAACGTCCCGCCCGGGAGCGTGGTGAACGCTCGCGCTCGCGCGCGACGTTCCACCCCGGTACGCAGCGGGGTAAAACGCCACCCCCCCGGCTCAGAAGTGGCCGATCGCCGACGTGACGTCCATCTGCAGCACCACCCGCTGGGGGTTCGGCTTCGGCACCCGGTAGCGGAGGGCGTACCGCTGCTCGGCGTCGCCCACGACCTGCGGGTCGCGGGAGATCCGCATCCGCCCCTCCAGAGCGACCCATCGCCGGCCGTCGACCTGGGCGAGCACGGCCGGAGCCCCGCTGTCACCGGCCCGCTCGACGTTGCGCACCTTCTGGTTGCCGTCGCTGGTGATGACCCGGGCGGTGCGCGTCGCCACGTCGACGGTGAACGCGATGGCGGTCACGTGCGGCGTGCCGTCAGCGCGGAGCGTGGTCAAGGTCGCGAGGTGCCGCTCGGTGAGGAAATCGACGATCTCCGGCGGCAGCGCCTCAAGGTCGAACCGCATCAGCGTCCAGCCCGCCCCGACTCCCCCGGCTCCCCCGGCTGCCCCGACTGCCCCGACTCCCCCGCCGCTACCGACTGCACCCGCGCGATGATCTCGTCAGCGCACGCACCGGCAGCGACCTCGGGCAGCCAGTGCCCCTCCGGCAGCTCGACGAAGAGGTAGTCCGCCGCCACCAGCGCGGCCGTGCCCTCGGCGGCGACCCGCCCGAGGAACGCGTCCTCGCGCCCCCAGACGAAGGTCGTGGGCACCTTGCTCCGGTGCATCGAGCCCCGGGAGAAGGGCATCGCGCGGTACCAGTTGATCGTCGCGGTGAGCCGCCCCGGCTCGCGCATCTTGCTGAGGTAGCGCTCCGCGACCGCGCGCGGGAGGCCCGAGCGGATCAGCCCCGGACGGAACGTCCGCTCGAAGAGCGCCTCCGGCGCCCACGGCAGCTGGAACCACGCCATGTACGACGAGTGCATCGCCTGCCACCGGGTGCGGTAGGCCTGCGCGAGCGCCGCCGGGTGGGGCGTGGAGAGCACGGTGAGCGAGGCCACCCGGTCGCGGTGGCTGCCCGCCACGGCCCAGGCGACCGCCCCACCCCAGTCGTGCCCGACGACGTGCGCCCGGTCGAGCCCGGCGGCGTCGAGCAGCGCGACGACGTCGGCCACCAGCTCGTCGGTCGTGTAGGCCCGCCGGCCGCTCGGCCGGGCTCGCGGGCTGTAGCCGCGCTGCTCCGGCGCGAGGGTCCGCAGACCGGCGCCCTGGAGGTGCATGGCGACCTCGTCCCAGCACTGCCGGTCGGCGGGGAAGCCGTGCAGGAGGACCACGGTGTCGCTCGGTCCGGGCCCGGAGTCGGTGACGTCGAAGGTCAGACCCCCCCGGCTGAAGGTCGTCAGGGGATCGAGGGAGGCGTCAGGCATGCCGACATCGTAGGGTCGCGAAGGTGGACTCCCTCCCGCTCTTCCCGCTCGGTTCCGTCCTGCTGCCCGGGGCGCCGCTGGCGCTGCAGGTCTTCGAGCCGCGGTACGTGCAGCTGATGCACGACCTGCTCGGTGGCGACGCCCGTAGGGAGGGCCTGGCACCGGAGTTCGGCGTCGTCGCGATCCGGCGGGGCTTCGAGGTGGGCGACGGCATCCGCGACACCCACGACGTCGGCACGGTCGCCCGGATCGAGCAGATCGGCCTGATCGGCACGGGGGTCTTCGGCGTCATCGCGGTGGGGGCCCAGCGCTTCCACCTGCGCGGGCTCGACGAGAGCGTCGGCACTCCGTACCTGACGGGGATGGTCGAGCGGCTCGACGAGCCGGTCGGTGACCCGGTGCGGGCGGCGACTCTGGCCCGGGAGCTCGTGGTGGCGGTCGGGCTGCACCTCGACGCCCGGGGCGAGGAGCTCGCCGAGCCGGGTCTGCCGCCCGACGACCCCACCGGCGTGTCCTACTGGGCGCCCCGGGTGCTCGAGCTGGAGTCGCAGGAGACGCAGGTGCTGCTGGCCGCCCCCGACACCGAGACCCGGCTCGGGATGGCTCTGCGCACCATCCGCCGCGAGACCCAGATCGAGGACCGGCTCGGGGTGACCCTCGCCCCGCGGCAGGCGCCGCCCTCCAACCTCAACTAGCGTCGGCCCATGGCCGCACTGACCTGGGAGCTCTACTCCGACGCCCTCGAGATGGGCACGACCGTGCGGGTGGTGCTGCCGCAGGACACCGACAGCCAGATCGGCGTCGAGGCGCAGGAGGCCGATGCCGAGCTGCCGGTGCTCTACCTGCTGCACGGGCTCTCCGACGACCACACGGCCTGGACGCGCTACACCTCCATCGAGCGGTATGCCGCGCAGGCCGGTATCGCCGTCGTCATGCCTGCCGCGGGTCGCAGCTTCTACACCGACGAGGTCCATGGGCAGAGGTGGTGGACCTGGGTCGCCGAGGAGCTGCCGAGCCTCGTGCAACGCTACCTGCGGGTCTCGTCGCGCCGCGAGGACACCTGGGTCGCCGGGTTGTCGATGGGCGGGTACGGCGCCCTCAAGCTCGCTCTCACCCACCCCGACCGGTATGCCGGCGCCGCCAGTCTGTCGGGCGCCGTCGACCTCGTCACGCTGGCGCAGGAGCCCTGGCGGCGCCCGACCTTCGAGCGGATCTTCGAGGGGGGCGTGCCCACCCACGACGCCGACCTCTTCCGGCTCCTCGAGGCCGCCGACCCGGCCGCCCTGCCCGCGCTCCACGTGTCCTGCGGCCTGCAGGACCACCTGCTCGCCCAGGTCGAGCGCTTCGTGGCCGCCGCGACCGACCGCGGGCTCGACCTGACCACGCAGTTCGTGCCCGGCGGTCACGAGTGGGCCGTCTGGGACACCGTCATCGCCGATGTGGTCAGGTGGCTGCCCCGGGCGTGACCCGCCCGCGCGGATGGGTGTGGGACGGCCCACACGGGACCGATGCCTCACGTGCCGCGATCCCCGCCACCTAGAGTCGTGCCATGACCGCCGACACCGCCACCACGCTCGAGGTCGGGACGACGCCCGTCCCCACGAGCTACTACCGACGGCTGCCCGGCGGGATCTACGAGCCCACGGTGCACGTGCAGGGCGCCTGGAACGACCACGAGCAGCACATGGGACCGGTCTCGGGCCTGATCGTGCACGCCATCGAGGAGCACGAGCCGCGCGACGACCTGCAGCTGGCCCGGGTCACCTTCGAGATCCTCGGAGTCATCCCGCGCGAGCCCACCGAGGTGACGGTCACGACGATCCGCCCCGGTCGCACGATCGAGCTGGTCGAGGCCGTGCTCGTCGCCGGTGGGCGACCGGCGGTGCGGGCCCACGCCTGGCGGATGGCCCACGGCGACACCGCGATGGTCGCCGGTGGCGCCCCGGAGCCGCTGCCTGCCCCCGAGACCTGGGAACGCTGGGACTCCAGCTCGATCTGGCCCGGTGGTAGCGGCTACATCGACTCGCTCGAGGGCTGGCGCGACCCGGCGAGCCGACCCGGCCGGGGGCGGATCTGGCTGCGGACCGACATTGACCTCGTCGAGAGGATCTCCACGAGCCCCACGGCAGCCTTCGTCGGTCTCGTCGACACGGCCAACGGGGTCCTCGTGCGTGAGGACCCCGAGGCGTGGATCTTCCCCAACATCGACCTGTCGCTGCACCTCTTCCGGCGGCCGGTGGGCGAGTGGGTCGGCTTCGACACCACCGTCGTCTTCGGCGGCCAGGGGGTCGGCCTGACCACGTCGTGGCTCTTCGACCAGCAGGGTGCGGTCGGTCGCGCCGAGCAGATCCTCACGATCCGCCGGCGGCCTCACTCCCCGGGGTAGACGACCCCCACCTGTCGTCGTGCCTCGTCCAGCACCGCCATGACGGCCCGCGACGAGCCCCAGGTCATCCGCTCGCTCTCGTGGCGGCCGGCGGCGATGCACCGGGCGGCCTCGGCGGCCTCGTACTCGAAGCCGTTGGTCACGTCGTCGTGCCAGGTCGCCCGTACGGCGCGGTCCCGGCCGCCGCTGCGCAGGGTGACGGTGCGCCCCCCGGCGTAGAAGTCGCCGTCGATCTCGAGGCTGCCCTCGGTGCCCGACACGGTCGCCGTCGTCGGCGTCTTGGTCCACAACGTCGTGTCGACGAGCCCGATCGCCCTGCCGCCGTAGGCGAGCAGCATCGCCACGTGGCCGTCGACCCCGGTCTCGGTGAGCTGCCCGGCGGCCTGCACGCTCGTCGGCGCACCGAGCAGGTCGACGACGAAGGAGACGGGGTAGACCCCGAGGTCGAGGATGGCCCCGCCCGCGAGGTCGGGGTTCTTCAGGCGGTGCCCGGCGGCGAGGTCGAGCGACTGCCCGTGGTCGGCGCTCACCGTGACGAGCTCGCCGATCGCCCCGGCCGCGATCTGCTCGCGCAGCCGGGCGACGTGCGGCAGGTGCCGCGTCCACATCGCCTCCATGGCGAAGAGCCCACGGCTGCTCGCCGCCGCAAAGATCTGCTCCACCTCGATCCCGTTGCGCGCCAACGCCTTCTCTACGAGCACGTGCTTACCAGCCTCGAGCGCGAGCACCGCGTGGTCGCGGTGGCCCGAGTGCGGTGACGCGACGTAGACCGCCTCGACCTCGTCGTCGGCGACGAGCGCCTCGTACGAGCCGTAGGAGCGGGGGATGCCGTGTCGCCCGGCGAACTCGGCCGCTCTGACCGCGTCGCGAGAGCCGACGGCGACGACGCTGCCGGCCGTGTGGTCGCGCACCGCCTCGGCGAACTTGTTGGCGATCCCCCCCGGGGCGATGACGCCCCAGCGCAACGGGGGGGCCTCGCGCGGGTCGGGCACGAGGCTGGCGGTGGTGGCGTCGCTCATGGGGGCAAGCACGTTCCGTTCGGGGATGGCAGGATCGGCGGGTGGAGTCCGAGCAGTATGCCGCGCCGAAGCCGCGCCGTCTCGTCCTGACCCGCGCGGGGTCGGCGCTCGCGCCCGCTCTCGCCCTCTGCGCGCTGGCGGGTGTCGTGGGTCAGGCTCACCGCTTCTACGGCACCTACGCCGGCCCGATGTCGCTGTTGGCCGGAGGTCAGACCGCACCGCCGCTCTCGCTACGCATCGGGTACCTCCTGGTGGACCCCTCCGTGACCACCCCGACCCTCGCACCCACTCTCGCCGTCGTCGCCCTCACCGGTCTCCACCTCGGGCGACCGCGCACCGCCCCGGTCAGCGACTCCGTCCGCAGAGCCGGGGCCGTGCTGGCCGGGCTGCTGGCCCTCATGGGTCTCGTGCTCACTGTCGTCGTCGTCGGGTGGGTCCTGACGACCCACGGCAGCGTCGGCGGAGACGGAGGGACCTCCCCGACAGGCACCGACAGCTTCGACGCAACCTTTCAGGTCGACCCCTGGGACACCCTCTTCGGGCAGGGAGGCCTGGGCCTGCTCGCGCTCGTCGTCGGGGCGGGCGGGGCCCTGCTGCTCGCGACGCCTCCCCCGTCCGCGGTGGTCGCCCCGGCTGACCCGGGCCCGGACGCGGTCGCGGACGCCGCCGGTGCTGCGGCGGGATCCGGCGACTCGCAGGTGCCGGGTGGGACCCGGAGCTCCCCGGGTCGCGGGTCCGGTGCGCTGACCCGTCCGGAACCCGCCACCGCCGCGTCGCCCGACGAGGTGGTCGTGCTGGCCTCGCCCCCGGTCCTCGACCTCGGAGCCTTCCGGCGCCCGGACTCCCCCGCATCGAGCGGCCACGAGCCCCCGAGCGGGACCGAGAGCTACCTCCGGCCGCCCGAACGGTCGCGCGACGCGACCTGACGGCGCGACGGCGACGCAGGGCGCGGGCCCGGCGCGGCCCCGTAGGTCTCCTCGTCGACGGTCATGAGCAGGTCGGTGAAGGCCAGCACATCGCGGCGGCGGGTCAGCGGGCTGCGATAGGGCGAGGCGTGGGGCGAGTCCTGGCGCACCAGCAGGCTCTCCTCCACCAGGCGCGACCACTCGGGCTCGCACACCGTCAGGGCCCACTCCCCGACGGCGCTGAGGCTCAGCACCTCACCGGTGAGCAGGGTGTGGTGCAGGCGCGCCACCCTCAGCACGACGTCGGTCACCGAGGCGGCGAGGCTCTGGCGGCCCGCCGAGGAGAGCAGCAGGGCGGACCGCTCCCACCACGGGGTCCACCGCTCGGCGATCTCGCGCAGGCACTGGGCCGCGAGCGCCTCGTGGGTGACGGCGACCTGCGCGACCGAGACCGACGGGCCGATGACGGCCAGGCCGTGGTCGAGCAGCTGACGACGCACGAAGGGCGTCGGTCCGTGGTCGGGCCCGACCAGGGTGACGCCGCCCCGGCGGGCCAGACCGAGGGTGCCCGGGGCCGGGGCCCCCGAGCCGGACAGCGGCCGGCCGAGGTCGCTCCACGTCGTGTAGACGAGGTCCGGCCGAAGGTCGGGGTGGGCCCGCTCGACCCGGTCGTGCACGTCGTCGAGCAGGCGCCCGAGGAGGGCGTCGGGGTGACCGGCGAGGACGATGACCAGGTCGACGTCGTCCAGACGACGGCGGTAGTCGCGGGCGGCGACGGAGCCGACGACGTAGGCCGCGTCGACCGCCCCCGGTACGGTGCGCTCGAGGTCGGCGACCAGGTCACCGACCAGGTCACCGACGTCACGGCCGAGGTGGTCGACGACGAGCCGCGGCAGCGACGCCGCACCGGCGTGCGAGGCAGCGGTCGGGTCGGGTCGCGGTCGGCGAACGGTCCGCTCATGGGCACCGGTGGTCACGCTGTCGAGGATAGGACCAGGACGACGCTCAGGGAGCGGAAACCGCTTCTCTACGGAGAGTCCCTGCGCGGGACGGTAGGCCGGGTGAGCCGTCGGTGGGGGGACGGAGGGCCGGGCACGCAGACCCAGCCGGCAGCGTCGGACGACACCGTGGCTCTCAGGCCACCGAGGCGGCCACCCCGGCTCCGTGCCAGGCCTCCCCGAGCAGCTGCAGCGAGCGCAGACGGTCGTCGAGGTCGTGCGCTGACGTCGCCACGACGACCTCGTCGACGCCGGTCGCGTCGACGAAGTCCGCCAGCCCGTCACGCACGGCGGCTGGGGTGCCGACGAAGGACACCGCGGTCATCGACTCCACCGCCGCCCGCTCCTGCGGCGACCACCGCGCCGTGACGTCACCGTCGACCGCGGGGGGCAGCAGCCCCCGACGGCCGGTGACGATGCCGTGCACCCGCTGCAGGTGCGAGCCCCAGATCCGCTCGGCCTTCTCGCGGGTGTCGGCGACGACGACGTTGACGGCCGCGGCCACCCGTGGCGCGTCGAGGGACCCGTCCCGGCCGGAGGGTCGGAAGCCCTCGCGGTAGATCTGCAGGGCCGTGAGGAGCATGCGCGGGGCGAAGTGCGACGCGAAGGCGTAGGGCAGCCCCAGGGCCGCCGCGACCTGGGCGCCACCGTGGCTCGACCCGAGGATCCAGATCGGCACCTCGGTGCCCTCGCCCGGCACCGCGCGCACCCGCGCACCGGCGTCGACCGGGCCGAGGTACCGCACCACCTGCGCCACCTCCGAGCCGAAGTCGACCGCCGCGTCCTCCACCCGTCGCAGGGCGTGGGCCGTGACCTGGTCTGTACCGGGAGCCCGCCCCAGCCCGAGGTCGATGCGTCCCGGATGGAGCGTCGCCAGGGTGCCGAACTGCTCGGCCACCACCAGCGGTGCGTGGTTGGGCAGCATGATCCCGCCGGAGCCGACCCTGATCGAGGTCGTGGCGGAGGCGACGTGACCGACGAGCACGGCGGTCGCCGATGAGGCGACGCCGGGGAAGTTGTGGTGCTCGGCCATCCAGTAGCGCCGGTAGCCCGCCGCTTCGGCGGCCCGGGCCGCGGCGACGGTGGCGGCGACGGCGTCGTACGGCGTGCTTCCCTCCGCGACGGGGACGAGGTCGAGCACGTCGAGGTCGACGGGGTGGCTGCGGCGGGTCGTGGGCGTACTCATTCCACCACCGTACGGATGTCGGCGCCGAGCATCACGGTCCGGCTGACCGTGCACAGCCGGTCGTGCGACTTCGAGACGATGTCGGGAAGCACCGCGCGAGCCCGGTCGCCCCCCTCTCCCTCGGGGTAGCGGATGCGGAAGGTGACGACGATGTCCTGCAGGTGGTTGCCCTGCTCGTCGGCCACCTTCTGCGCGTCGACTCTGATCTCGAAGTCGTCGGGCTCGGCCCGCCGGCTGGTGAGGTGGTCGACGTCGACCGCCGTGCAGGCGGCGATGCCCGCGAGGAGCAGCTCGACGGGGGTGAACTCGTCGTCGCCGCCGGCCACGGGGATGGAGCCGCCGCGCGCGTTGGTCGCGGTGTAGGCACCCAGCCTGCGACGGGTCAGGGTCGTCGTGCGATGGGCAGGCTTCTCGGGAGGCAGGTCGGCCGGCCGGGCTTCGAGCGTCATCCGTCCAGCGTACGGCGACCCCTCGGCCCCGCCGCCCGCGCCCGGGCGAGCCCGCCCCCGCGTCCGACCGGCGCGCCTCGGCTCCTCGGCCGGGACGACGTCAGGTGGTCGGCGCGGACGAGCCGGGGCCGCGGCCGAGCCGGCGGCGGGGCCTCGGGTGAGCCCCCTGGTGCTCGAGGATCGAGTCGGTGTAGAGCCGCAGGTTCGAGGCCAGCTTGAGCAGCAGGTCGCGGGCGGCCGCCACCTCCTGCTCGTCGAGCCCCGCGAACGCGTGCCCCATCCACGTGCGCACCTCCTCGAGCTCGACCTGGCCGCCCGGTGACAGGGCGATGATGCTGCGGCGCCGGTCGTTGGGGTCGTTGCGCCGCTCGGCGATGCCCCGTTGCTCGAGCCGGTCGACCAGGGCCGTGGTCGAGCTGGTCGTGAAGCTCATCGCTGCGGCCAGCTCACCCTGGCCGATGGGTCCCCGGGCGAAGAGGTAGCTCACGGCCTGGCTCTCGTTGACGGTCAGCCGCAGGTGGACGGCGACGGCGACACGGTAGTGCTCTCCCGAGAGGATGAGCTCGCGCATCGCCACCACGGCGCCGTCCAGGGGGGCGGGCGCTGTCACTGGTGTGACCGGGGTCACCGGAGAGGGCGTCGTGTCTGACACGGAGCCTCCCGTCCGTCCTGGGTCCAGAGGGGTGGCGCTCGGTGGCTGGAGGATCTGACCACCGCGACTCCTTGGCATCGACGAGGACTAGTGACATAGTGCCTATATCGGTAGAACTCGTCGAGGACGTGAGGCCTCCGAGTTGGACAATCGATATACGGGGCGGCGAGGTCGCGGCACTGTGAGGGTGTCGCGACCTCGCCCGAACCGTACTGAATGCTATCCCTGCCGTGCGAGATCCGGACGGTCTCGGTCGAGATATCTCGTTCTCCGTTCCACTCGTCCAACGTACGGAGGGGTGCCGCAGACGTCCGACTCGACCGTGTTACTCGACGCGACCGAGGCACGCCGTACCGACTCGGCGGAAGCCGACCCGCTCGTAGACCCGCGCCACGGCATCGTCCTCTGCCCCGCAGAAGACGGTCGTGACCCCGGCGCCGAGGGCCTGGTGCGAGAGCGCAGCGGTCACGGCTCCGGCGACACCGCGCCGGCGGTAGGCGGGCAGCACCCCGACGCCGACGACCTCGGTGGTGTCACCTCGTGGGCGGTGGCTGCCACCCCCGACGGCACCACGCCCCTCGACGAGCGCGCCGACGACCACGGAGTCTCCCGACCTGACCTGCTGCGACGAACGGCGGGCCCCGTCGGCCCCGGCCGCTGCGGCGGCGTCGCGCTCGGGCAGCCCTGCGGCACCCGTCGCGGTGCCGGGGTGGGCGAACCCGACCGAGACGGTGGCGTGCACGCCCGGGAGATCCGGGTCGTCGGCCCCCATGACCCTGATCTCCATCCCCGACGGGGCCTGCGCTGCCGACGCCGGCGGAGTGCCGACGAGGACCAGGAGAGGACAGCGCTGCACCACCAGGCCGCTGGCCTCGGCCGCCGACCGCAGCGAGGGAGTGGTCTCGTCGACCCACTCGAGGGCTCGTGGCACCCCGAGCCCGACCTGGCGGTTGAGGACCTCCCGGACCTCGGCGGCCGTCACCAGGCGGTCGAGGCCGAGGCGGGGACGGGCGTAGTAGTCGTAGGCCCCCGGGCCTCCCCGGGAGACGAAGAGCGTGAAGGCTCCCACCTCGTGGGTGACCGTGTCGGCACGGGGGACGAGGTCGCAGTAGGCCTCGATGCGGTCGAGCAGCAGGCGGTCGGCGGAGTCGGTCACGGTGGTCACCCTCGCAGGTCCCTCCAGCGTCCGCCAACGACATCGCCCTGCCCGCGAGACCCCTGCCGCGAGACCGGTGGTGTGCGGGAGGTCAGAGCTCCAGTGAGGTCAGAGCCGCCGGGAGAGCGCGGCGGCAGCGGCCTTGACGGCGGCGGCCAACGCAGCCCGCTCGGCCTCACCCACCCGGTCGCCCTCGAAGGTCAGGGCGATCGCGGCGGCGGGGTAGCCGGAGCGGTCGAGCGCAGGGGCGGCCACCGAGGAGAAGGAAGGGGTCACGGTGCCGTCCTCCACGGCGTAGCCGCGTTGTCGCACCCCAGTGAGCAGCGACCGCAGGGCGGTGAGCGAGGTCGGGCCCGCGGCGTGACGCCGTACGAGTCCTGCGCCTGACGGGTAGAGCGCGCGCACCTGGGCGGCCGGCAGGGCGGCGAGCAGGGCGAGACCGCTGGCGGTGAGGTGGGCCGGGAGCCGCACGCCGACGTCGGAGACGAGCGGGGGGCGGCGGGGGGCGCGCTCCTCCAGCAGGTAGACGACGTCGGCGCCGTGGAGCACCGCGAGATGCGCGTTCTGCTGTGTCTCGTCGACCAGACGGGCGACGAGGGGCCGGGCCAGCCGCTGCAACGGGGCCTGCCGCGAGTAGGCCGAGCCCAGCTCGTAGGCCGCCACCCCCAGCGCGTAGCGCCGCTCCTCCGGCAGGTGGACCACGAAGCCGCGCTCCTGCAGCACCGCGAGCAGGTGGTAGGTGCTCGAGCGCGGCAGCCCGAGCTGGCTCGCGATCGACGCCGCCGGCATGGCCTCGGTGTGCCGCGACAGCAGCGCGAGCACGTCGAGCGCCGCGGCGGCGGCGGGGGCGTTGCTCACAAGGTGGCAGTCTCGCAGGTTTCGCAGGACGCGGCGGTTGGTGGCACCGTGGGACGGGTGCCTGCTGCTGACCGGTCCCACCCCACCGGCGCGGAGACCCGTCCCTTCGAGGGCCACCGTCCGGGGAGCCCGGGTTACCGCCGGCTGTCCCTGGCGCTCTTCGCTGCGGGGCTCGCCACCTTCGCCGAGCTCTACTCGACGCAGCCGGTGCTGCCCGACCTCGCCGCCCGCTTCGCGCTGTCGCCCGCGTCGAGTGCCCTCAGCGTCTCTGCCGCGACCCTCGGGCTGGGGGTGGCGCTGCTCGTCGTCGGACCCGTCACCGAGCGCGTCGGGCGCACCCCGCTGATGCACGCGTCCCTCGCGGCCTCCAGCGTGGTGGGGGTGCTGTGCGCGGTCGCCCCCACGTGGCCGCTCCTGCTCGGCCTGCGGGTGCTGCAGGGGGTGACCCTGGCCGGGCTGTCGGCCGTGGCGATGGCCTACCTGCGCGAGGAGGTGCACCCCGAGGCCCACGCCCGAGCCAGCGGCCTCTACATCGGCGGTACGGCGCTCGGCGGCATGGCGGGGCGGCTGCTCGCCAGCGGGGTGGGTGACCTCGCGGGGTGGCGCTGGGCCCTCGGAGCCATCGCGGCGTTCGGGGTCGCGTGCACGGTCGTCGTGCGCGCGCTGCTACCGGCCTCGCGGGGCTTCGTCCCCGCGGCTCCCGGTGGGCGCGCGGCCTGGGCCGCCACCCGCCACGTGCTCCGCGACCCCGCCCTCCTGCTGCTCTACGCCTTCGCCGCGCTGGCGATGGGTGGCTTCGTCGCGACCTACAACGCGCTGGGGTTCCGGCTGGCCGCGCCGCCGTACGCCCTCAGTCTCGGCGTCGCCGGACTCGTCTTCCTTAGCTACGCCCTCGGGTCGGTGTCGTCCACCGTGGCAGGCCGGCTGGCCGACCGCCACGGCCGGCGGGCCGTGATGCCGGTCGGGGTCGTGGTGGCTCTCGCCGGCGTGGCCCTCACCCTCGTCGCCCCGCTGTGGCTCGTGGTCGTGGGCATCGCGCTCGAGACGGTGGGGTTCTTCGCCGCGCACGGGGTGGCGAGCGGCTGGGTGTCGGCCCGGGCGCACCTCGGGGGCGGGGGCACCGGGCAGGCCTCGTCGTTCTACCTCTTCGCCTACTACCTCGGCTCGTCGGTCTTCGGCGCCGTCTCGGGCCTGGCGTGGAGCGCCGGCGGCTGGGACCTCGTCGTCGCCGTGGTCGGGGGCCTCTTCGCCCTCGCCCTGGGGTGCGCCCTGGGGCTGCGGTGGGTGCCGAGCCTGCTCGAGCGACGCGATCGTGACGAGGCGCTGGGCCACTGAGGTCGGCTCCGGGTCTGGCGCTGCGCCCGAGAGACCAGTCCACGCCTCAGGAGTCACCGTCTGACATACGAGACACAATTGCGGCCCCCGGGGGCGCCCGGGAGGGGCTGACGCGCTGCAATGGTGGGTATGACCCCGAGCACCCTCTCCACGCCCCTTGCGGTGGCACCGCCCACCAGCCCCGCCATGGTGCCGCTGGGTGTCGGCCCGCTCTCCCCCGAGGAGGTCGTGGCGGTCGCCCGGCACGGTGCCCCCGTCGAGCTCACGGCCGACGCCCTGGCCGGGCTCGCGGCGACGCGCGCGGTCATCGAAGCGCTTGCTGACGACCTCCAACCGCACTACGGGGTGTCCACCGGCTTCGGGGCCCTCGCGACCGTGAGCATCCCGCGCGAGCAGCGAGCCCAGCTGCAGCGCAGCCTCGTGCGGTCGCACGCTGCCGGCTCGGGTCCCGAGGTCGAGCGCGAGGTCGTGCGGGCGCTGATGCTCCTGCGGCTGTCGACCCTGGCCACCGGTCGCACGGGGGTGCGTCCCGTGGTCGCCGAGACCTACGTCGCGCTGCTCAACGCCGGCATCACCCCCGTTGTGCACGAGTACGGCTCACTGGGCTGCTCGGGCGACCTCGCCCCTCTTGCGCACTGCGCCCTGGCGGCGATGGGTGAGGGGCCGGTGCGCACCCGCGACGGCGAGCTGGTCGATGCCGCGATCGCGTTGCGTGACAACGGTATCGAGCCGCTGGTGCTGGCCGAGAAGGAAGGTCTTGCGCTGCTCAACGGCACCGACGGGATGCTCGGGATGCTCGTCCTGGCCCTGCACGACCTGCGCCGGCTCGTGACCACGGCTGACGTCTCGGCGGCCATGAGCGTCGAGGGACTGCTGGGCACGGACGACGTCTTCGCCGCCGACCTGCAGGCCCTTCGCCCCCAGCCCGGGCAGGCCGCGTCTGCGAGCAACCTGCGAAACCTGCTCTTCGGCAGCGGAATCCGCGAGTCACACCGTACGGAGTCCTGCACCAGGGTGCAGGATGCCTACTCGCTGCGCTGCGCCCCCCAGGTCGCCGGCGGGGCGCGCGACACCATCGACCACGCCGCGCGCGTGGCCGGGTGGGAGCTGGCCTCGGCCGTCGACAACCCCGTCGTCACCCCCGACGGCCGGGTCGAGAGCAACGGCAACTTCCACGGGGCCCCGGTGGCCTACGTGCTCGACTTCCTCGCCATCGTCGCGGCCGACCTCGCCAGCATGAGCGAGCGCCGCACGGACCGCTTCCTCGACGTGGCCCGCAACCACGGCCTGCCGCCGTTCCTCGCCCACGACCCCGGGGTCGACTCCGGCCTGATGATCGCGCAGTACGGCCAGGCCGCCATCGTCTCCGAGCTCAAGCGGCTCGCCGCCCCCTCCAGCGTCGACTCGATCCCGAGCAGCGCGATGCAGGAGGACCACGTCTCGATGGGCTGGTCGGGAGCGCGCAAGCTGCGCCGGGCCGTCGACGGCCTCACCCGCGTGCTCGCGGTCGAGGTGCTGACCGCGGCACGCGGCATCCGGCTGCGGGCACCGCTCGAGCCCGCGGCGGCGACCGGCGCGGTCGTTGCCCTGCTCGAGGCCTCCCCGGGCTCGCCGGGACACCCCGGCCCCGACCGCTTCCTCGCCCCCGAGATCGAGACCGTCGTCGGCCTCGTGGCGAGCGGCGCCGTGGTGAAAGCCGCCCAGTCCGCCACCACCACCCCCCTCCTCTGACCCTCCCCCCCCCACCCACCCACCCCGCCCTCTGCGTTCCGAACGAGGGAAACCCTTCATTTCCGCACTCCCGCACCCCCCGAACGAAGGGTTTCCCTCGTTCGGAAGACCAGAAAGGCCGTCCCATGGAAGGCGCCCGTCCCGTCCGCGCACCCCGCGGCACCGAGCTGACCACGAAGTCGTGGGCCACCGAGGCCCCCTTGCGGATGCTCATGAACAACCTCGACCCCGAGGTCGCCGAGCGTCCCGACGACCTGGTCGTGTATGGAGGCACCGGCCGCGCCGCCCGCTCGTGGCGCGCCTTCGAC
>JBBRNQ010000083.1:0-19008 GCA_038230235.1 Actinomycetales bacterium
GACCGTGACGACGTCGGTGCCGATGGCGCACCCCCTGGCGGTCACCCTCAGGCGGCGACGAGCCCGGAGAGGACGGCCCCGAGGTTCGCGATCGTGGTCTTCTTCATGACCTCGTCGGGGAACTCGACGTCGAACGCGTCCTCGAGGGCGAGCATCACGTTGACGGTCGCCGCCGACGTCAGACCCCGTTGGTAGAGGTCGTCGGTGCGATCGAGGCTGCCGAGGTCGCCCGTCATCTTGCCCACCTGGGCCAGCACGGAGCGGATCGTGTCGTCCATCTGCCCTTCCGCGTCCATCGTGTCTTCGGCGTCCATCGTCTCTTCGGCGTCCATCGGTCCTTCCGGGGTCGGCTTCACGCGCGAGTGCGCCACAGGAGTCTCGCCGATCGTACGACGGCGCCTCCACTTATGCCGCGAGTTGGGTGAAAACCGCCCTGATCGGGCGACAACTTCTACCGTTGTCGTCAGGGCCTCCACTGCTCGGGGCCCACGTCCACCCGACCCTTGACGAGAATCGAGCGCCCGCAGGATGACCTCCCGTTCACCGTCCACCCTCGAACGTCCTGACGCTCCCGAGCTGGCCGAGCTGCCGCCGTCGCCGCCCTGGTCGGCCCTCACCGGTGGCCTCGCCGCGGCGGCGGTCGCGGCGCAGCACGCCGACGAGGTCGACCGCGACGGTCGCTTCCCCGTCGAGGCGCTCGCGGCCCTGAAGAGCGCCGGGCTGCTGTCGGCCGGCTTCCCGGTCGAGCTCGGGGGTGCCGGCGTCGGCATCCGCGAGCTCTCCGTCGTCGCCCGCGCCCTCGGAGGGGCCTGCTCGTCGACCGGCATGGTCTTCGCGATGCACCAGTCGCAGGCGCTGATCCTCGCGCGGCACGCCGCCGGCACGCCCATCGAGGCGCACGTGCGCCGCATCGTCGCGCAGCAGCTGCTGCTCGCCTCCGCCACCACCGAGATCACCACCTCGGGCGACATCGGCCGCTCCACCTGCCACGTCGAGCTCACCGGCGAGCACGGCGACCGGGCGCGGGTCCAGAAGAACGCTCCGGTCATCTCGTACGGCGAGCACGCCGACGTCGTCTGCATCACCGCCCGACGCGGCCCGGACGCGCCCGGCACCGACCAGGTGCTGGTGGTCGCCCCCCGGGCCGATGTCGAGATGACCCCGACGATCCCGTGGAACGTCATCGGGTTCCGCGGCACCTGCAGCCCTGGCTACCTGCTCGACGCGACGACCGACGCGAGCAACGTCATGGCCGACGACTACGCCACCATCTCGGCGCAGACGGTGCTGCCGACGGCCCACATCCTCTGGGCCTCGGTCTGGCTGGGAATGGCCGACGCCGCGCTCGACAAGGCCCGCGCCGAGGTGCGCAAGGCCGCCCGCCGCACCCCGGGCACGACCCCGCCGCAGGCCCTGCGGCTCACCGACCTCGTGCTCGAGCACCAGCGGTTCGAGGCCGACGTGAGCGACGCGGTCGCGCGCTACGAGGCCTACCTGGCCAGCGGCGGCGACGAGCCCAGCGTGGGCTTCACCATCGCGATGAACAACCTCAAGCGCGTCACCGCCACCGCGGTCGTCACCGTCGTCACGGGCGCTCTCGAGATCTGCGGCATCAACGGCTACCGCGAGGACCACCCGGCCTCGATGGGGCGGTTGCTGCGCGACGCCTTCGGGCCCCAGCTCATGGTCGCCAACGACCGCATCCGCACCAACACCTCGGAGATGATCCTTGCTTACCGACGTTGACCTCGACCCGCCCCGCACCCTGCGCACCGCGACCCAGGAGCCGGCGTCGACCGACCCCCTGGTGCGGGCCCACCGGGCCTTCCGCGACGAGCTGCTCGGCGCCGGCCTGCTCGTGCCCACCGGCCTCGAGGGCCTCTACGGCCGCGGTGAGACCTACGACCGCGTCGTCAACGGAGTCAAGCACGCCCTGATGACCCTGGGTCGCGGCCTGCACCCCGGCCCGGTGTCGGTGCTGCGCTTCCCCCCGATCTTCCCGCGGGTCGCCTACGAGAAGACCGACTACATCGCCTCCTTCCCGCAGCTGACCGGGGGCGTCTCGACCTTCAAGGGCGGGGACCGCGAGCACCGCACCCTGCTCGGCGACCGCTCCGCCGGGCTGCCGTGGGACCCCCACCTCACCGCCGGTGACACGATGCTGGTCTCGGCCGCCTGCCACCCGGCCTACGAGACCCTCAGCGGGTCGACGGTGCCCGCCGACGGTCTGGTGCTCAACGTCGACGGCTGGTGCTTCCGGCACGAGCCGTCTCCGGATCCGTTGCGGCAGCAGGCGTTCGACATGATGGAGTTCGTCACCATCGGCACGCCCGAGCTGACCCACGCCCACCGGAGGCTGTGGGTCGACGGCGCCACCGCCCTGCTCGTCGGCCTCGGTATGGAGCCGCGCGCCGTCGCCGCCAACGACCCGTTCTTCGGGCGGGCCGGCAAGATGCTCGCGGGCAACCAGCTCGAGGAGGAGCTCAAGATCGAGCTCGTCGTCTCGCTCTACGGCGACCTCGACGAGGGCACCGCGCTCATCTCGGCCAACCGCCACCTCGACCACTTCGGCAAGCCCTTCGACCTGCGCACCCCCGACGGCGCCACCGCCCACAGTGCCTGCGCGGGTCTCGGGGTCGACCGGATCGCCATGGCGCTGCTGCGGATCCACGGTCTCGACGTGACGGCCTGGCCGGCCGGCGCCCGCTCGCTCCTGTGGGGCGAGACGCCCGTGGAGGTCGGCTCGGCGTGAGCTCAGCGAGGCCCACCTACTTCGGCGACGAGTGGCGACCGCTCTTCGGCGTGCTCGACGTGCCCCCCTCCGGGCTCGCCCGCGGCGCCGTCGTGCTCTGCCCGCCCGTCGGCAAGGAGCAGGGCGACACCACGCGGGGCCAGCGGCTGCTCGCGCAGGAGCTGTGCGCCCGGGGCATCGCCGTGCTGCGCTACGACCACCTGCACACCGGTGAGTCCTGGGGTGGCCAGAGCGACCCGGAGGCCGGGAGCCACCTGGTCCCTGGCCTGCGGGCCGCGATCGACCTGGTGCGCACCGCCGGTGCGCCGAGGGTCGCCGTCGTGGGCCAGCGGGTCGGGGCGCTGGTCGCCGCCCAGCTCGACGTCGACGACCTCGGCGGGCTCAGTGCCCTGCTGCTGTGGGATCCCGTGCTGCGCGGGTCGTCCTACGTGCGCGGGGAGCGGGCCATGCACCAGGTCGCCTTCGACCAGCCGTCTGAGGACGGCGACCTCGTGCACCTCATCGGGGCCACGTGGCACCGTACGGCGATCGAGCACGTCGCCTCCCTCGCCGTGAAGCCGGCGGTGGTCGCCGCCGTGGGCGGGCCCGTCGCGGTCGCGACGAGCAGCCCCGACGCAGCGGCCGTGGCGAAGCTGGCGGCAGCCGGCGCCGACGTGCTCGAGGTCGTTGACCAGGCAACCTTCGTCAAGCCCGACAGCTTCTACGTCGAGCTGCCCGTGACGACCGTCGACGCGCTGACGGCATGGCTGGAGCCACAGTTCGGCCCGGAGTCGCGGCCCTTCGTGCCCACCCTGCGCCGCTCGGCGACGATGAGCCGCGGGGGTGCCCCGATCGAGGTGCGCACGACCGTCGCCGTGACGGCCACCGGCGTGGTGGTCTGGGAGACGGCTCCCGTCGGGGTTCCCGTCACCCGCACGCTGGTGACGCACGGCACCGCCAACGACACGCGCACCGGCCCGGCCCGGCTCTGGGCCGAGGCCGCCGTCGAGCTCGCCGCCGAGGGCGTGCGCACGCTGCGGCACGACCGTCGAGGCGTCGGTGAGAGCGGGGTGGTCGAACGGGTCGGTGACTACGCGCCCATCCACTCGCGCGAGTCGGTCGACGACGCCCGGTCGGTGCTCGCGGTCTTCGGCCTCGACGCCCCCCTCGGGGGCTCCAGCGCCGCCGCCCCGTCCATCACCGGCGGGCCCGGCGGGACCGTCGTGCACGCCGGGGTCTGCTCCGGTGGCTGGGTCGCCGCCGCGGTCGCGCACGAGGCCGCACGCCCGTCGTCGATCGTGCTGGTCAACCACCTGATGTGGCGCCTGCAGACCGAGTCCTTCAGCCACGAGACCCTGGTGCGCATGGGGGTGGCCGACTCCGGGCAGGAGGGCGCCACCGCCTGGCACCGCTGGAAGGGGCGCCTCCAGCCGCACGTGACCCGGGTGCTCCCGGGGTGGGCGTGGACGCTGCTCGGGCACGCGCGGATGGCCCAGGTGCCGTCGCTGCTGCTGCGCGACCTCGCCCGCGACGACCTCCGCACCCACCTCGTCTTCGCCGACTCAGACCACGCGCTCTTCCTGCGCCAGCGCGGCGGGGAGGCCCTGCGGTCGCTGAGCCGCCGCGGCTGGTCCCCGCACGTCACCGTGACGGGCACCGGCGACCACG
Source organism: Actinomycetales bacterium (assembly GCA_038230235.1). GTDB lineage: Bacteria > Actinomycetota > Actinomycetes > Actinomycetales > Dermatophilaceae > Lapillicoccus. The sequence continues at coordinate 4,400 of JBBRNQ010000083.1, forward strand.
CGGCGCTGCTCTGGACGGTGCGCGAGGCAGCTCTCGCCGCGTGCCGGCAGGAGCTCGGGCTCACCCCGCCGCACGGGCATGCATCCGCTACCCGAGCCGGCACCCACCAGGCGGCGGGTGCGGGCCGCGAGACCGGGGTCGCCGGGCCACGGCTCGAGGTCGTCGGCGCCCACCGCCCCGGCGGCCCGGCCCTCGCCCACTTCGGCATCGGCCACCAGGCCGCCCTCGAAGGCGGCGTCACACGCCGCTCGCACCGGGCGGTCTCCTGACGAGCGTCTCGCGTCCGCGTCGCGGCGGCCGGTCACCCTCCGCGACGCGGACCTCGCGCGGTCAGCGCTTCGGCCAGGCCTCGCGGCGCTGCGGATCGGGGTCGGCCAGCACGGCTCCGTCGTCGTGGCCGCCGAAGCGGCGGGTGTGCCGCTCCATACCGTATGGAGCCCAGCCCGGGTCGCCGTCGCGCACGAAGGCGACCCAGGCGCCGTGCATGTCGTCGGCCAGCGCCTGCGGGGGCTCGTCGCCCACCATCGGGCGCCCCTCCGGCACGCCGAGCATGTCGAAGGTGAAGCCGATCTCCATGGCGTGCGCGGCTCCGAGCAGGCCCCCCATCACCGGGCTCTTCCACCCGAACTCGTAGACCCAGGTGTCCTGCCCCAGGGCGACCCGGGCCTCGGCGAGACGCAGCGCCGGGAGGCGGAAGAACCAGTCGCTGAGGCCGGCGACCATGATCCGCCCGGGGTGGTCGGTGCCGAGGCTCTCGACGTAGGTCTCGTAGGCGTCGTCGACGGCCGAGAACGCAGCGAAGGTGCCGCGCACCCGGGCCTCGTCGACCTGCTCGAGCAGGGGGTACATGAAGAGCGCGTGCTCGTCGTCGTTGGAGCCGGTGAGGAAGGTGACGTCGTTGCCCTCACCCGCGGCGAGCACGGCATACGGCACCCCGGGCAGCGAGGTGCCGTCGACGACCGGCTCGAAGGGCATCATGTTGGCCGCGACCTCGCCCCACTTGCGTGGGTCGGGGTCGGTGCCGATCTTCAGCGACAGCTCGTCGTGCGCCGCGAGCAGCTGCGGCAGCGGCACGTCGGCGAGGGCGGCGGCGGTGCCCTCGACGCCCAGCAGCTCGGCGAGCCCGGCGGTGATCCTCTGCGCCGTGGCCGGGTGCACCACGTGGTGGCCGGCGCCACTCTGGGCGATGACCCGCTGGAAGAGGCCCCGCGCCGCGGGCATCGCCGCCAGGGTGGTCACGCCCATCGCTCCCGCCGACTCCCCACAGATCGTCACCCGGCTCGGGTCACCGCCGAAGGCCGCGATGTTGTCGCGCACCCACTCGAGGGCGGCGATCTGGTCGAGCAGGCCGCGGTTGTCGGGCGCGTCGGGCAGGTGGGCGAAGCCGTCGACGCCGAGGCGGTAGTTCACCGCGACCGTCACGACCCCGTCGCGGGCGAAGGCCGAGCCGTCGTAGACGGGCACGGCGTTGGAGCCGTTCTGGAACGACCCGCCGTGGATCCAGACCAGCACCGGGGCGCTGCCGTCGAGGTCGGCGCTCCATACGTTGACGTGCAGGCAGTCCTCACCCGGCACCACCGGCTCGACGAGCAGGTCGCGCACGATGGCGCGGTACGGCGGCTTGGGGGCGGTCGCGCCGTACGACGTGCAGGCGCGCTCCTCGCTCCAGGGCTGCGGCGGGTGCGGGGCCCGGAAGCGCAGCGCTCCGAAGGGGGGAGCGGCATACGGGATGCCGAGGAAGGTGTGGATGCCGCCCTGGCTGAAGCCGCGGACCGGACCGTGCGACGTCGTCGTCATGAGCCCATTCAATCCCGCGCACGGGCCCGGGGGCGAGCGGGGTCCCCGGTCGGTCGCGGTCGGTGGCCAGGGGTGCGACGGCGTCCGCAGCCCACTCACAGGCCGACGGTGCATGCTGGGACTCCCTGCTCCGAGCGGAGCGTCGGTCGCTCGCGCCCCCGCAGCGCACCACCAGCTCCCCCCACGAAGAGGACCACCCCCGCCCCATGGCCCGCCACCGCGCCGAACCCCGATCGCACCGTCTCCGGACGAGCATCATCGCCGTGCTCGTCGCCGCGATCGTCGCCGTCGTGGGTTTCGGCCTCTACGAGTACATCGGGCTGAAGAAGGACCTCACGACCTCGGACGCCCTGAAGGGCAACACCCCAGCGAAGACGCCGAGCGGTGGGGCGACGGCCGCGCGGCAGGACACCACCCTGCTCGTGATGGGGCTCGACAGCCGGGTCGACGTCAAGGGCAACCCGCTCCCGAAGGACATCTACGACGCCCTGCACGCGGGGGACCAGACCGACGGCGGGCTCAACTCCAACGTGCTCATGCTGCTGCACATCCCCGCGTCGGGGAAGGCGGTGGAGATCTCGATCCCCCGCGACGACCAGGTCGCCCTGCACGGCTGCCCTGACCAGGAGTGCACCGGCAAGATCAAGCAGGCCTACGGGCTGGCCGTCGACCAGGAGCAGCGGCGGCTGTCGGGCTCCGTGGGGGCGGGGCTGACCGCGGCGCAGAAGTACCAGAAGGCGCGGGACGCCGGCCGGCTCACGCAGGTGCAGACGGTGCAGGACTTCCTCCAGGTGCACATCGACCACTTCGTCGAGGTCACCATGGTCGCCTTCTACCAGCTCGCGCAGGTCGTCGCCCCGATCAAGGTGTGCCTGCTCAACGACACGGTCGACACCTTCTCCGGGGCCGACTTCAAGGCCGGCACGCAGGAGCTCGACGCGTCGCAGGCCCTGGCGTTCGTGCGTCAGCGTCGTGACACGAGGAACGCGTCGCTGGACTTCACCGACCTCGACCGCTCGCGCCGCCAGCAGGCCTTCATCACGTCGGTGGCCACCCAGATGAAGAACACCGGCACCCTCACCAACCCCTTGAAGATCAACGGGATCCTCGACGTCGTCAAGCAGAACACCGCGATCGACTCGGGGCTCGACCTGCTGTCGTTCCTCGGCCAGGCGCGCGACATGGCCGGGGGCAACGTCAGCTACTACACGCTCCCGGTGAAGGAGTTCACCGTGAACTCCCGCAAGGAGGACGTCAACATCGTCGACCTCGAGCTGGTGCGGGCGACGACCAAGCTGCTGCTCGAGGGGGGAACACCGGGTGACGTGAAGACGGGGACGGGAACCCCCAGCACCAGCACGTCGACCGGCACCACGACGACGTCCACGACGACGGCCAAGCCCCCGGTCGCCGGCGGTTCCAACCCCAAGCCGACCGACCTCTCGCAGATCGAGGGTGGCGGGGTGCCCTGCGTGAAGTGACGGGCGTTGGCGCAGCGCCCGGTTGACGCTGTGCCGCTTGACGCGCTGCCGCTGCCGGTGTCGGCGCGGCGCGGGGCCGTCAGACGTCGAGCACCCTGGTCGCGAAGGCGTCGACTCGGGAGGCCAGCTCAGCGGCGCGCTGCTCGGGGGTGGTGCCGGGAGCGGGGCGGACCTCGGCGGTCGCCGCGGTGCGCCGTACGTGGCTCGAGCACTGCAGGTCGGCGCACACGTAGGTGCCGACCGTGTCGCCGTCACGGCCCCGGGCGCCCGGGCGTGGAGCGACGAGCAGCGCGACACCCCCGCCCGAGTGCGTCGTGCGGCACAGGTCGCACATGACCGGTCGGCCGGTGACGCGCTCGGGGGTGCGCAGGACCAGGCCGACGAGCTGGTCGCCCTGCCACGTCACGAGGTAGGCCCGCTGGGGCGCCTTCGGGTCGCGCCAGCCGAGGAACTCGAGGGCGTCGAAGTCGAGGGCCTCCAGGTCGGGAGGAGGGTTCATCCGCTTGGCGTCGCCCTTGCTGCCGTTGGCCATCGCGGCGCGCACCTGCTCCATCGTCACTGCCTGCATCGCCCTCCCCCTCGTCGTCGTCCTGGCGACCCTGTCACGGGAGGCGGCGGCCTGTCACCCGGACACCGACCTGGCCGCCGTCGCCTTCAGCCGTGCCAGCAGCCCCGCGAGGTCGACCGAGGCGAAGCGGATGCTCGCGTCACTGCATCCGTAGGGCAGCACCAGCCGCTCGCCGTGCAGGAGCGCCCCGCACGAGTAGACGACGTTGGGCACGTAGCCGTCACGCTCGTCGGGCTCGGGACGCATCAGCGGCTCGTCGAGGACCGCGAGGACCCGCCGCGGGTCGTCGAGGTCGAGCAGCAGCGCACCGAGGGCGTAGGAGCGCATGGGTCCGACGCCGTGGGTGATGACGAGCCAGCCGTCAGCCGTCTCGACCGGGCTGGCGCAGGCCCCGAGCTGCACGAGGTCCCATGCCCGGGACGGGTTCTGCACGGCCACGACGTCGTCCCAGTGCAGGGCGTCGGCCGAGCTGGCCACGCTGAGGTTCTCGCGGTCCCAGCGCGACAGGGCCCAGTAGCGGCCGCCGACCAACCGCGGGAAGAGGGCCATCCCCTTGTTGGTGGCCGCCTTCCCGGTCTGCGGGCGCACGAGGAAGGTGCGGAAGTCGTCGGTCCTGATCAGCTGGGGCGCGATGCTCACCCCGTCATAGGCCGTGTAGGTCGCGTAGTGCGTCACACACCCGTCAGGGCCCGTGAAGCTCGTGAAGCGGGCGTCCTCCAGGCCCCGGGCCTCGGCCGGGCTGGCGGGGTAGAGCACCCGCCCCGACAGCGGCAGCTCGTCGGGGAAGACGAGCCGGTAGTGGCTGGCGGCGATGCGGCGGATCCGGTCGACGAGCCCGTCGCGCCGTCGACCCTGGTTGTCGAGCTCGCTGGAGGCGAGGACCTGCTCGAGGTCCTGGGGGGTGAAGTGGTGGGGCAGCGCGGCGAGGACGCTCTCGGCCGCCTGCAGGTCGCCCTGCTGGGTCAGGGCCCGGCTCAGCGTGCCGACGGGCATCGCCAGGGCACTGGTGCGCCCGCGGCCGATCGTGCGGGACGCCGGGTCGAGGGTCACCTCGCCGTCGGCGTGCAGCGTCACCAGGCGGAAGCCGATGCTCGACACGTGGCCCTCGCCGATGCCGCGGACGCTGAGGATCATGCGCAGCTCGCCCGGCGCGACCCCCGACTGGTCGGGGTCGGCGACCACGGAGGGGTTGCATACGGCCGCACCCTCGACCGCGTACTCCTGCGTGACGTAGGCCCCGATGAGGTCCTCGTGCACCGACGAGAGGGTGACCTCGTCGGGCACGCGGTGGGCGACGAGGGCGAAGTGCGCGCGCAGCGTCGCCCGCAGGTCGGGGTGGCGCGACCCGAAGTCGAGCAGGATCCGCTCGAGGGTCTGAGCGACGACGACCGGGGGCAGGGCCACGATGCGTTGCAGCACCGCCTCCGCGCGCGAGATGCCGCCGGCCGCCATCTCCTGGCCGGGGAGGAAGGGCAGGGCGAGCACCCGCGTGGGGTCTGGCGTCAGGCGCAGCACGCCACGCCGTACGACGTCCTGCTGGCGCGGCCCAGCGGTGGGCGGCTCGGCCTCCGACTGGACCTGCTGCTGCGTCGGCGTCTGGGCCTGGGTCGACATCACACCGAGGAGATCGGGTGGGCGGACGCCGAGGGGGCCAGCAGGCGCTGCGCCTGCTGGAGGGTCGAGATGAGGGCGATGGTCGACTCGGCGCCCTCGTTGTCGTTGCGGCCGCCGACCTCGAGCCCGTCGTAGCCGCCCCCGGTCACCGGGTCGCGCATCTCGGCGCCGGAGTCGTTCGCTCCGGCGAACCACGCAGCGCAGCGCACGACGAGGTCGCGCCAGACCGGGTCGCCCGTGACCTCGAGGGCGCGGGCGCCGGCGTCGGCGAGGGCGGCGACCTCGATGGGCTGCTGGTCGAACCCGGGGCGGGGCTCCCCGGTCGCCCACCCGCCGGTCGGCACCAGCGAGAGGTGGTCGCCGAGCGTCTCCTGCTCGACGAGCCAGGTGAGCAGGGTCAGGCCCTGCTCGGTCCAGCGGGGGGCCTGCGGGATGTCGAGCAGGGAGCCGGCGGCGAGGAGCACCTCGGGCAGGGTGGCGTTCGCGTAGCGCAGGCGGGGCTCCGGCCAGGGCCACCCGGCGATGCCGGTCCCGGTGGTGCCGGCACCGGCGGTGGCCGGCGCGATGAACGAGGCGGCGCTGGTGAGCAGCGCGCGGGCCGAGCGGTGGGCGGGGTCGACCGTGAGCACCTCGGCGGCGCCGAGCCCCGCGAAGGCCATCGGCCGCGACCAGGGAGCGCGGTGGTCGGCGCCGCGGGTGAAGAGCGGAAGGGCCGCCGCCGCGTACGAGGGAGCGCGGGCGACCGCCGTACCGAGGCCCCACAGGGCCCGCCCCCACCAGTCGCCGAGACCGGGCAGGTCGGTCCACGTGCCGCCGGTGGCGCGACGGTTGTGGAAGCGGCCGCGGTGGTCCTGCGCCCCGGTGAGGAAGGTGAGGTAGGTGCGCCCGAGGGCCAGCACCTGCGGGCTCGGGTCGGGCTCGCGGGCGATGACGAGCAGCCCGCGGGCCGCGTCGTCGACGCAGTAGCCGTGCTCGGGGCGCGGGCGGGTGAGCTCGGCGTGCTCGAACAGCCCGACCTCGTCGGTCAGGGCCGCGAGGTGCTCGAACGAGACGGCCGACGGGAGGGTGCTCGGCGTGGTCATGCGCCGACCTTGGCCCGGTACGGCGTGTCCTCGTCCCGGCCGCGGCGCCGGGCCAGCGCGTCGGCCACCAGCGTGCGGTAGCGGTCGGCCACCGCCGTCCACTCGAGGCCGGGCGCGAGGCGCTGCGCCTCGGCGGTCATGGCGTTCGCGGTCGCCGGCTCGGTGAGCACCCGGCGCAGCGCGGCCGCCATGGCGGCCGGGTCCTGCCGCGCGACGACGAGGCCGGCCCCGCTCGCGAGCAGCTCGCGCGCATGGGGGAATCCGGTGGCGACCACGGGACGGCCGGCGCAGACCGCCTCGGTGAGTACGCCCGAGGTGACCTGCTCCACGGAGTCGTAGGGCAGGAGCACGACGTCGGCCGCGTCGACGAGCGAGCGCAGGGTCGCCGCGTCGAGGTAGCGGGAGTCGAACTCCACCATCCCCGCGAGGTCCAGGCTCGCGACCTCCCGCTCCAGCCCCTCCCGGTAGCGCTCGCCCTCGTGCTCGACCACCTTGGGGTGGGTCTCGCCGACGACGAGGTAGCGCGGGTCGAGGTCACGCAGGAGGTCGATCGCCTGCAGCGCCCACTCGATGCCCTTGCCCGGGCCGATCAGGCCCCAGGTCAGCACCGTCGGACGGGTGGGCTCGCCGTACGGAGGCTCAGTGGTGCCCGTGGGCTGCGGGTCCGGCACGACCACCGGACGGGAGTCCAGGGCGCCGTGCGGCACGACGTGCACGATGCCCGCGTCGACCGTGTAGTGCTGCAGCAGGCGCTCGCGGGCGGTGCGGGTCATGGTCACGACGACGTCGGCGAGCAGCACGAGCTCGTCGAGGACCTCCCGCTGGTGCAGCGTCGGGGTAGTGAGCACGGTATGGAGCACCACGACCACCGGCACGGTCAGGTCGCGCACGACGTCGAGCACGTCGTCACCGTCGGCCCCGGCGAAGATGCCGTACTCGTGCTGGACGATCGCGACGTCGCACAGGCTCAACCGGGCCGCGGTGCTCGCCGCCCCGCCCGGTCGCCCACGCACCCACTCTGACGCCGGCTCGTCCCGACCGGCGGCCGGGTGGCCACCGAGCGTGATGGTCTCGCCCGGCTCGTCGACGACGGCCACGACCTCGACCCGGTCCTGGGAGCCACGGGGGCCCCGCAGCGCGCGGGTGAGGGCCGCGCTGAAGGTGGCCAGCCCGCACTGCGTGGGGGGGTAGGTGCTGAGCATGCCGTACGTGGTCATGGGGGACCCTCCGAACCGTGCGCCGCGTGCCGGCGCTGTGCGCGGCGGTCGGTCGGAGACCACCCAGTCGCGCACTCTGCGCCGCGGTTCTCCGCCGGAGGTCCGACGGGGAGGCGGTCCGGGCCCTGCCCGGATCGTGCCCCGTACGGGCGGGGCAGCCGATGTTTCACGGTAACACCGAACGGCCCGACCACCGCGCTGGCCGTCGGGGCAGGGCGTAAGGTCCACAGCAGAGCGATGTCTGCCCCGTCGGCACCGGCGGGCGGTCGCCCCCACCGGATCGAGACCCACGTTGCGGATCGGCGTCATCGCCTCCATCGCCCACCGCCTGCCGCCTCGTTCCTACGGGCCGTGGGAGCAGATCGCCTCGACCCTCACCGAGGGCTTCGTCGCCCGCGGGCACGAGGTCACGCTGTTCGCCACGGCCGACTCGGTGACCGCGGCGACGCTGCACCCGACCGCGCCGGCAGGCTACGAGGAGGACGGTGACGTCGACGCGAAGGTGTGGGGTGGCCTGCACATCGCGGCGGCCTTCGAGGCCGCGGCGGGTCTCGACGTGCTCGCCAACCATTTCGACTTCCTGCCGCTCACCTACAGCCGGCTCGTGGCGACACCGGTGGTCACGACGGTGCACGGCTTCTCGTCGCCGGCGATCCTCCCGGTCTACGAGGCGTACGACGACATCGCGCACTACGTCTCGATCAGCGACGCCGACCGCAGCCCGCTGCTGCGCTACGAGGCCACGATCCACCACGGGATCGACCTGCGGTCGTTCACGCCGGTCGTCGGCGGGTCGACGGGGGCGTACCTGCTGTTCCTCGGGAGGATCCACCCCGACAAGGGGACGCACCACGCGATCGAGGTGGCGCGTCGTACGGGGATCCCGCTGGTCATCGCGGGCATCGTGCAGGACGCGACGTACTTCGACGAGCGGGTGCGGCCGCACGTCGACGGCCTCGCCGTGTCCTACGTCGGGCCGGTGGGGCCGGCCGAGCGTGACCGGCTGCTCGGAGGCGCCGTCGCCCTGCTGCACCTCATCGACTTCGACGAGCCCTTCGGGCTGTCGGTGGTGGAGTCGTTGGCCTGTGGCACACCGGTGGTCGCGTTCGCGCGCGGGTCGCTGCCGGAGCTGATCCGTGACGCGGTCACAGGCTTCCTGGTCAATGATGTGGACGGGGCGGTGGTTGCCGTAGGTCGTGTCGAGGGACTCGATAGGGGGATCTGTCGTCGCGATGCGGAGCAGCGGTTCGGCGCCGACCGGATGGTCGACGACTACCTGGCCCTCTTCGAGCGGGTGGTCGGGGAGTCGCGACCCGACCGAGGTGGCGTTCTACCCCGTTGCCTACCGGGGTAGAACGTCGCCCCGAGCCGCGAGGGATCACCCCGCTGGCATCGTCCCGGGAGCCGGGCGCACGCCGATGACCCCGCAGAGCGGGGGCGGCCACGGCAGGGCCTCGTCGAGGGCCAGCTGGGCGTCGAGCGCGGCGGCCACCGCGGGAGGGAAGGGGGTGGGGCGTCGTACGGCGAGGTCGATGCTCACCGACACGGCCTCGAAGGTGCTCGCGACCTCGCCCGTGGTGCGGTCGAGCAGGAGCTGCACGTGGTGCACCGCCTTCGCGGAGCGGCCGACCAGCCGGCTGTGCACCGTGATCTCGTCGCCGGCGTGGACCTCGGCGGCGTAGCGCAGGTAGTGCTCGGCGTCGAAGGTCGCCGGGCCCCCGGCGAGGGCTGTCTCCTCGCCGAGACCGAAGCGGGAGAAGGCGACCCAGCCGGCGCGACTGTAGAGCTCGAGGTAGCGCGCGATGTTCATGTGGCCGTTCGCGTCGGTGAACTCCACAGGCACCGTGAGCGACAGGCCGACGGGGAGGGTGCCGACCTGCTCGGGGGTGGGCAGGGCCGGGAGGCGGGTCACTCCGTGTAGTTCTCGACCGTCCACGCCGAGCGCTCCGAGGCGGCGTCGGCGTCGACGCCGAACTCGCGCTTCGCCCGGCGCTGGCGCAGCAGGTCCCACAGCCGGTCGAGCTCGACCTCGACCGACCGCAGGCGGGCGTGCTCCACGTCCTGGGTGATCTCGCCCTTCGCGAGGCGGTCGCGCAGACCGTGCTCCTCCGCGACGAGGGCGCTGATGTGCTGCTGGATGTCGACGTCACTATCGGCCATGGGGTCAGTCTGCACCGGCAGCGGGGCCCGCGTCAGCCCCTGGCGCCCGCTTGCGGCAGGCGGGGGTTGAGCGGCGACGCGGCGAGGTCGCCGGGGGCCAGCCCGGGGAGCCACTCGGCGAGGTCGTTCGCCTGCGCCGGGTTGCGGGGTGGCTGCACCCTCAGGCCGTCGGCGAACCAGATGACGGTCATCACCTCGCGGGCGCGGTCGCCGCCGTTGGGCAGGGCCTTGTGCACGGTCCAGCCGGCGTGGAACGTCGCGTCGCCGGCGGCCATCGCGACCGGCTCGGTCACGGCATACGGGCTCTGGGGCAGGAGGTGGTCGAAGTGCTCCTGGGAGGCGTCGGAGATGCCGATATCGCTGAGCGGCCCCGCGAGGTGGCTGCCGCTGGCGAAGGCGAGGCCACCGCGCTCGGGGGTGACGTCGACGAGCGGCATCCACATGGTGAGGCAGCGCTGCCCGTCGAGGGGCCAGTACATCGCGTCCTGGTGCCACGGGGTCGGGCCGCCGCCGGGCTCCTTGTAGAGCGCCTGGTCGTGGTAGAGCCGCACGTGCTCCGTACCGAGCAGGGCGGCGGCGATCCCCGCGAAGCGGGAGGCGAGGACGAAGCCCGCGCAGGTCTCGTCCTGCTGCCAGAGGTTGGTCACCTGGAGGAAGGCCCGGCCGTAGGTGTCGCGCTCGTCGAGCGACCGCGTCTCGGTGCTGAGACGGTGCACCGCGCCGGTCACGGCCTCCCGGTACGGCGCGACCTCGGCTGCGTCGGCCACCGAGCGCAGCAGGACGTGACCGTCACGGCGGAAGGCGGTCACGGCCTCGTCGGCCAAGGGGTAGGTGCTGGTCAGCCGGGGGAGCTGGGTGGTGGTCATGCCGGGGGTCGCCTCTCGTGGTGGATGCGTCCGACGGGTCGGTCGTCGGACGTTCACGACTCCATCAGGGGGCGGTGCTCGAGACCCGGAACGCCCTGGTGGCAGGGGTACGTCCTGGTTATCGTGGGCGAGGTGGTCACCACGTCTCCGATCGGCGCCCGCAGTGGCGAGAGCCGCCTCGGGCGGATCAGCCTGGTCGGGCGCATCGAGGGCGGAAGGGGGGTCGTCGGGCAGGGGATGCGGCGCTACCCGTCCTACGCGCTGACCTTCGTGACGGCCGGAGTCGGCTCGTACGTCGACGCCGGCGGCCGCCGTGAGGTCGCCGCCGGGACCATGGTGCTCGTCTTCCCCGGGCGCCCGCACTGGTACGGCACCGCCGGCAGTGCCGGTAGCGGGCGGGGCACGTGGGACGAGACGTTCCTCGTGTTCGACGGTCCGGTCTTCCGGCTGGCCGAGCAACATGGGTTGATCCGTCAGGACCGGGTCCTGCTGCACGGGCTGCCGGTCCTGCCGTGGCGTCGACGGCTCGACGCCTTCCGGCTGTCGCCGCGGCCGACGGCCCCCGGGGCCCGTGACGCCGAGGCCCTGGAGCTGCTCGCGCTGCTCGCCGAGGCCGGGGACGCGGCGGGGGACGTCGCCGGAGCGGTGGTGGGAGGCAAAGGGGAGTCCGGCGCGTCGGGCGGCGACTGGTTCGCGCGGTCGGTGGACCTGCTCGAGTCCGACCTCGACCGCACGCTGTCGATGCCGCAGGTCGCGGGTCGGGTCGGCCTGCCCTACGAGACCTGGCGACGCCGCTTCCGCGCGTGTGCGGGGGTCGGCCCACAGCAGTACCGCGCCCTGCACCGCCTCGACACCGTGACCGACCTGCTCGTGCACACCTCGCTCAGCACCCGCGAGATGGCCGCGGCACTGGGCTACAGCGACGAGCGGCACCTGATCCGGCGCTTCCGGGAGCGCACCGGGGTGACGCCGCGTCAGTACCGGGACGGTGCTGACCAGCCTCGACAACAGCGTCCCCGTTCTGCGACTCCTCTCAGTCAGCGGAGTTGAGCGGGTAGGCGACCGACACGCGTGCATGGGCCGTGACGATGTCGGACACGACCTTCGCCACTTCCGGGGAGACCTTGTACGCCTCGATCACGAGCTCGACCTGCTCTCGTTGGCGCTCCTTCTCCAGCCAGCGCTCGACGATCCTCCCGACTGCGCGGACGACGACAGAGCCGAGACCGATCAGCACGGCGGCCGTGATCGGTTCGGAAGCCAGGTCGTCCTTCCGGTCGAGAAGGCGGTGGACGTCGATGTCATCCAGCTCGTCGTCGCTGAGCTCTGACGTCAGGAAGCGAATGAACCCCTCTGAGTCCTCACCCGCGGAAAACTTCAGAACGCCGTCATACCGACTCGCGTACTCCGCGATGACCTGAGTCTGGTCGACGCTCATCAAGCCCTCATTCCTACCTCGCGCGAGGCCTCTCGGTGGATGTCGGTGAACTGGCAGTCGCGGAAGTCCTCGGGGATCGCTGGAAAGGTGCTGCAGAAGTTGCCGGCGAACTCGGGGCACTCCTGGTGATGGCACAGCCGGTTGTTCGGATCGAATCCGGCCCCACTGGCCCTGAGGACGACGGAGTACACCGTGAGGATCCGCACGAGCTCCGCCGGTGTCCGGGAGGTCGAGCCCGTGGTCACCACCCTCTCAAGACCGGGGAGCGAGAATCGCACGAACGAGAGGTCGGGTGCGAACGCGAAGAGGGCGTCGGTGACCACGTCGCCCACCCAGGCGGGCTGCCCCAGGAGCCACTCGTACCCCGGATCCTTCTGAGCCCGGGCCCGCCAGGCCCGCGCCTTGTCGCTGAGGAAGGGGTGGTCCAGCGGCGCACCGTCGGCTCTGGTTGCGTCCAGCCAGTCGGAGAGGTCGAGGAGTCGGAAGGGAGTTCCGAGAATGCGTCCGTCCTCGTCACCGGTCTCGAACCTGAGCTGGTTCAGCAGCACCTTCGAAAAGCCCACCCACTGCCTCGGCTCAGGGTGGTCGAGGAAGTCGTCCAGCTGGCCGCTCGAGATCGCCCCGCGCAGCACGGCCAACATCCCGACTAACCTCGCCCGTTCACCGAACGTGACCCGACACGCGGCCTGAAAACGCGAAAGTGCCTGTCGCACAACGAGATACTGGACTTGCTGACGGTTCAGTAGGCTCGGGTGGAAGGCACCTCGCACATGCAGGGTACATCGGCACGATCCACGAAGAAGGCGGCCCGGCGGGCGCGGCGGAAAGTGACCGGTCGCAGCGGGTTGGGACGCTGGTCCTCGGGGCTGGTCGTGTCCGCGGACGGGACCGGGGTCGTGGCCCACGCAGGGAACGTCGCGACCCGGATGCTGTCCGACCAGGTCGGCCTGACCGGTGCGTTGTCCTCGGCGATGGCCCGCAAGGGTTTCACCCCGACCCACGACCGGGGACAGGTCCTGGCGGACGTTGCGGTCCTCATCGCCGGCGGCGGCGAGGCGATCGCGGACATCAACGTCCTGCGCCACCAGGGTGAGGTCCTCGGGTCGGTCGCGTCCGCGCCGACGGTGTGGCGGGCCCTGAAGGGGATCACCCCCGCGATGGCGAAGCGGATCGACCAGGCCCGGGCGAAGGTCCGCGCCCACGTCTGGTCCCAGCTTCCCGGCGGGTTGCCCGCCTCGAAGGTCGCGGACACCGACCTGGGTGACGTCGTCGTCCTCGACGTCGACGCCACCCTCGTGACGACCCATTCAGAGAAGGAAGGATCTGCCTCGACCTTCAAGAAGGGCTTCGGCTATCACCCGCTCGGGGTCTGGTGCGATAACTCTCAGGAGTCGATGGCGCTGATGCTGCGACCCGGGAACGCCGGCTCGAACACCACCGCCGACCACATCGCCGTGTTGACCGCGGCCATGGCGCAGGTCCCCACCACGCGCCGCAAGAACCTCCTGATCCGCGCGGACGGGGCCGGCGCATCGCACGGGCTGCTCGAGTGGTTGACCGAGCTAAACACCAAACGCGGCCGGACAGTGGAGTACTCGGTCGGGTTCGCCGTGACCGACAAGATCCGGGACGCCATCAGCAAGGTCCCGACGAAGGCCTGGGCACCCGCGATCGACCCCGAGGGGGAGGCCCGTGTCAACGGTGATGTCGTCGAGATCACCGACATGCTCAACCTGAGCACGTGGCCGGCCGGGATGCGGATCCTGATCCGCCGGGAGCACCCCCACCCCGGTGCCGCGCTGTCCCTGTTCGAGGACGCCGACGGGTGGCGCTACCAAGCCGTCGCGACCAACACCCCCCTGCCGGCCGGGGGGCAGGTCGCGTTCCTCGAAGCGCGTCACCGCGCCCACGCGCGGGTCGAGACCCGGATCCGGCACGCGAAAGACACCGGCATCGGCCGGTTCCCGTCGCGGGAGTACGCGATCAACCAGGCCTGGTTGATCGCGTCCTCCATCGCGGCCGACCTCATCGCCTGGCTGCGACTGCTTGCCCTGCCCGAGAAGTTGACCGCGTGCGAGCCGAAAGCCCTGCGGTACCGGCTGCTGCACGTCCCCGCCCGCCTGACCCACGGCGCCCGGAAACGCCACCTCCGGTTCCCGGCCACCTGGCCCTGGGCCGAGGACGTCCTCGCAGTGTTCACCGCCATCCGCGGCTTCGCCCCGCTGCGAGCCTGAGGCCCGCACCCTCACCCGTCCATCCACGAGCGAGCACCACCCGGAGACCCGCCCCGCAGCGCCACGCGGGACAACGGCACGCCCGCAACCCAGAACGCGGCGTCAGCGCAGACGACCGGCCCAGACTGACCCCGGTGAATTAGCGAGGCTAA
>JBBRNQ010000084.1:0-18897 GCA_038230235.1 Actinomycetales bacterium
CGGCTCACCGACGGGTGGCGTCGAGGGTGGCCCTGACCGTCTCGGTCGTGAGGGGCTCGAGCTCCTCGGCGGGCACCAGCCGAGGCATCCCGTCCGAGTGGTCGACGGTGACGTCAGCCGGGGCCACCTCGATCTCGAGGCGCCCGTCGGTGAAGACGACGTCGATCTCGCGTCCGGCGGTCAGGCCCATCGCGTCACGAAGAGCCTTGGGCACGACGATGCGGCCTGCCGGGTCGATGGTCGTCCTCATGGTAGGTAAATACCACGGGCGGATGCCAGCCCACCGTCCGCGGGCAGGGATCCACCCGATGTGGTCGGGAATGAACCCGCGCCGGGTTACGCTTGCAGGGACAGATGCGCATTCTGCGCGTCCCAGGTCGTCTGCTTCGCCGCCCATTCCTTGAGGCGGCGCACACCTCTCACTGACACGAGTGGTCCGGCATCCGCGGCCATCCCTCGAGACCGTGAAGGTTCCCCTGTGCCCAGCTTGTCGTTCGCCGATCTCGGCGTGCCCTCCCCCCTCGTCTCCGCCCTCGCCCAGGGCGGGATCACCGAGCCCTTCCCCATCCAGTCCGCCACGCTGCCCGACTCCCTCGCGGGGCGCGACGTGCTCGGCCGCGGCCGCACCGGCAGCGGGAAGACCGTCGCCTTCGCCCTGCCGACCCTGGCCGTGCTGGCCGCGTCGGCCCGACCCCGTGAGGCCGGCAAGCCGCGGGCCCTCGTGCTCGCCCCGACCCGCGAGCTCGTCAACCAGATCGCCGAGACCTTCGCCCCGCTCGCCGCGGCCCTGGGCCTGCGCACGATGACCATCTTCGGTGGCGTCGGCCAGAACCCGCAGGTCAGCGCGCTGCGTCGCGGCGTCGACGTCGTCATCGCGACCCCCGGCCGCCTCGAGGACCTGATCCAGCAGGGCCACTGCCGCCTCGGCCAGGTCGAGGTCAGCGTGCTCGACGAGGCTGACCACATGGCCGACCTCGGCTTCCTCCCGGCCGTCAAGCGCCTGCTCGACGCGACCCCGTCGGACGCCCAGCGCCTGCTCTTCTCGGCCACCCTCGACGGCGCCATCGACCAGCTGGTCAAGCGCTACCTGCACAACCCGGTCACGCACTCGGTCGACAGCGCCGCGTCGCCGGTGCCCGCGATGGCCCACCACCTCTTCCACGTCACCCGCGACGCGAAGCCCGCGGTCGTGCGGGGTCTGCTCTCTGGGCAGGGCCGAACGCTCGCCTTCACCCGCACGAAGCACGCCGCGAAGCGCCTCGCCAAGGAGCTGACGGCCTCCGGCATCCCCGCCGTCGACCTGCACGGCAACCTGTCGCAGGCGGCTCGTCAGCGCAACCTCGCGGCCTTCGGTGAGGGCACCACCCGTGTGCTCGTCGCCACCGACATCGCTGCCCGCGGCATCCACGTCGACGACGTCACGCTCGTCGTCCACGTCGACCCGCCCACCGAGCACAAGGCCTACCTCCACCGCTCGGGCCGTACAGCCCGAGCCGGTGCCGAGGGTGTCGTCGTCACCGTCAGCACCCCCGACGAGCGCGCCGACGTGCGCCAGATGATGCGCAAGGCCGGCATCAACCCGAAGTCCTCCGACGTCAGCGTCGGTCACCCGGCGATCGGTGAGCTCTCCGGCCCGGTGGCCGAGCTCGTCACGCCCCCGCCCGTGTCGGCGCAGCCCCAGCGCAGCGCCGGTGGCGGCGGTCGCAGCACTGGGGGTGGCGGCCGCGGCCGCAGCGCCCAGGGTGGTGGCGCCCAGGGTGGACGTCGTCCGAGCGCGGGTGGCCCCTCCGGTCGCAGCGCCGGCGGCGCCGGCCGTGGCGGCGGCTCGGGTCGCGGCGGTTCGTCGCGCGGCTCCGGCGCCCCCTCGACCTACAGCACGTCGACGCCCGGCAGCGGTGGCGCCCAGTCGCCCCGCCCCGCCGGTGGTGGTGGCGGACGCACCGGTGGTGCGGCGGCCTCCGGCTCCACCGGTGGTGCCGCGGGCTTCTCGTCGCGGCCGCGTCGGGGACGCTGACCCTAGGGCACTTCATACCAACGCTGTTACGTCCGCGTCCCGGGGGGCTTCGAGCCCTCCGCGACGCGGACGTTCTGCGTCACCGACGACAATGCGTCCGCGTCCGTGGGTGAGGAACCCACGGACGCGGACGCAAGGACATCGGGTACGGAGGACCGCCTGCGGCCGGCTCGGTCAGGCGATGATCACGAGCGAGAACCGTCCGTGGCCGTAGCCACCGACCGTCACGTCGAGGTCGAGGCGGCGACCGAGGATCTGGCTCATCATCACCACGTGGGGCGGGGCCAGCTCGCCAGTGGTGTGGACGGCGTGGAGCTTGACGTGGGGGCTGTTCTCGGAGTTCATCAACGCGGCGCCGATGTTGAGCACCTCGTAGAAGTTCTCCTCGAGCGACTCCGTGAGCAGCGCCTCCTTGACGCTGTCCTGGACGCCGCCCGGTGGCAGCAGACCGAGGGCGCCCCCGGCGTAGGCGGAGAAGGGCAGGTCGGCCATGGCGATGGCGCGGATGCCGAGACGGTCGTCGACGTAGACGGCGTAGGTCGCCCGCTCCCCCTGCTCGAGGGTGAAGCGGTCGGCGATCGTGAGGTCGATGGGGCGGTCCAGGAGCCCGAAGAAGAGGTCGCGGACCTCCTTCGTCACCGGCAGCTTGGTCGCGGTAGCCAGCTCGCTCATGACCCCAGCACCGGTTCCAGCTTCTCGCGGAAGCTCTCGGGGGTGAAGGGCTTGGTGATGACGAACATCGCCCCGGCGGCCTCGGCTCGCGTGACCATCTCGGGCGAGCCCTCGGAGGTGACGAAGCAGAACGGCACTGACTGCCCACTCGCGCGCAGCGCCTGCAGCATGTCGATGCCGTTCATCTCGGGCATGTTCCAGTCCGAGAGCACGAGGTTGGGCGAGTGCTCCATGACGGCCTCGAGCCCGGCTCGGCCGTTCTCGGCCTCGACCAGCTCGTGGCCGGTGAACCCCGCCTGACGCAGCGTGCGCGTGACGATCTGGCGCATCACGCGGCTGTCGTCAACGATGAGAATCTTCATGTCCCTACCCGTTCCGGTCGCGGTTGGTCTTGGCCCACACGCTGACGCGCACGGTGGTGTCGGCCCAGCCGAGGAAGGCCCGGCAGATCTCGATCGTGTCCGTGCCCCCGACGGGAGCCACGGTGCCCTTCACCACCATCGGCAGCCCGAGGTGGCAGGTCGGCGGGAGCAGGCTCTTGACGTTGCCCCCCACCATGTTGGTGAGTTCCCCGAGGGCGTCCACGATCTCGAGCGCCGTCACCTCCTCGAGGCCCAGCATCCGCTTGGCCGCCGTCTCGGCACCAGCCATCGGCAGCTCGAGCAGCACGTGCCCACCCCAGGCGCCGACGATGCCGACGGACGCGAGGACCGACTCGGCGTTCAGGTCGGCAGTGTCCTCCGGCATCGGGTAGACCTCCTCGTCGAGGAAGCAGCTCCACACGTCGCTCGTGATCGCCACAAGGTCGTGGGCCTGCAGCTCGACGGAGGCGGGTGCTGCGACGAGCTGGGAGTCGGTCTGGGCGCTCATGCGACGCTCCGGGAGGGGTTGAGACCGAGGATGTCGAGCTTCTCGAGGAAGGCCTCCGGCGGGAAGGGCTTCATGAGGTACTCGTGGGCGCCGGCGGCGAGCGCGCGGACCAGCTGGTTGTGCTCGCTCTCCGTCGTGACCATCATCAAGGTGATGCCCCGCCACTCCTGGCGCTGGCGGACCTTCTGCACGAAGGTCAGCCCGTCCATGACGGGCATGTTCCAGTCGATGGTGCACAGGTCAGGCAGGTCGTCGCCGACCGTCTCGAGCAGGTCCAGCGCCTTCTGGCCGTCCTCGGCCTGGAGCACCTCGTACCCGACCTTCTTCAGGTCTCGGGTCAGGAGGGTGCGCATGACCCGCGAGTCGTCGATCACTAGAGCACGCATGGCGTTCATCACCTGTTCTTGGCAAGGGTCATCGAGGGGACGGCGGATGCCGTGGGGGCTGAGGTGGGGAGTGGACGGGCGCCACCCGGGGCACCGGGGGCTCGGTTGAGCGTGAAGCGGCCGAGCGGCATCCGCTCCCAGGTGTCGTCGATGCCGAGGGTGGTCTCGGCCGCCCCGATGAACATGAACCCCCCGGGCGTGGTGACCTGGCGCACCTGGCGCATGATCTGCCGCTTGGTCTGGGTGTCGAAGTAGATGAGGACGTTGCGCATGAAGACGATGTCGAACGGCGGACCAGCAGGGAACGGCTGGGTCAGGTTGAGGGGGGCGACGGTCACCATCGAGCGGATGTTGTCGGCCACCTGCCACTGGGTGCCGGTCCGGCGGAAGTACTTGATCAGCATCGACGCGGGGAGCCCGCGGCCGACCTCCAGCTGGGAGTAGGTGCCGGCCCTGGTGCGCTCGACCATGGTGGGCGAGATGTCGGTGGCCACGATCTCGACGCTCCATCCGAGGGGCAGGAGGTGCTCGGTCATCAGCATCGCGATGGAGTACGCCTCCTGCCCGCTCGAGCACGCGGCCGACCAGATCCTCAGCTTGCGGCGTGCGTTGGGTCGGGCGAGCAGCTCGGGGAGGGCCACGCGGGTGAGCGCATCGAAGGGATCCTGGTCGCGGAACCAGAACGTCTCGTTGGTGGTGAGGGCGTCGACGACAGCGCGACGCCCTTCGAGGGTCGGACGGGCGCGTAGTGCGGCGATGTAGTCGGAGGTCGCAGCGGCACCGGACTTGCGGGCCAGGGGGAGCAGGCGCGACTCGACGAGGTACTCCTTGCCGTCCTCGAGCACGATGCCCGCCTCGCGACGCACGAGTTCGCACACGAAGTGGAACAGGTCAGGCGACAGGGCCATCAGGAAACGCCTCCGGTCAGTGGGGATGTCGAATCGGGCTCCGCGGCCCGTGGTGCGCGGTCGTCGATGGTCGTGCGGAGCGGCTCACCCTCTCGAGCCGCTCTCCTACCTGACGTTCGGCCGTGACGGCGACCACGTGAGGACAATGCCGGGCCTCTTGCCGTCTCGCAGGAGGCGACCGCCTCGGTCGTCACCGGCGTGCCGGCAGGGTGGTGGTCGGCAGGCTGGACGCCGCCTGGTCGCGGGCCCCGGCGGGTACGCGCTGCGCCGAGAGCCCGGGTCGGCTCAGCCGTCGGGCCAGGGTCTGGCCCAGGGTCCCGATGGGCAGGATCTCCTCGGCTGCCCCCGCGTTGGCCACGGCTCCGGGCATGCCCCACACGACCGACGTCGCCTCGTCCTGCACGACGACGCTGCCCCCGGCCGCCACGATGTCGAGGGCGCCGAGTCGTCCGTCCTGGCCCATCCCGGTGAGGACCGCCGCCAGGACGTCGCGCCCGTAGGTCTCGACGACCGACCGGAACATCACGTCGACCGCCGGCCGGCAGAAGTTCTCCTGGGCCCCCTGGTCGAGCTCGGTGCGGCCACCCGCGGCGGCGGGCTTGATCCTCAGGTGGAAGTCTCCTGGTGCGATGTAGACGTGCCCCGGGCGCAGCACCTGACCGGCCGTCGCCTCGACGACCGTGAGGGCGACGGCCCGGTCGAGCCGCGCCGCGAACTGCTTCGTGAAGACCGGCGGCATGTGCTGCACGACGACGACGGGCACGCAGAGGTCGGCCGGCAGGGCGGCCAGCAGCTTGCCGAGCGCGTCGGGTCCCCCCGTGGAGCAGCCCACGGCCAGCACGCGGTATGGAGTGTCGCCCCCGCGACGGGCGGCGAGGCCGGGCGCGCGGGTCGCCGAGGACGCTGGTGGCGCCTGTCCCGCGGTCGGGGGCGGAGCCGTGGCGGAGCCAGGGGCGATCGGCCGGCGGGCGACTCCCGGGGCTCGACGCGCACCGCACAGGGCCTTGATCTTGGGGATGAGCGAGCTGCGGACCTGCTCCAGCGACTCCTTCACGCTGCCGACGTTGGCCGGCTTGGTCACGTAGTCGCTGGCCCCTGCCTCCAGCGCGTCGAGGGTCGAGGTCGCGCCGCGCTCGGTGAGCGTGCTGAACATGATGACGGGCATCCGGCGACCGGCCCGGCGCAGGGCGCGGACGGTCTCTATGCCGTCCATGACCGGCATCTCGATGTCGAGGGTGATCGCGTCCGGCATGAGGGACTCGACCTTGCTCAGCGCGATCTGCCCGTTGGAGGCGGTCCCTACCACCTCGATCTCGGGATCGCCGGACAGGACGTCGGTGATGAGCCGGCGGATGACGACGGAGTCGTCCACCACCAGCACGCGGATCGGGGCCACAGGGTCTCCTCGAGATCACGCACCACCATGTGCGGCGCACGGTTCCTATCGGCCCGCGGCTCCCGGTCCTGAGTCGATCCCGTCACCCACTGCGCTGCGCCCGCCCCGGAGGGCTATCGCGGCTCGCGTCCCTGCGCGATCCTCCAGGGCTGGAGCAGCACCTCGAGGTCGTCGGCCGGCAGCAGGTCGGCGACGACCAGGGCCTGCACCACCCCGCTCAGCGCGTTCCACGACCCGAGCGCAGCCTCGGTCGTCGTCAGGCCTGCCGCCTTGAACGCCAGGACGGCGTGCAGCTGGGCGACGGCCGCGGTCCGGGTGCGCCCCGAGAGGTGAGCGGCCCAGCCTGCCTCGTGCATGGCGCCCGCCCATCGCGAGGTCGAGGACCGGTTGGCGTCGACCGCCGCGACGAACGTCGCCCGGTCGGCCGGTCCCCAGGCGGTGACGTCGGCCAGCAGGACACGCACCGTGTCCGGGGACGGGTCACGGCGGCGGAATCCAGCCACCCTGCGGTCCTGCAGGTACGGCGCGACGAGGCGCCTGCGCTCGTCGCCGTCCAGCAGGTCGGAGCAGTAGGCCGAGGTCGCGGCGTCGACGAGGACGTCGCTGGCCAGCTGCGCGCGGAAGTCCTGCAGGGCCACACCGCCAACCCGCGTCCACGTGGCCTCCAGGGCCTCGTGGCGCACGAACGAGGCCAGGTCGTCGAGGTCTCCCAGGGGGGCCTCGGCGATCCTCGTGAGCAGCTCGGACCCACCGTCGGTCGCGTCGAGCACCTCACCCGAGAGGACCGGCTCGGCGAGCTCGACTGCCGACAGCACCGGCCGCAGGAGCCGGCTGCGCTCGCGCGCCCGCTCCCAGCGCGCTTCCCTCTCCAGCCCGGGGTGGACCCCGGCCAGGCGGTTCAGATCGGCGGCGGACGCCTCGCACGCGGCCAGCAGGACCTCGACCGTGTGGGCACCCCCCGGAAGCCGCACGAGGTCGAAACCCAGCGACGAGGCATTGACCAACGAATAGCGCATCGTTCCCCCTTGAGTCATCAGGTGATCAGCTGATGTGGTGGTCAGGTGATCAGATGATCAGCCTGCGGCATAGCGGGCGCTTGCGACAGGTGAAGGGGAAAAGTGGGGGTTTGTATCCTGATTTGTCGGTTTAGGCCTGGCCGACTCCGGGCGACCTCAGCCAGCGACCGCCCGGTCGGTGTCGAGGGCCAGGAGCAGCCGGTCGCTCAGCATGTAGGCGCCGGTGATCAGCTCACGACCGGCGTCGGAGAGGGTGTCCGGTGGCTGCTCGAAGGTGTCGGAGTCGACGTCCACGACGTCGCCGATGGAGTCGACGAGCAGGCTGACGGGCTCACCCGCGACCCGGACGACGACCACCATCGGCTCGACACCCTCAGGGCGCTCGGGCAGGTCGAGCCGGGAGCGCAGGTCGATGGCGGTCAGCACCTGCCCCCGCAGGTTGACCAGTCCGGCGACGGCGGACGGAGCCAGCGGCACGCGGGTGCGCGACTGCTGGCGCAGCACCTCCTGCACCATGCCCACCTCGATGCCGTAGGTGTATCCGGCGAGCTGGAACGTCGCGAGCTGGACCTTCATGAGTGGGCTCCTTCGAGCAGGGAGTCGGAGGACATGCCGTCGATGAAGAAGTACGGGTCGGCGGCGAGGATGGCTGAGCGGACGTCGAGGAGCTCGACGACCTTGTCCCGGATGACCGCGGACCCGGTCAGACCCGCGTCGTCGATGTCGCTGCGGATGCGGGCACCGTCGACGATGTCGCGCACCTCGTCGACAACGAGGGCAATGCTGCGCCCGGCGGCGGTGTAGACGACCAGGAGCAGGTGGGTCGGCGACTCCTCACCGTACGAGCCGAGGTGCTGCTGCAGCCGCAGCAGCGGCAGGATCGCGCCGCGGTACTGCACGACCTCTCGTGAGCCCACCCGCTCGACCCGGTCGATGGAGACCTGCTCGAGCCGGGTGACCATCGACAGGGGGATCGCGACCTCGCGGCCGCCCCCGGCGCCGACGAGCAGCACCCGCTCCGACTCGTCGGGCTGGTCGCTGTGGTCGGTGGCGGCCTGCTCCCGCTCCACCCCGCCGGGGCGCAGGGCGCCCTTGGCCAGGGCCTGCACGTCGAGGATGAGGGCCACTCGCCCGTCACCGAGGATCGTGGCTCCGGAGTAGACCCCGATCGACTTGAGACGGGATGACAGCGGCTTGACGACGATCTCCTCGGTGTTGAGGACCCGGTCGACGACGAGGCCGAAGCGTCGTCCGTCCGCCTGGAGCACGGCGATGACGACGTGCCCGTCGGTGCGTTCGGTGGTCACCTTGAGCACGTCGGCCAGCCGCACCAGCGGCAGCAGCTGTCCGCGCAGGCGGTAGACCTCGGCGCCGCCGACGTCCTCGACCTGCGAGACGGCCCGATCGGCGTCCAGCGTGACGAGCTCTTGCAGGCTGACCTGCGGGATCGCGTACCGGTCACCGGCGCATTCGATGGTCAACGAGGCCACGATGGCCAGCGTCAACGGGATCCGAAGCCGGCACGTCGTGCCGACCCCGACGGCCGACTCGATCTCGATGGCGCCGCCGATGGCCTCGATGTTGGTCTTAACGACGTCCATGCCGACGCCTCGTCCGGAGACGTTCGTCACGGCGGCTGCCGTGGAGAAGCCCGGGGTGAAGACCAGCTGCAGCAGGTCGGCCTGGCTCATGTTCGCCAGCTCGTCACCGCGACGGAGCATGCCCCTCTCGGCGGCCTTCGCGCGGATCTTCTCCGTGTCGATCCCCGCCCCGTCGTCGGACACCTCGACCACGACCTGGCCGCCCTCGTGGAACGCCTTGAGGGTCAGGACGCCCTCGGCCGGCTTGCCTCGGGCCACCCGGTCCTCCGGGCTCTCGAGCCCGTGGTCGACGGCGTTGCGCACGAGGTGGGTCAGGGGGTCCTTCACGGCTTCGAGCAGGGTGCGGTCGAGCTCGGTCTCGCGCCCGACCATCTCCAGCCGGACCTTCTTGTGGCACAGGGCTCCGAGGTCACGCACGATGCGCGGGAGCTTGGCCCAGATGTGGTCGATGGGCTGCATCCGCGTCTTCATGACGCCCTCCTGCAGCTCGGAGGCGATGAGGCCGAGGTGCTGCGCGGCGCGCAACAGGTCGGCGTCGTCGAGCAGGCCGGCCTGGCGGACGATCTGGTTCCGGCTGAGGACGAGCTCGCCGACCTGGCGCATCAGCGAGTCGAGGAGCTCGACGTCGACGCGGATGGAGGAGTCGGCGGCACCACGGCGCGCACCGTCAGGGGTGGTCGACTCGGTAGCCGAGGCGGAGGCGACGGCCGCGGGCACCACGGCGGCTGGTGCCACGGGGGCTGGTACCACAGGGGCCGGTTCCACGGGAGCCGGCACCATGGGGGCCGGCTGCACTGCGGCAGGTGCGGGCGCCGGGGCGGGTGCCGCTTCGGTCGGGGGAGCAACAGGGGTGGGTGGCGAGTCGGCGAGGACGACCTCGACGACCGGCTCGGAGTCGGTGACGTCGTGCGGCTCGTCGTGCGGTTCGTCGTGGGCGGAGTCGGGGGCGTGTGGCTCGGCGACCGTCGGCGCGTTGGGCGCGGGGACCCCACCGTCGAGCAGGATCTGGATGTGCGCGACGACCGCGCTGACATCGACGTCGCCTTCGGTGCCGTCGGCCTCGATGGACGTGAGGATCTCACGCACGGCGTCGACCATGGCGAGGAGACCGTCCGCGATGGTCGGGGTCATGACCATCTTGCCGTCACGCAGACGGGCCAGGAGGTTCTCACCCACGTGGGTGAGCGACTCCAGCCGGGAGAACGCGAGGAACCCGCTGGTGCCCTTGATGGTGTGGATCGTCCGGAAGACGCTGGCCAGCAGCTCTCGCGAGCCCGGCTCTCGCTCGAGCTGGACGAAGTCGCGGTCCAGCTGGTCCAGGTTCTCGTGGCTCTCGACCACGAACTCGTGGACAATCTCGTCGGTCTCATCCATCGAGGACTCCTGTGGCGCGGTGGGATCGTGCTTTCCACTCCTCCACATCGGCTACCGGTGACGGACCTGAAGGAAATGTCACCGGCTTCGTCGTGTGCCGGGGAGCGCCGAGTGGTCTGCGGACCCCACCTCGAGCGCACCGGATGTACCCGTCCAAACCCTCAGCACGACCCCCACCACGCCGATGTCGATGACACGTTCTCGCCCACCCGGAGGCCCGCTGTGTCTGCCGTCGTCCCTACCGTCCCCCGCCGCCCTTCTGGCTCGCTCTTGTCGAACCGACCGCTTGCCGTGCAGATCGGGGCCGCCGTCGGTGCCCTGGCCATCTCGGCGTCCGTCGTGGGGGGAGTCTCCCTGGTCCAGCTGTCGAAGCAGACCGCGGTGGAGCGACTGCTCTATGACGACAACATCGTTCCGCTGTCGAAGCTCGCAGCCGTGGAGTCCGATGCGGGCGAGATCCGGGCAGCAGTGCTGAAATACGACAACGCCTCCACTGGTGACCGGGTCGTCCTTGTCAAGAAGATCGCCGACAAGATCTCCGACATCACGGCGACCGTGCCGATGATCCGCCCTTACGCCGCGAACCTCGCGTCCTTTGACGCGGCGGTCGTTGCCGTCGGCACTTACCACCAGACGGCGACCACAGAGATCTTGCCTCTGATCGATGCGGGTCAGAACGCCCAGGCGCTGGCGCAGATCAAGGCCGAGCTCAACCCGCTCGCCGTCACCTTCCTGGCCGACTTCAGGAAGGAAGGTGATGCTGAAGCCACAGAGGCCGCCGATCGGTCCGCGCAGGCCCAGGCTGACGCCGAGCTCGCGCGCAACCTGATCGTCTCCGCGATCATCGCGGGTCTGGTGCTGGGGCTCGGTCTGGCGGTGGCGGTGGTGCGCAGCCTTCGCTCGACGGTCGTGCGCGTCCAGCGCAGTCTGACGGCGTTGGCGGGTGGTGACCTGACGGTGGAGTCGGGGGTGACGAGCAGGGACGAGCTGGGTCAGATGGCGAGTTCGCTGTCACAGGCGCAGGGGTCGCTGCGGACGTTGATGTCGCAGGTGTCGGAGTCGGCATCGGCGGTGGCGGCGGCGTCGGTGCAGCTGTCGGCGTCGTCGGGTGAGATCGCGTCGGCGGCGGAGGAGACCAGTGCCCAGTCGGGGGTGGTGTCGTCGGCGGCCGAGCAGGTCTCGCGCAGCGTGGCGACGGTCGCGGCGGGGGCCGAGCAGATGGGGGCCTCGATCCAGGAGATCGCGGCGAACGCGTCGGAGGCGGCGGCGGTGGCGCAACGGGCCGTCGCGGAGGCGGCGACGACGACCGCGACGGTCACGGCGTTGGGTGCGGCGTCGGCGGAGATCAGCAGTGTGGTCAAGCTGATCACGACGATCGCGGAGCAGACCAACCTGTTGGCGTTGAACGCGACGATCGAGGCGGCTCGTGCCGGCGATGCGGGCAAGGGGTTCGCGGTGGTCGCGGGTGAGGTCAAGGAGCTGGCGCGGGAGACGGCGCGGGCGACGGAGGACATCGCGTCGCGGGTCACGAGCATCCAGGCGATGACGACGGAGGCGGTGGCAGCGATCGGGTCGATCTCGTCGGTGATCGGCACGATCGACGACTACCAGACCACGATCGCGTCGGCGGTCGAGGAGCAGACGGCGACGACGGGGGAGATGAGCCGGTCGGTGTCGGAGGCGGCCTCGGGCACGGGCGAGATCGCGCTGAACATCACCGGGGTGGCGCTGGCGGCGGGGTCGACCACGCAGGCGGTGGCCCAGTCCCACCAGGCTGTCGAGGAGCTCGCCCGTCTCGCGTCCGGTCTCGAGACCCAGCTCGCCACCTTCCGCTTCACCGTGTAGGCGTCATCGGCGACCGGTGATCTCGACCCTCCCCCCGATCTTCACCGCAGGACCGGAGCGATAGTGCCAGGCACCACAAAGGGTAAAGACTTGGTCTGCATCTGCCGGTTCTGTCGACCTGGAGGTCCTCGCAGCGGTAGGCAGTGCGCTGAGGTGCTCAACGACGAGCATCCTGACGACAAGGGTAGACATGAGACTCAGGCACGTTCTCGTCGCAGCGGCCATCGCCGCCCTGCTCGTTCCCGGCACGGCGCTCGCCGCCGTCGCCGCCCCTCCGAACAACGACACCGTCTCCGGGGCTCGCGCCATCGCGTCCACGCCGAAGACGATCACGGAGGACACCACCTCGGCCACGACGGACGCCGTGGACAGCGGGCTCAACGCCGGCTGCGGGGCGCCGGCGACCAACGCCAGCGTTTGGTTCACGTACGTCGACCGGACCGGAAAGGGGCTGCTCGTCGACACCTCCGCATCGACCTACCCGAGCGGCGTCATGATCGTGGCCGGCAACCCGACCGCCGGAGGCTCACTCGTCGCCTGCGGGCCTCAGCTGGCAGCCGCCACCGGTGCGGCCGGGACCGTCTACTACGTCATGGCCTTCTCCGACACCGTCGGCGTGGCAGGTGGCCAGCTGAAGGCGACCTTCACGGAGGCTCCTCCTGCCCCGACGGCGACCCTGACCGTGGCCAAGGACGCCGTCGCCACGAAGAACGGCAGCCTGAGGATGCACGGCACCTACTCGTGCGCCAACGCGGACTCCTTCAACAGCGGTATCCAGGGGCAGGCCACCCAGCGCGCGGGCCGGCTGAAGATCAACGGCTTCTTCTTCATCCCCGGCCCGACCTGCGACGGGAAGGTGCACCCGTGGCTCGCGGTGGCGACGAGCGACAACGGCTACTTCGCCGCCGGTCGGGCCACGAGCTCGTCGACGGTGTTCGCGTGCGGGCTCCTGGGGTGCACGGATGCCACGGTCAGCCGTACCCTCACGGTCACCAAGGCCCCCTGACGCCGAATACCGGTGAAGGGGTGCGCCACGACCCGTCCGCGGTCCTGGCGCACCCCCTCCGGGAGGAGGCACGATCCTCGACGTCCACCTCGGTTCGAGAGCCGGGTCAGCCCAGCACGTCCTCGATCGGCACGGCCGAGATCCCGGTCGCGTCGCCGACAGGGCCGTTGGTCAGGTGCCCGGCGTGGGTGTTCAGCCCGAGCGAGAGGGGGCGGCTGATGCGGGCGGCGGCCTGCCAGCCGCGGTCGGCGAGGGTGACGGCATACGGCAGGGTGGCGTTGGTCAGGGCGTACGTCGAGGTGTTGGGCACGGCGCCGGGCATGTTGGCGACGCAGTAGAACGTCGAGCCGTGCACCTGGTAGGTCGGGTCGTCGTGGGTGGTGGCGTGGGTGTCCTCGAAGCAGCCGCCCTGGTCGACGGCGATGTCGACGAGCACCGAGCCCTCCTTCATCTGCGAGACGAGCTCGTTGCTGACCAGCTTGGGCGCGGCGGCGCCGGGGATGAGGACGGCCCCGATGACGAGGTCGGCCTCCATCACCTGCTGGCGGATGGCCAGCTGCGACGACGCGAGCCCGTGCACGCGGTTTCCGTAGCGCCAGAACGACATCCGCAGCTTGTCGAGGTCGGTGTCGAGCAGGGTGACGTCGGCGCCCATCCCCACCGCGATGTTGGCGGCGTTCTGCCCCGAGACCCCGGCGCCGAGGATGACCACCTTGGCGTTGGCGACCCCGCCGACCCCACCCATGAGCACACCGCGCCCGCCCTGCCCGCGCATGAGGGAGTAGGCGCCGACCTGCGGGGCGAGGCAGCCGGCGACCTCCGACATCGGGTAGAGCAGGGGCAGGGCGCCCGAGGACTGCTGCACGGTCTCGTAGGCGATCGCCGTGACCTTGCGCCTCAGCAGCTCCTGCGTCAGCGGCTTGTCCGCGGCCAGGTGCAGGTAGGTGAAGAGGGTCAGGCCCTCGCGCATCCGGTGGTACTCCTCCGCCACGGGCTCCTTGACCTTGAGAACGAGGTCGGCCTCGCCCCACACGTCGTCGGCGGAGTCGACGATCCTGGCGCCCGCGGCTTCGTACTCCTCGTCGGGGATCTGCGAGCCGAGCCCGGCACCCCGCTCGACGAGCACCTCGTGGTTGTGCGCGGTGAGCTCGTGCGCCCCGACCGGCGTGAGGGCCACACGGTACTCGCGGTTCTTGACTTCCTTGGGCACACCGACGCGCATGGGTCCTCCTCGACTCCGGATGGCCCGCGTTTGGGCCTGCGTGCAGGCTAACCCCCGGCACCTGGGCGCCCCTCAGGTGGTTTGGTCTCAGACCGCCCGGGGCACTCACACACCCATGAGCGGACCCTCGCCCGACCACCGCCGGCCTGACGGGGTGTCAGACGCCACGGTCGAGGCTCTCGGCAAGCTGTCGGAGGCCCTGGAGACCGTCGAGGCGGCGCGCGGGCACCTCTACGAGTTCCACCGGATGACCGGCTCCGCCGACCTCGCGCTCGGGGAGGCCGTCCACCTGTTCCGCTCGGCCGGGCACCCCGACCTCGCGGACCGCCTCGAGACGCAGCTCGTCGGCCGCAACGTCATCGAGGGCCGGTGGACCTTCCAGGTCGTCGAGGACTACGACGACGGCTACTACGCCGCGTTCAAGGACACCGAGGCCCGGGCCCGCGACGAGCTCGTCCTCGGACGCCGCCACCTCTTCGAGGCGGAGATGAAGGAGGACCGGCGTACGCACGGGCGGCGGCACCACGAGGCTCGCCCCCTCGAGGCTCGCCCCCACGAGACTCCGGACGACCCGGGGGAGAGCTGACCCACTCGGGTCAGCAGCACTCGGGTCAGTAGAGCGCGGCGCCGTACGACGCGACCTGCGTCTCCTCCCGCTCTCGCACCTGCGGGGCGCTGGACCCCCAGGTCTCGGGGTGCCACACCCCGGCGCGCACGAGGCTCTTGGCACAGTGGCCAAAGACCTCCTCGATGGTGACGACGAGGCCGAGCACCGGCCGCCTACCCTGTACGGCGAGCCGGTCGAACCACGGCGCATCGCTCACCAGTGCGGCAGAACCGTTGATACGCAACGTGTCCGAGCGGCCGGGCACCACGAAGACGAGCCCGACGTGGGGGTTGCCGAGCAGGTTGCGGTAGCCGTCGACGCGGCGGTTGCCGGGGCGTTCGGCCAGCGCCACCGTGTGGTCGTCGACGACGTGCACGAGCGAGCCGGGCGGGTCACCCTTGGGGGAGACGTCGCACCGACCCTGCGCGTCGCTGGTGGCCAGGAAGCACAGGGGCGAGGTCGCGAGCCAGTCGCGGTCGTCGTCGTCGAGGTGGTGACGCACCTTGGTGCGGGCGCGTTCCGAGGGCTCGCCGATCACGGTGACGAGCTGCTCGAGGGTCAGGACAGCGTGGTCGTGGAGGTCGCTCACCCCTGCGAGTATGCCCCCGACACGCGGATGACGGGCCGGTCCCGCACCGCACCGGCGGTGCCGTCGATGTTCACCTCGTGACTCCCCGCCGTTCACGCTGCCGACCCCTGTGCCGGAGCAGGATCACTTCTCGTGACCCCACCCTCCACTGCCCTCTCCCGCCGCTCGGTCCTGCGTGGCGCTGCCGCGGGCGCGGCTGCCGTCGCGGCCAGCACGCTGCGCCCCTTCGACGAGGCGGTGGCCAGCGCCCCCGCCTCCAACGGCATCTTCGGCTACGGCGTCGCCAGCGGCGACCCGACCGCCGACTCCGTCGTCATCTGGACCCGCGCCACCCCGCCGACTGCGCCCGGTCAGCCGGTCGCCACCCCCGGCAGCGGTCTCGGCCGGCCCCTCAGCGTCACCTGGGAGGTGGCGACGGACCGCTGGTTCCAGCACGTCGTACGGCACGGGCGGGTGCGCACCAGCCCGGCCAGCGACCACACGGTCAAGGTCGACGTGACGGGGCTCGACACCTACACCCGCTACTGGTACCGCTTCAGCGCCTTGGGGCAGAACAGCTCGACCGGGCGCACCTCGACCGCGCCCGACGAGCCCGGCGCCACCCACGCCCTGCGCCTGGCCCTCGTGTCGTGCAGCAACTACACGGGCGGCTTCTTCGCGGCCTACCGCGCCATCGCGCAGCGCACCGACCTCGACATGGTGCTGCACGTGGGCGACTACATCTACGAGTACGGCAACGGCGCCGACCGCTACGGCCCCGACAGCCTCATCGGCGTCCGCGACGCGCAGCCGACGACCGAGACGATCGACCTGCGCGGCTACCGCCTGCGACACGCGCTGCACAAGGCCGACCCCGACCTGCAGGCCGCCCACCGCCGCTTCCCATGGATCACGATCTTCGACGACCACGAGGTCGCCAACAACGCCTGGGACCGCGGCGCTGAGAACCACACGCCGGGGGTCGAGGGCCGCTTCCTGCAGCGTCGACGCGAGGCGTACGAGGCCTACCTCGAGTGGATGCCCTTCCGCCTGCCCGACCAGCGCTCGGTGCCCCACCAGGGCACCCGCTTCTTCAAGCGCTTCACGTACGGCGACCTCGCCGACCTCTCCGTGCTCGAGACCCGGCAGAACCGCAGCAAGCAGATCGACGTGGCGCCGTTCACGAAGACCGGGGGTGGCTTCATCCCCGAGGGCGTCCCCGCGGTCGACGCCCAGCTGGCCGACCCGAGCCGTCACCTGCCCGAGCCGCAGCAGCTGTCCTGGCTCAAGCGGGGCGTCGCCGACGGGGCCCGCTCGTGGCACCTCGTGGGCAACCAGGTCGTCATCACGCCGGTCCACTTCCCCGGGGCCTCGCTGGGCATCAGCGGGGTCGACGTCATCGTCAACTCCGACCAGTGGGACGGCTACCAGGCCGACCAGACCGACCTGCTCGGTCACCTCGCGGCCCTGCCTGCGCGCGCCGGTGACACGGTGGTGCTGACCGGCGACATCCACTCGTCGTGGGCGATGGAGCTGCCGTCGGTGCGGGACGGCGGGGCTGCATACGTAGCCGGCGGGGTCGAGTTCGTGTGTCCGTCGGTGACGAGCGACGGCTTCTACGAGGGCTTCTCGAGCGCGCTGACAGGGGCGCCCCCGGAGACCGTCGTCGGCGCGGTCGCTGGCGCGACGGCCGGGGTGCGCGCACGCAACCCGTGGATCAAGTACCTCGACGGCGTCGGGCACGGCTACGTCGTCGTCGACGTCACCCCGGAGCGGGTGCAGGCCGACTTCCACCTGACCCCCGTGCCGACGACGGCACAGCCCGACCCGCGGGTCGTGTCCGGTGTCCTGCCGACCTACGCCACCAGCTGGGTCACGGCAGCGGGGACGCGCCGGCTCACCGCGGGGACCGGTCCGGTCGGCCGCCGCTGCGACTTCCCGCGGGGGGTACGGAGCGACGACGACGCCGGCGAGTGACGGGGGCGGTCGCCACTCCTCGGGGTTCTCCGGGGAGTGGCGACCGATCCGTTGTTGCCGAGTCCCACCTTGGTCACCAGCTCGCAGAACGACACCGCGGAGACGAAGACCTCGGTCCCGTCGCTGATGGTCGACCGCGCGGCCGGTCCGAGGTGCGGGTCGTCGGCGAGGAGCCAGAGCAGCACGTGGGTGTCAAGCAGGATCAGCGACCCTCGAAGAGCGAGGTCACCTGGTCGTCGGGTGCGTCGAACGTCTCCGGGTCGTAGTGCACGACATCGGCCGCCGTCCCGACGACGATGTCGAGCTTCATCCCCACGTGCGAGGCGACGTACCCCAGCCGCTCGTAGAACGCCCGCGCGGCGGTGCGCTCGCTGCTCGAGGTGAGCTGGACGAGCCCGGCGCCCTGGGCTCGCGCCCACCCTTCGACCCAGG
The DNA here is from genome assembly GCA_038230235.1 of Actinomycetales bacterium. Lineage (GTDB taxonomy): Bacteria > Actinomycetota > Actinomycetes > Actinomycetales > Dermatophilaceae > Lapillicoccus. The sequence goes on from JBBRNQ010000084.1 coordinate 17,895, forward strand.
TCAGGAGGGCGGAGCCGAGACCAGACCCCCGCTCCTCGGCGGCGACTCGCACCCCCTCGACGAGCACCCGCGTGGTGCCTCGGCGCGGGTGGCCCGGTCGACGTGGAGGGTGCGGCCGTCGAGGGCGAGAGTGTCCATCCGCCCATCCTGCCCCGGGAGACGACCACACCCCCGAGGATGACTCGGAGTCGCTGCACTCGGCTGCTGCTCTCACGTCAGCCGACCTCACCGGCTCTGAGTCGACCCCGCCGGGGGTGCGGCTCCATACGGTGCCCAACCCTCCTTAGGGTGGCTCCATGACCGACGCCCCCTGGGAACCGCCCTTCGCCGGCAGCGAGGCCGAGCACCTGCTCGGGGCCCTCGAGCGGCTGCGCACGACGTTCCGCTGGAAGGCCGACGACCTCGATGCCGACGGCCTGGCCTTTCGCATCGGCGTCTCGAGCCTCAGCCTCGGCGCCCTGCTCAAGCACCTGTCGCTCGTCGAGACGATGCACTCCACGTCGAAGCTCGACGGGTCGGCGCTCGGTGAGCCGTGGGAGTCGGCCCCCTGGGACGACGAGCCCGACTGGGACCTGACGTCGGCGACCGGCGACAGTCCCGAGCAGCTCTACGCCCTGTACGACGACTCGGTCGCCCGGGCCCGTGCCCGGGTCGCCGCCGCCCTCGACGCCGGTGGTCTCGACGGCCTCGTCGAGGTGCACGACGAGGAGGGCCACCACGCGAGCTTGCGCAGGCTGCTGTTCGACACGGTGGAGGAGTACGGGCGCCATACCGGTCACGCCGACCTGCTGCGGGAGGCGGTCGACGGCCGGATGGGTGAGGACCCCCCCGGGGGCTGGCGCCCGGTCTCGGGCCACTGGGTCTTCGCCTGATCGTGCTCCATACGGCCGCCCCGCCAGGCCCGGCCTGGACGTGGGACTGGGGGTGGCTAGGGCTCGGGTGGGGTTGACTCAGAGTCGGTGCGCTCGACTCATGCTCTAACAGCAGCCAACCTCACCGACTC
>JBBRNQ010000085.1:0-18851 GCA_038230235.1 Actinomycetales bacterium
GCCTCCCGGGCCCGGAAGGCTCGTTCGTGAGCAGCACTGCGACACAGGGCTTCTCGCTCGGCGAGGTGGTCGTCGCCATCGAGCGTCTCTACCCCCCGGCGACCGCCGAGTCGTGGGACCGGGTGGGGCTCGTCACGGGAGACCTCGACCAGCCCGTACGTCGCGTCCACCTCGCCGTCGACCCCACCCTCGCCGTCGTGCGCGAGGCCGTCGACGCCGGCGCCGACCTGCTGCTGACCCACCACCCCCTGCTGCTGCGTGGCATCCACTCCGTCGCCACCGCGACAGCGAAGGGTGAGACCGTCACCCGCGCCGTGCTCGGCGACCTCGCGATCTATTGCGCCCACACCAGCGCCGACCTCGCCACCCCCGGGGTGTGCGACGCCCTCGCCTCTGCCTGTGGCATCACCGACCCCGCGCCACTGACCGCAGTGAGCCCGGAGCGCCCGCTGGCCCTCGGTCGGGTCGGCGACCTCATCGAGCCCGTGAGCCTGCGGGACTTCGTCGAGCGCCTGGCGAGCGTGCTGCCGCCCACCGCCGGTGGCCTCAGGGTCAGCGGTGACCCCGACGCCACCGTACGACGCGTCGCCGTCGTCGGCGGGTCGGGCGACGACCGTTTCGAGCAGGTACGGGCCTCGGGGGCCGACGTCTTCGTCACCGCCGACCTGCGTCACCACCCCGTGCTCGAGGAGCGCGAGCAGACCCGCGGGGGCCGTCCCTACCTCGTCGACGCGGGGCACTGGGCCAGCGAGTGGGTCTGGCTGGCCAGCGCCGAGCGTGAGCTGCGGACGACTCTCGCCGCCGGTGACGGAGAGTCGTCTAGGTTGGAGACCCACGTCTCCACCCTCCGTACGGAGCCCTGGACCTTCGTCGTCGCCGCGAACGCCGCGACCACACCTTGAGAGGTACCCCCTGAAAGCTGATCCCGCCCAGCAGCAGCGCCTGCTCGACCTGCAGGCCGTCGACATCCGCCTCGACCAGATCGCCCACGCCAAGGCGACCCTGCCGCAGCTGAAGGACCTCGCCATGCTGAAGGAGAAGGCCCGACTCCTCGACACCGACCTCGCCAACGCCCGCGTCGCCGCCAGCGACGTGCAGCGCGATGTCGACAAGGCCGAGGCCGACGTGCAGCTCGTGCGTGACCGCGCCGCCCGCAACCAGTCGCGTCTCGACTCCGGCACCGGCTCGGCCAAGGACCTGCAGGCCCTGCAGCACGAGCTCGAGTCGCTGGCCCGCCGCCAGACCGAGCTCGAGGACGCCGAGATCGACATCATGGAGAAGGCCGAGGAGCTGGGGGCGAGGGCCTCCGCCCTCGAGGCCTCGCGGGCCGACCTCGGAGTCACCCTCGGCGAGCTCGAGTCCGCGCTCGACGCCGGGCTCGCGCAGCTCGAGACCGAGCGCGAGGAGGTCGCGGGCCAGCGGGACGCCATCCGGCCCCAGGTGGACGACGCGCTGCTCGCGCTCTACGAGAAGGTCCGCGGCCACAGCGGTGGGGTGGGCGCGGCCGAGCTGCGTCAGCGGCGCTGCGGCGGCTGCCGGCTCGAGCTCAACGGCGGCGACCTGCAGCGCATCACCTCGGCCGCGCCCGACGAGGTCGTGCGGTGCGAGGAGTGCGGTCGCATCCTCGTGCGCACCGCCGAGAGTGGTCTTCCCGCCTGACGGACCGCCCGCTGGCGTGGCCGGCGACGGCGCTAGGGTCGCCAGCATGAGCTACGCCGGTGACGTCACCCCGCAGGCTGCCTACGACGCGCTGCAGTCCGACGAGCGTGCGGTGCTCGTCGACGTGCGCACGAAGGCCGAGTGGCAGTTCGTGGGGGTGCCCGACCTGAGCGGCCTCGGCCACCGGGTCGTGACCGTCGAGTGGACGACCTACCCCGAGGGCGCGCGCAACCCCGGGTTCGTCGAGCAGCTGCAGGCGGCCGGCGTGCAGGAGGGGACGCCGGTCTACTTCCTCTGCCGCAGCGGGGTGCGCTCGGTGGCCGCCGCCGACGAGGCCACCGCCCACGGGCTGGGGCCGGCCTTCAACGTGCTCGACGGCTTCGAGGGCCCGCACGACGAGCAGGGGCACCGCGCCGTCGCGGGCTGGAAGGTCGCCGGGCTGCCGTGGAGGCAGGGGTGACCCCGTGACCCACGCGACCGAGGCGCCGGGCGATCCTGGCGCGGCAGTAGAGACAGACGCGACGGTCGCGGCGCACGAGACGGCCGCTGCTGGCGCCTCCCGCGCGCTGCGTCCCGACACCCTCGCCGTACGGGGTGGCCTCACCCGCAGCGGCTTCGACGAGACCTCCGAGGCGCTGTTCCTCACCAGCGGCTTCGTCTACGCCACCGCGGAGGAGGCCGAGTCGGCCTTCAAGGAAGACCTCGACCGCTTCGTCTACAGCCGCTACGGCAACCCCACCGTGTCGATGTTCGAGGAGCGGCTGCGGCTGCTCGAGGGCGCCGAGGCCTGCTTCGCGACGGCGTCGGGCATGTCGGCGGTCTTCGTCGCGCTCGCGGCCCTGCTGGGCCAGGGCGACCGGGTCGTGAGCTCACGCTCGCTCTTCGGGTCGTGCTTCGTCATCCTCGACGAGATCCTGCCGCGGTGGGGCGTCGAGTCGGTCTTCGTCGACGGCGCCGACCTCGAGCAGTGGCGCGAGGCTCTCAGTGTGCCCACCACCGCCGTCTTCTTCGAGACGCCGAGCAACCCGATGCAGGAGCTCGTCGACCTCGCCGCCGTGAGCCGGCTGGCCCACGCCGCTGGCGCCCAGGTGGTCGTCGACAACGTCTTCGGCACGCCGGTCTTCAGCAAGCCCCTCGAGCACGGGGCCGACATCGTCGTCTACTCCGCCACGAAGCACATCGACGGCCAGGGGCGGGTCCTCGGCGGCGCGGTGCTGGGGCCGAAGGACTTCGTCGAGGGACCGGTGAAGAACCTCATGCGTCACACCGGTCCGTCGCTGTCGCCCTTCAACGCCTGGACCCTGGTCAAGGGGCTCGAGACGATGAGCCTGCGGGTGGAGCGCCAGGCGTCCAACGCGCTGACCTTCGCCACCGCCCTCGAGGCCCACCCGAAGGTCACCTCGGTGCTCTACCCCTTCCTGCCCTCGCACCCGCAGCACGAGCTGGCCAAGGCCCAGATGGGCGGTGGCGGCACCGTGGTCACGTTCTTCCTCGACGGCGGCAAGGACGAGGCGTTCCGCTTCCTCAACGCCCTGCAGGTCATCGACATCTCCAACAACCTCGGTGACTCCAAGTCGTTGGCCACCCACCCCGCGACGACCACGCACCGGCGACTCGGCCCCGAGGGGCGGGCCGCTGTCGGCATCACCGACGGCACCATCCGGATCTCAGTGGGGCTGGAGGACGTGCGCGACCTGGTCGACGACGTGACCGCCGCCCTCGAGCAGGCCTGACGCGGCGAGTCTCCATGCGTGCGGTTCGTCCCTGTCGCCCCCCCACCTCGCACGTCGTCTTGTTGCCTCCGATGTGCCCTTCATCGCCCTCAGCGGGGGGTGAAAGGGCACCTTGGGAGCAACAAGCCGTCTGTGTGGGGTGAGGCTGTAGGGGGTCAGGTGGCCAGGATCAGGGCGGCGACGGCGGCGGTCACCGCCACCACGGCGCAGAGCAGCCCCTCGCGGGCGAGGTACGACGTGCTCACCTCGAGGCCCGCGGCCCGGCACCGCTGGCGCCACAGCAGGGTGGCCAACGACGCCCAGACGGTGACGAGGGGACCGACGTTGACGCCGACGAGCAGGGCGAAGAGGCGGGGCGCCGCATCCGAGGCGACCGACTCGAGCGCGAGGTAGGCCGGCAGGTTGTTGACGACGTTGGCCGCCAGCCCGCCGACCGCACCGACCCGGAAGAGCGCCCCGGCACCCCCTCCGGTCCCGACGAGCGAGGCCAGCAGGTCCTTCAGCCCGTGGTCGAGGGCGAGCTGCACGACGACGAAGAGCACGCTCACACCGATGACCATCGCCCAGGGTACGGAGACGCGATGCAGCATCGAGCGGTCACGCGCCAGCAGGGTGACCACGAGGACCACCGCCGCGAGGCTCGAGGGGATCCACGGCGTGAGCCCGGCCACGAACGCCGGCCCGAGGGCGAGGCAGCAGGCGCCGGCGACGACGAGCAGGACCCGGTCGTGGGGCTCCGGAGCCTCGGGGGCCGCGTAGGTGCCCCTGAGGGCCCGGCGGTGTCGGACGGCGAGCAGCAGCACAGTGGCGACGATCGCCGCCAGGGCGGGGGCCCAGGCCAGCCGCAGGTAGCCGACCTGCCCGACGCCGAGGGCGTCGAGACGGTGCAGGGCGAGCAGGTTGGTGAGGTTGGAGACCGGCAGCAGCAGGGAGGCCGTGTTGGCCAGCCACAGCGTGGTCATCGCGAAGGGCAGCGGGGGCAGGCCGACCTGTCGGGCCACCGTGACTGCCACGGGGGTGAGCAGCACGGCGGTGGTGTCGAGGCTCAGCACGACCGTGCACACGCAGGCCAGGGCGACCACGAGCAGCCACAGGGCCCAGACGCGTTGCCGTCCGGCGCGGGCCGCCCAGTGGGCCGCGACGTCGAAGACCCCGGCGAGGTCGGAGGCCTCGGCGACGACGGTGATGGCGACGAGGAACCCGAGGACGGGCAGCACCCGCCCCGCGAGATCGGCCAGCTCGGCCGACGACACCCTCTAGCCCCGGGCCACGGCGTCGAGCACCCAGGGCTGGCCGGGTCTCATCGGCTCGGCCAGGTGCACGTCGAAGCCCCGGGCGACGACGTCAGCCAGCCCGCGAGGGGTGCGCACGTCGAGCCCGACCTCGACGAGGTGACGGGCCACCAGTCCCCGGGTGTGCTTGGCCAGGTGGGTGGCGCCGGGCACCCGCACGTGCACCCAGCGGCGCGCGAGGGGGCCCTGCGGGACCCACGCCGCGGCGTAGGTGGAGCTGCGGCAGTCGACGATGACGCCGTGTCCGGCGGCCCCCGGCAGCACGCGGGCCAGCGGTTCGCGCCACACCGATGCGAGCGGTCCGAGCGGCGGCACGTTGACCGCCATCGACAGCCGGTAGGCCGGGATGCGGTCGCCGAGGCGCACCGCACCGAAGAGGGCGGAGACGACGACGAGCCAGCGGTTCGCGCGGCGGCGGGCGGCGTTGTCGAGGGTGGGGAGGTCGAGAGCTTCATACAGCACACCGCTGTAGGTCTTGCCGGCCGCAGCGGTGGCAGCGGTCTCGAGCCGGGTGTTGCGCGCGACCTCGGCGGTGAGGGTCGGTGGCACGCCGAGCGCGGTGAGGGCGTCGGGGCGGGCGCTGACCCGCGCCACGGCCTCGAGCACCGAGCGCCGCGTCTCGGTGAGCTCGGGGAAGGTGAGGCCACCGAGGTCGAGCGGCTTGCCTCGGCGTGCCGGGGTCTTGCCCTCGGAGGGCGGCAACAGGACGAGCACGAGCCAAAACCCTAGTCGCCGTGGATCGGTGCCCGCTGGGGTGGTCCCGTTCGCTGACCCCGTATGGAGACGCTCCCCGCGAGCCCGTGCCCCGCGCCCCCCTAGAGTGCTGGCATGGCCTCGCGCGTCCTGCGGTATCGCACGTCCACCCCCGTGCCGACCACGACGACCCTGCCTGACGAAGCAGCGCTCGTCGCACGGTTCAGGGCGATCCGCGAGGAGCAGGGGGTGCCGAGCGCGTTCCCGCCCGCCGTGCTCGCCGAGGCCGAGCGGGCTGCGGCGTCGGCGGTGCTGCCCGATCGCGACGAGACGGCGGTGCCCTTCTGCACCATCGACCCGGTGGGCTCGATGGACCTCGACCAGGCGCTCCACATCGAGCGCTCGGGCGACGGCTTCCGGGTGCGCTACGCCATCGCCGACGTGCCCGCCTTCGTGACCCCCGGCGGTGCGATCGACGTCGAGGCGCGCAGCCGCGCCGTGACCGTCTACGCACCGGACGAACGAGCGCCCCTGCACCCGCCGCAGCTGAGCGAGGGGGCGGCCAGCCTGCTCGAGGGGGTGGTGCGCCCGGCCTTCGTCTGGGACCTGCTCCTCGACGCGGCCGGTGAGGTCACCCGCACGGACCTCTACCGCGCCGCCGTACGCAGCACCGACCGCTTCGACTACCGCTCGGTGCAGGAGGCGGTCGACGCCGGCACCGACGACCAGCGTCTGCTGCTGCTGCGTGAGGTGGGGGAGGGGCGCATCGAGCTCGAGCGCCGCCGCGGCGGCGCGAGCCTGCCGCTGCCCGAGCAGGAGGTCAGCCAGGACGCCGACGGCGCCTTCGTGCTGTCCTTCCGCCCGCCGGTGCCTGCCGAGGACTGGAACGCGCAGCTCTCGCTCATGACGGGCATGGCGGCGGCCCGCATCATGCTCGACGGCGGCATCGGGCTGCTGCGCACGATGCCCGACCCCGAGCCGGGTGCGGTCGCGCGGTTCCGCCGGCAGGCGCTCGCCCTCGGGGTCGAGTGGCCACAGGGCGAGGCGTACGGCGAGTTCCTGCGTCGCCTCGACCGCGCGAACCCCAAGCACCTGGCCCTGGTGCACGAGGCGACGGCGCTCTTCCGGGGAGCGGGTTACACCCCCTTCGACGGAGCTCCACCCAGCCCGAGCACGCACGCCGCGGTGGCGGCCCCGTACGCCCACGTGACCGCGCCGTTGCGTCGCCTCGTCGACCGCTTCGGGCTGGTCGTGTGCGAAGCCCTCGCCCGGGGTGGCGAAGTGCCCGGCTGGGCCCGGGAGGCGCTCCCGGCGCTGCCCGACCTCATGCGCTCCGGTGGGCACAAGGCGTCCGCGGTCGAGCGGGCGAGCACCGACGCGGTGGAGGCTGCGGTCATGACCGCTCACGTGGGGGAGACCTTCCCCGCAGTCGTCGTCGACCGCGGCCGCAAGGACGCTGTCGTCGTGCAGCTGAGCGACCCCGCCATCGTCGGGCAGGCCCGGGGCAGCGCCGAGCCGGGCGCCGAGGTCACCGTGCGCTGCGACGGCGCCGACGTGTCGACCGGGACCGTGACGCTCAGCCTCGTCTGAGCCGGCTCGACCCGTTCGTCCTGACGAGCCACCGGCGGGTCGGGCGGGGCCACCCGCGACGGGCGTACGGGGCCGACGCGACACGCCGCGTGCGGCAGGTGCGACGACCGGTGGTCACACTCGGTCCGGCTCGTGCGTCAGGGTAGCGACGGGCGACAGTGGGAGGGTGGACGCAGTGGAAGCGACGGACAGGTTCGAGATCGAGCGGCCGCGGCTGGTGGGGCTCGCGAGCCGGGTGCTCGGCGACCACGCCGAGGCGGAGGACATCGTCCAGCAGGCGTGGCTGCGGCTCCACCGCACGGACGTCGAGATCGACAGCCTGCCAGCGTGGCTGACGACGGTGACCACCCGGCTGTGTCTCGACCGGCTGCGATCACGCACTCCCGTCCCCGTGGAGGTCGTGGAGCCCACCGGGAGCGGCAACGACCCGGCCGACGACGTCGCGCTCGCCGACACGGTCGGTCTGGCGCTGCAGGTGGTGCTTGACCGGCTCTCCCCGCGTGAGCGGGTCGCCTTCGTGATGCACGACAGCTTCGGTTTCGAGTTCGAGACGATCGCGTCGGTCCTCGACACGACGCCGGCAGCCGCGCGCAAGCTCGCCTCGCGGGCCCGGGCCAAGGTCGCCCAGCCCCATCATGACGACCGCCTGGCCGACTGGGAGGTGGTCGACGCGTTCATGGCCGCCGCCAGGAACGGCGACTTCGAGCGCCTGCTGCGACTGCTCGCGCCCGACGCCGCCGTGACCGCTGACGACGCCGCCGTCCTCGCCGGCACCCCGCAGCAGATCGAGGGCCGCGACGAGGTGGCGACCTTCTTCAACGGCAGCGCCCAGTCGGCACTGCCGGTCTTCGTCGGTGACCGCCCGGGGAGCGCCTGGTTCCACCTCGGCGCCGCACGGGTCGTGTTCGACTTCACCGTCAGCGAGGGTCTCGTGCAGGGCATCACCTTCCGCGCCGCACCCGACGTGCTCTCGCAGGTCGTCCGCCGCGACGGCGGTCAGCCGCGCCCCTGACCCGGTCACACCCCGGGCTCCCCACTCGTCAAACCAGTATCAGCACACCCACCAGAAGGAGACGACCATGAAGACCATGACCTGCCGCGACCTCGGAGGGGCCTGCGACGTCGTGCACCGCGCGGAGAGCGCCGACGACGTCATCAAGGCCCAGGACCGTCACCTCAAGCAGGAGGAGGAGGTCGGCGACGGCACCCATCAAGCGGCCCGGGACGCCATGAAGAGCCGCTGGCGCCACCCCAGGAAGTCCATGGGCTGGTACAACGACACGAAGCAGGCCTTCGCCGCTCTTCCCGAGGACTGACCGATCCTGTCGGATCTGGCCACGGGCGTTCGTGGTAGGGGTGAGAGGTGGCTCGACCCGGGCTACCGACACCGATGGGAGCAGCAGATGCCGCAGTACCTGATGGCGGTCTACGGACCGGCCGAGCGGACCGAGCACGGCAACTACCCCTCCGAGGAGGAGATGACCCAGGCCTATGCCGACACCGGCGCCTTCAACGAGCGACTGCGCGAGGAGGGCCACTGGGTCTTCGCCGGTGGCCTCGAGCCGGCCACGACCGCAACGGTCGTCGACGGGCAGCGCGCCGAGCCGGTGGTCACCGACGGTCCCTACCTCGAGTCGAAGGAGTACCTCGGTGGCTTCTGGGTCGTCGAGGCGCCTGACCTCGACGTGGTGCTGACGCTCGCGGCAGAGGCGTCGCGCGCCTGCCGCGGGCAGGTCGAGGTCCGACCCTTCGCCGGCTGAGTGAGCGACGTCACCGAGACGATCGCCCGGGTCCACCAGCAGGAGTGGGCCCGGGTGGTCGCCACCCTCACCCGCCGCTTCCGCGACCTCGACATCGCCGAGGAGATGACGGCCGAGGCCTTCGCCGTGGCGGTCGAGCGCTGGCCCGTCGACGGGCTCCCCCCGAACCCCGGGGGCTGGATCACCACGACCGCGACCCGTCGCGCGATCGACCGGCTGCGCCGGGAGTCCCGCCGCGACGACAAGCAGAAGGAGGCCCAGATGCTGTACGACGACACGTCGGCACCTCTGGCCCCGCTGGGCGCGATCGACGACGACCGGCTCCGGCTGCTCTTCACCTGTTGTCACCCGGCCCTCGGGCTCGAGGCCCGGGTCGCGCTGACGCTGCGGATGGTCGGCGGGCTGACCGTGCCCGAGATCGCCCACGCCTTCCTCGTGCCGGAGACCACGGTCGGCCAGCGCATCACCCGCGCGAAGGCCAAGATCAAGGCAGCGGGCATCCCCTACCGAGTCCCCTCCTCCGACGACCTCCCCACCCGCGTCTCCGGCGTCCTGGCCGTCCTCTTCCTCGTCTTCAACGAGGGCTACCTCACCTCGGACCCCGAGCAGGACTCCGTACGAAGCGATCTCACGCTCGAGGCCATCCGGCTGACCCGGCTGCTGCGGGCCCTGATGCCCGGGCAGGGCGAGGTGACGGGCCTCCTGGCTCTGATGCTGCTCACCGAGGCCCGCCGGCCCGCCCGGGTCTCGGCGTCCGGTGAGCTGGTGACCCTCGGCGAGCAGGACCGTGGCGCCTGGGACCCCGCGCTGGTCACCGAGGGGCACGCCCTGGTGCGTGAACGGCTGACCGCCGTCTCCGCCGGCGAGGCGCGCCCCGGCCGCTTCCAGATCCTCGCGGCCATCAACGCCGTGCACACCTCGGCCCGGGATGCCCACGACACCGACTGGTCGCAGGTCGTTGCCCTCTACGACCAGCTCGCTGCCGTCGACCGGTCACCCGTCGTCGCCCTCAACCGGGCCGTCGCCGTCGCCGAGCTCGACGGACCTCAGGTGGCCCTGGCGCTGGTCGACCCGCTGGATCTCGACGGCTACCACGCCTTCCACGCCACCCGCGCCGACCTGCTGAGGCGGCTCGGCCGCCGGGCGGAGGCCCGTGCCGCCTACGGGAGGGCCATCGCGCTGGCCACGAACGGCGCCGAGATCGCCTACCTCAGCCGCCGCCGCGACCAGCTCGGGCCCCCCTCTGAGGTGACCTGAGCCGGCCCGTGCTCGTCTAACGGAGATCCTTCTCCCACGAGCTGCCGGTGCGAGCGTCCGAGCCGCCGAACGTCTCGGCGTCCTCGGGGCGGTCGTTGCGGTCGCTGGCGTCGGTGTCAGCGGCCGGGTCGGCGGTGGTCTGCTCCTCGACCGGACGGGGCCTGGCCAGGCTCAGGAGGATCGAGGCGGCCAGCACCACGACGATGACGGCGAGGCTCGCCAGTGAGGGGATCTCGGGGATCGAGGTCGAGAAGTTCTCGTGGCTGGCCTGCAGGATCAGCTTGACCCCGATGAAGGCGAGGATGGCCGCGAGGCCCTTGCCGAGGTAGTGGAACCGGTCGAGCAGCCCGGCCAGCAGGAAGTAGAGGGCGCGCAGGCCCAGGATCGCGAAGGCGTTCGACGTGTAGACGATGAACGAGTCGGAGCTGACGGCCAGTACGGCGGGCACGCTGTCGACGGCGAAGACCAGGTCGGCAGCCTCGATGGCGACGACGACGGCGAGCAGGGGGGTGCCGTAGCGCTTGCCAGCCTCCTTGATGAAGAACCTGGTGCCGTGGTACTCGTCCTTCATCGGGATGACCTTGCGCATCGCCTTCAGCGCGAACGAGGTCGACGGGTCGTAGTCGTCGTCGTCGTCCTTGACGAGCTTCCACGCGCTGTAGAGCAGCACCGCAGCGAAGAGGAACAGCACCGGCGAGAAGCGCTCGACGATCTGGACGCCCAGCGCCAGGAAGACCGCGCGGAAGACGAGGGCGCCGATCACCCCGAAGAACAGCACGCGGTGCTGGTACTTACCGGGCACCTTGAAGTAGGCGAAGATCAGCGCGAAGACGAAGAGGTTGTCCACCGACAGGCTCTTCTCGAGCAGCCACGCGGTGAAGTACTGCACGCCGGCGCTCTCGGTCGTCGCGGGCACCATGGCCCCGGCGGCGTCGGTGACCATCGCCGGCTCGACGACGGCCCAGACGACGACGCCGAAGGCGACCGCCAGTCCGACCCAGCCGACGCTCCAGCGAGCCGCTTCCTTGAAGCCGATGACGTGGTCGTCGCGGTGGGCCATGAGGTCGATGGCCAGCGCCACCACCACGGTGACCGCGAAGCCGATCCACAACCAGCTCGGTACGTCGTACACGATGTCTCCTTCTCAGCAGGGTCGGCGCGACAGTGATGCGCTCCTTCCAAGCGTCAGGGATGAAGCAGCTCGACGACGGGTCGACCACCGGACGAGTACTCCGGCCAGCGTTGCCGACCGTCGGCAACGGCAGGTCACTCCTTCTCGAGCGGCACCTCCGGCCAGCGCAGCAGCCGAGCGGCGAGCACGGCGGCCTGCAGGGTGAAGCGCTGGGCGGGGTCGGTGGGGTTGGTGCCCAACAGCTCGCGCACCCGCTGCAGCCGGTAGGTCACGGCGCGCACCGACAGGTGCAGCCGCTCCGCGGTCGCGGTGGAGACCCCGCCGGTGGCGTAGTAGGCGTCCAGGGTCTCCAGCAGCGGGCCCGCCCCACCGCGAGCCGTGGCCAGTGGCCCCAGCACGGTGGTGACGAGCTCGTCCACGGCTGCCCGGTCGCGAAGCAGCACCTGGTAGATCACGAGCGCCGAGGCGTCGATGACCGGGGTGTCCAGCCGCAGCCGCTGCGCGAGGTCGAGCGCACTGCACGCCTGCTCGTAGGACACCCGCACAGACATGGCACCGGCCAGCGTGCGACCTACCGCTGCCTGCCAGCTCCGCCCCGACGTCCCGGGCACAGCCTTGGTCAGCACCGTGGCCAGCCGCTGGCCCACCAGCTCCACACTCGAGGTGTCCGGGGCGGCGAAGATGCAGACCAGCATCCCGTTCTTCACTGCTACCAGGGGATTTGCGTCGCCGTGACGTCCGGCCAGCGCGCGCTCCAACCGCCGCGGCACCGACGTGGTGGACGGGTCGTCGAAGCTCCGGTCGTGACGCGCCACCAGCACGGCGTGCGGGCTGGTGAGGTCGAGACCCAGATCGGCCGCGCGTCCGGTCACGGCGGCGGCGTCCGGTCCGCCGGCCAGGAGGGTGTCGAACAGCTCGCGGCGGCTCGACTCCTGCTGGCGGGAGAGGTCGTTGCGGGCGAGCTGGAAACCCTCCGCGAGCGCCGCCACGGAGTCGTCGGCCGCCCGCAGCACGGCCAGCCCGGCAGCACGCACCTGCGCGGCGTCCCCGTCGGCCACGACGTCCAGGCGCTCCCACAGCCTCCAGCACGCGGAGAGGTAGAGGTCGATGAGCGCGCGCAGCGGCACCCCGGCCTGAGCAGCGACCGAGCCATGGTGACCACAGGCCCTGAGCTCTGCCTGGCGTAGACGTCGTCCCGACGACGCAGCGTCGACGACGATGGTGAGGAAGGCCCCGAGCAGGGCCGGGTCGATGCCACCGGCGTCGTGCGCGGCGCCGTCGGCTACGGAGCGCACCGTGTCGGGATCCACCTGTCCTCCTGCCGGACCCAGGCAACGTGCGGGTCTGCCCCCAGTGTGTCACCAACGGTGCCCACGCTGCTCAGCCCCGCAGTGGTACGGGTGCAGCGGTAGAGCCCGGACCTGCGTCGATACCCCTCGGCATCGGTCCCCCATGACGTCGCCGCGTCGCCACCCCGTCCGCGACTGCCACAGGGGCACGGTGGGGCTGCGGCTGGGCGCCGTCCGTGGGTAGGGTTCGGGCACTGGTTCTACGAAGGAGCGCCATGAACACCGTTGCCCTGGTCGTCAAGCTCGTCGCCAAGCCGGGAGTGGAGGAGACGGTGGCGGACTTCCTCACCGGTGCTCTCGAGCTCGCCAACGCCGAGCCGGGCACCGCCGTCTGGTTCGCCCTGCGCACGGACAGCTCGACGTTCTGGATCGTCGACGCCTTCCCGAGCGACGTCGAGCGTCAGGCCCACCTGGCCGGGCCGATCGCGGCGGTCCTGATGGAGAACGCCGACGCGCTCCTCGCGGTCGCACCCGAGATCCTGCCGGCGGAGGTCCTCGCCGAGAAGGTCACCTCAGCGGCCGGGTAGCTCCGGTGGCCTGCTCGGTCAGGTCTCGAGCCAGCGCCGTACAGCCGTCCGGACGAAGGCCAGCTCGGAGGGCAGCCCTGCCGGGCTGCCCGCGGCGTGGCCCCAGATGCTCGGGATCGGCAGGAGCTCCGCAGACGCCAGGTGCTCGAGCTCGGCAGCGTTGTCCGCCACACGGAAGTAGAGGTCGGTCTCGCTGGGCAGCAGGAGCACGCGGGCCGAGATCGCCGCGAGGGCCGCTGGCAGGTCGCCACCGCCGCTGATGTCGGCGTCGGACCACGTCATCGCCTGGGCGTAGAGGTTCGCTGCCCTGCTAGTGGCGAACCCGGTCTCCCACTCGGTACGGAGATAGGTCTCGAGATCGGGCGCCCCGAGCACCGTCCGGAAGAGCTCCTCGCGGTAGAAGTCCTGGCTCAGCCCCCACCCGGCGTAGACGTGGCTGAAGGCGCGCAAGGCGTCCGTTGGCTCGGCCGAGAACCGTCCGCCGCCGAGGTGCTCGGGCGCGGCCTCGAGGATCCGCAGCAGACCGGAGAGGAAGACCTTGTTGTGGGGCGCGGTCCGTGCGCTCCCGCAGACGATGACGGCGCGCTCGACGACGTCAGGAAACAGCGAAGCCCAGTGGTAGGCCTGGATGGCCCCCATGGAGAAGCCGTAGGTCGCGACGACCCGGTTGATGCCCCACTGCTCGTCGAGCAGCCGCCGCTGGGCCCGCACGTTGTCGCCCGCGGTGACGACCGCGGGGAAGCCCGGGGTGTCAGAGGCGCTGGAGGACAGGCCGTTGGAGAACATGTCGGGGATGACGATGAACCACTTCTCGGGGTCCAGGACCAGGTCGGGACCGACGAGCTCGGCGAGGTCGTCGTGCGTGGCTCCGTAGCTGCACGGGTAGACGACCACGTTGTCCTTGGCCGCGTTGAGGGTGCCGTGGGCCTGCCAGGCGAGACGAGCGCCGTGGATGACGCCGCCGCGCTCCACCTCGGTGTCACCCAGCTCGAGGACGCCGTCGACGACCGGCCAGCTGCTCACGGGGCAACTATGCCATCGACTTTCGGCGAGGCGACGACGGCCACCGTCCAGGTCGGGCGTTCTACCCCGCTGGCCCCGGGAGGTTGTGGGGTGGAACGTCATACCCAGGCTCGCGCGGCCTCCCGGCTCTGCTCGACGTACGACCCTCCGAAGAGGCAGGCGTGCAGCATGAGGGGGTGTACCTGGTGCAGGTGCAGGCGTTCGCGCCAGCCGTCGGCCAGGGGGGCGGCTTCGTCGTAGGCGGCGAGGATCCGCTCGAGGTGGGGGGCTCCGAAGAGGGTGAACATGCCCAGGTCGGCTTCCCGGTGGCCGCCGTGGGCGGCGGGGTCGATGAGCACCACGCCGTCCGGGGTCCACATCGCGTTCCCTGACCACAGGTCGCCGTGCAGCCGCGAGGGTGCGTCGCCGGTGTCGAAGTCACCGGCTGCCGCCTTGTCGGCGAGCGCGTCGAAGAGCCGGCGGTCGGCGGCGTCGTACACGCCCCTGCGCAGCCCCTCCTGGAGCAGGGGCCGCACGCGCTGGTCGGCGAAGAACTCGCCCCACGTGGCGACCGGGCGCAGCAGGAGGGGGTGGGGCTCGGCGAGGGGGCCGAGCCACCCGTCACCGGGCCAGCCGTCCGGGGGGCTCCCGTGGGCCGGTGCCCCGGCCAGGTGCGTGGCGGCCAGCCGGGCACCGAACGCCTCTGCAGCGGCTGCCGACGGGGTGACCGTCTCGAGCCGCGTGAGCTCGAGGTGGTCGTCGTCGACCTCGAGCACCTCGACGACCCTGGCACCCCCGGGAGCGTCGGCGAGCCAGCGCAGCCCGGCGGCCTCCCACGGGAAATACCCCAGAGGGACCGCCGAACCCGCCTTGTGGAAGGGGGGCGACGGCATAGGGGGAGCCTAAAGGGGTGGCGCCGCCTCGGGCGCGGAGTCTAGGTTTCGCTGGCCTACCGGGCGCACGACCTCACCTCCTCCGGACAGGGAAGGACCATGGAGAAGATCAACGCGAGGCTGCTCAGCTGGGCCTCGATCCTCGAGCCGCAGACCCGTGAGCAGGCGGTGCGCACGTCGCAGATGCCGTTCATCCACCCGCATGTCGCCCTCATGCCCGATGCCCACCTCGGGCTCGGTGCGACGGTCGGGTCGGTCATCCCGACCCTGGGGGCGGTCATGCCGGCGGCCGTCGGCGTCGACATTGGCTGCGGCATGGTGGCGGTGCGCACCCAGTGGCACGAGGACGAGCTGCCGCGCGACCGGCGCCCCGTGCGGGAGGCGATCGAGCGGGCGGTGCCCCTCAGCGCAGGTGTGGCCAACCAGGCCGTGACCCGCGAGCACACGCGGTCCCGGCTCGAGACGCTGACGGTGGCCGCGCAGGAGGCGGGCTTCGACCCCGGTTCGTACGCCGGTCGCTGGGAGCTGCAGCTGGGCACCCTCGGCTCCGGCAACCACTTCATCGAGGTCACGGTCGACGAGGAGCGCAGGGTCTGGCTCTTCCTGCACTCGGGCTCGCGGGGCGTCGGCAACCGGATCGCGCAGAAGCACATCGCCGTCGCGCGTGACCTGTGCGCCAAGTGGTGGATCCCGCTGCCCGACAAGGACCTTGCCTATCTCGTCGAGGGCACGGAAGAGTTCTGGGCCTACATCCGCCAGATGCGGTGGGCGCAGGACTACGCCCGCGCCAACCGCGCCGAGATGATGGACCGGGTCGTCGCGTGCGTCGCCGAGTGGGTGGGCGCCGACGTCGAGCGCACCGACGAGATCAACTGCCACCACAACTACACCGAGTCGGAGAAGCACTTCGGCAAGCAGGTGTGGGTCTCGCGCAAGGGGGCGATCAACGCCGAGGCCGGACGGCCCGGCCTCATCCCCGGGTCGATGGGCACGGCGTCGTACGTCGTCTCGGGGCTGGGCAACCCGGTCGCGCTCCACTCCGCGCCCCATGGGGCGGGCCGGGAGTACTCCCGGACCAGGGCGCGGGCGACCTTCACCCGTGAGCAGCTGCAGGAGGCGATGGTGGGCATCGAGTACCGCGACACCGACGCCTTCATCGACGAGATCCCCATGGCCTACAAGGACATCGACCAGGTGATGGCCGACGCGAAGGACCTCGTCGAGGTGCGGCACGTGCTGCGCCAGATCGTCAACGTCAAGGGTGACTGAGCCAGCGCCCCGCAGGTGGACGATGCCCTCCCAGCGGGGGCCAGGGCCATAGTCTGCGCGTACGGCGACGATGCCCGGGCGGGTCGGTCACGCGGGCTTGCCGACGGCATCGCCCGCACGTGTCTTCACCGCACCCCACCGCTTCGTCCCCCTTTCTGGAGGCCCTGTCGTGTCCCCGACCTTCGCTGCACCCGATCCCACGACCGTGCGCACGGCGCCGACGGGTTGGGTCGGCACGCTCGTCGACGGCTCCAGGGCCGTGGTGTCGGGGCCCGTCGGTGACGTCGACCCCGGCACGGCCCACGGACTGTACGCCGACGGTCGCCGGCTGCTCGACCGTCTCGAGCTCAGGGTGGGCACCGGGGCGCTGGTCGTGGTGGGCAGCGAGATGGTGGGTTCGCAGGCCCGGTACGTCCTGTCGGCCACGGGGGGAGAAGGATCACCGGTGCTCGAGGTGGAGCGGCGACGGACCCTCGGAGTCGGACCGGACACGGCGCCCGATGCCCTCCTGACCGACCACATCACGCTGACCTCGGGTGCGGAGCACCCGGTTGCCACCTGGGTGCGGGTCGTCGTGGGGGGCGACGGGCTGGGAGTCGAGGCGGTGCGGGCTGCGCTCGTCGAGGGGCGCGGCACGCGGGCCGACACCGGTGGCGCCGTCGTGACCGGGAAGGACCACGTCGTCGTGCTCGACGACGACCGCCATCAGGTGCAGGTCTCTCAGCGGCCCGCACCCCTCGCGCTCTCCGGACACGACGGGGTGGCGCTCCTGGAGAGCGACGTCGTCGTGCGGCCGGGTGAGCCCACCACGCTCGTCGTCACCGTCACCGTCACCGCGCAGCAGCGGGACGAGCCGGACTTCGTCGGCGACCCGGGGCCGTCGGGCGTGGACTGGGAGGCGGTCGGCATCGCCGCCGACGACCACCGGCTCGTCACGGCCGTCGGGCACGCCCTCGACGACCTGCGTCACCTGCTGGTGCGTGACCCCCTCGACCCGAGAGACGTCATGGCGCTTTCCGGGGCACCCTGGGTGCAGACCCTCGACGCGCGCGAGGCCCTGTGGGCGGCGCGTCTGACGGTGCCGTTCGGGGTCGACCTGGCCCTCGGGACCCTCAGGGCGCTGGCTCGTCGGCAGGTGCACCCGGCGGAGGCGGACGGGCCAGGGCACGCCCCCGGCCGCGATGTCGCCGAGGTCACCGCCCTGTGGGTGTGTCTGCTGGGCGACGCCCGGCTGTGGGGTCTGGCCGACCACCGGGTGCGGGAGCTGCTGCCCACCCTGCAGCTGGCCATCACGTGGATCCGCAGCCGGCTCGACTCCGGCTTCCTCGTCGACCCACCGCTTCCCGCCAGGGACGACGCACCCGGCAGCTCGGGCGACCGGGTGCGCTGGCGCGGCCTCGGGGGCGCGGCTGGCACCGTCGTTCGCCTCGAGGTGCAGACCGGAGCGGTCGAGGCCCTGCGGGTGGCAGCCCGGATCTACGACGACCTGCTGGTCGATGGCGCCCTCGAGCTCGAGGCCGAGGCCATCGCGCTCGCCGAACGGGTGCGGGAGCACTTCTGGTTCACCTCCCCTGACGGGCCCCGGCTGGCGGCGGCCCTGGACGCCGATGGCGCTCCCGTCGACGGCAGCTGCGCGTCACTGGCCCTCACGCTCGGCACCGGGTCGCTCACGACGAAGGAGAGCGCGCTGGTGGTCGGGAGCCTCATGGACGAGGTCCTGCTGGACCCCCTGGGGATCAGGGTGCGCGGCTCGATCCACGTCCGGCCCGACCAGACGGCGCTCGTCGCCTGGAGCCTGCTGCGCAGTGGGTTCGTGGACGAGGCCGCCGTACTCACCCGGGCGCTCGTCGCGGCCTCGGAGACGTTCGGGCACCAGTGGCCGGAGGTGTTCATCGGGGCCACCGATGACGGCCGTCCGGCTCAGGTCGTCGCCGGAGCATCCTGCCCGACGGCAGTGGCTTCGGCCGCCTCGGCGGTCGTGCTCCAGACGGTGCTCGGGCTCACCGCTGACGCGACGAGAGGGTGGGTGCGGGTGCACCCGCCGACGACGGCCCCCTTCGGGAAGGTCGACGTCACCGGGGTCCGCTTCCAGGGCCACCCGTTCCGGGTGACCCTCGGCGACGGCGGGCACGTCGACGTGCAGGGACTGCCGTCCGACGTCGACCTCGACGTGCTTCCCGGCGCGGGGGCCCAGACCTGAACCAGACCCTCCGTACGGCGTGCTCCGGCCTCCCGTCTCGACGGCAGAGAGGGCGGGCGCCAACCCCCTAGACTGGTCTCGGATGAGTCGGTCAGGCGGTCGCGTCAGGTCCTTGCCTTCGGGCCGGGCACCTGCCGAGGAACGTCCGGGCTCCACAGGGCGAGGTGGTGGCCAACAGCCACCCGGAGTGATCCGCGGGACAGTGCCACAGAAAGCAGACCGCCTCAGCGAACCACTGGCTTCGGCCGGAAGGCGCAGGGGTAAGGGTGAAACGGTGGTGTAAGAGACCACCAGCGCCCCCGGTGACGGGGGCGGCTAGGTAAACCCCACCTGGAGCAAGCTCAGACAGCAGGCGTTCGAGGGCGGCCCGCCCGAGCCTGCGGGTAGGGCGCTCGAGCCGGCCAGCAATGGTCGGCCTAGATGGATGACCGCCACCCCACCACCGCGGTAACGCCGGTGGGGGACAGAACCCGGCGTATCGACCGACTCATCCAC
>JBBRNQ010000086.1:0-18630 GCA_038230235.1 Actinomycetales bacterium
ACCCGCCGACGCGCTGGCCGTGGCCGACCGGATGGACACCGGCTCGGTGGGCCTGAACTTCTTCGGCTCGAACCACGCTGCGCCCTTCGGTGGTCGCCACGACTCCGGGCTCGGGGTCGAGTACGGCCTCGAGGGGCTGGGGGCCTACCTCACCTGGAAGTCGATCCACCGCCGGACGGCTGGCTGACCGGCCGGGGACGGCTCGTAGGACTCGACCTGCATCACGATGTTGTCGACCAGACCCCAGCTGTGGTCGCTCACGATCCGCAGCCCGGGGAGCCACCGCTCCAGCAGCTCGCGCTGGCGCGCGGACAGAGACGCAGGGAGACCGACCACGCTCGGCAGCGTAGCCATCTCCTGATGGTGTTCTTGACTGATCGTTCGATGCCGCGGGCGGGTCGGCTGTGGCTCAGGAGGGGTGCCCGGTCCAGCGATAGAAGAACCCCCGACCCCGGCCCACAGGGCTGGAGGGAGCCAGGACGCCCTCGGCCGCCAGCGCCTTGAGCGTGTTACCGACGTTGGTGGCGCTCGAGCGGACCAAGGAACCCAGCTCGGTGGTGCTGATGCGCCCTCGGGCTTCAACATAGGTCCGGGCGATCTCGGTGCGGGTCGGCGCGAGCCGCGTACGTCCGAACCGGAGGTCCCGAGCGGCGAGCTGATCGAGAGCGAAGTTGCTCAGGCGCCAGACCCGGTCGGTGCCGTCAGGCGTGCCGGCGACGCCATCGAGCAGCGGGCGACCGTCGATCGTCGCGCGGGCCAGCTTCGCGATGGCACCGCGTGCCTCTTCGGCGGTGAGCTGCACCAGGGGCGCAGCACGCTGCTCGTCGACCCAACCGGTGTTGACCAGACGACGCAACATGAGCAGGGAGGACACGTCGACCGCCTCCTCCTCGGGCCGCAGGCTGCCGAGCCACGCGATCCAGGCTTCGTCGAGTGTGTCGCCCACCAGTGAAGTGCGAACGAAAGGTCCGCTGATCTCCCGAATGACCGGCGACTGGTGCCCCACTCGCAGCATCTCCCCCACCATACGGTCGACGCCAATCCCCTCCCTCTCCGCCACTCGGAGGTCAGCCAAGAGCTGGGTCAGTGCCGGATTACGAGACCGCGAGGGATGGGTGATGATGTTGGACTCATCCACTCCCCCGAAGAAGCCGCCAGGGCTCGTGACGCGAAGCGTACGGCCGATCTGCTCTACGACGGTTGGACCGGCCACACCCCATTCGCGGTGGGCAACCCCGTTGACCACCGCCTCGCGAGCGGCGAGCGCAGGGATGTCCCTGACCTGACGCACGACGAGGCCGGACTGCAGGTGCCTGGTGGCGTTGTGCGCGTCAATCGTCTGGAAGGTCTCCGCGAGCTCTTCCATCAGCGAACGGTCGGTCCGACGCACTCGCGCCGTGCTGTCACCACCCGCGTAGTCACGATGCACGTAGTCGAGGCTGGGGGTTCCTCTGCCGACGAACGCCAGAACGCCCGCGTTGCTCAAGAGTCCGTCACCTGTGACCACATTGAGCCTGCGCAGGAGCTGGATGTCGGTGCTCGCGGCCAGTTCACCCGCCGAGGGGTCCCCACTGGCGAGAAGCAGGTCCCTCGCAACATCCATCGACTGTGGACGCACCGCTGACACGGGGGTTGCCGAGGCGTCGCCTGAGCAGTCGTCGTTGAGCGTCTGCATCCGACGCGCGTGCCAGGTCGCCGCGTCCACCTCGACGCAGCGGTCGTCGACGCGCCACGTGATCCGGTCGTTGATGCGGACGGGTTCCACCGCGCTGGGGGAGATCACGACCAGCAAGCGGACCCCCCGCACGTCCGCCTCGGTGACGTCCACCGTCAGGAGTCGCCGACTCAGCTCGTAGATCCGGTGTCTCAGCCACTCGGCGTCGAGCTCGGCCCCCACCAAGGCACCGTCGTCAGCGACACCGACGATGAGCGCGCCGCCGCTAGTCTGACACAGACCATAATTAACTGGTTGAGAAAGTTATGGTGGCGGCCGGCGAGGGGCCGGACCCATACGTTTTGAGATGCTGCGCTGGAGCCGAGGCGCCTCCCCGACCTGGGCCAGCCCGACCAGCCCCGCACGTTGGGCACGTGCCCGCACATGCGGGGCGCCTCGTTGCCCCTCAGTCAGGCTGAGGCAGCAACCTCACGACGTAGCGTCGCGCCCGCCCGTGGGCGGTGTCGACCACCGCCTCGAGGACGCCGCCGACGCGCTCGATTGGCCACGAAGGCGCAGTACGACATCGTGCTGTCCTACCTCGAGTCGGGCCTCGCCGAGGGCGCCCGCGCCACCGCTCCAGCAGCTCGCGCTGGCGCGCGGACAGAGACGCTGGGAGACCGACCACGCCCGGGAGCGTAGCCCTCCACTTATTGTTGACTGATCGTTCTTGACTGACCGTTCACTAATGCGTACGGTGGGTGGCATGGGCAGGCCACGCGGGTTCGACGAGGACGACGTCCTCGACGCTGCCGCCGGCGCCTTCGTCCAGGGTGGCTACGAGGGAACCTCGATCGACGACCTCGTCAAGGCGCTCAACCTGCACAGGGGCAGCCTCTACAAGGCCTTCGGCAGCAAACGCGGCTTGTTCCTCGCTGTGCTCCGGCGCTACGTCGACCGGCACCTGGTCGGCGCCCCCGCTCCCGGCGGCCCGTCCCCGGGGCCTGGCCTGGACCTGCTGCTCATCGCGGCGGTGGAACGCGGCCACCGCGACGCCGAGGTCGCGACCCTGGTCCGCCTGGGTCTCCAGCGGCTCGAGGAGGCCATCCCCGACCGGGTCGCAGCGTCGCACCCCGGGGACGCGCAGGACCCGCAGCGGGCGGTCCGGCTGCTGGGTGCCCGCCTCTACGCACGGCTGCTCGTCGATCCCGACCAGACAGCCCACCCGCCCGAACTCACCACCTGAGGAGACATGATGGCCACCATCAGCATCGACGGCAGCGACCTGAGCATCGACGTCGAGGGGATGGACAGGCTCTGGACCCTGAAGAGCCGACTCACCATCCCCCTGGCGCACGTCCGAGGCGCCACGGCCGATCCCACGATCGCCAGCGAGCACAAGGGCTGGCGGGGTCCAGGCACGCACCTTCCCGGCGTCATCGTCGCCGGGACCTTCCACCAGGACGGCGGCAAGGTCTTCTGGGACGTGCACCACCAGGAGAAGGCGGTGGTCATCGAGCTGCAGGACGAGACCTACGAGCGGCTGGTGATCGAGGTCGACGACCCCCGCGCCACGGTCGAGCTGATCGAGGCTGCGGTCGCGTCCGACGCGTGAGGAGATGAGACCAAGGCCGCGATGACTGACGCAGCGCAGGGGCGGCCCGGCATACGGGGGCACGTGCCCGCGTATGCGGCCGCGGAAGGGGGGCGGCCCCGCATACGGGGGCACGTGCCCGCGTATGCGGCCGCGGAAGGGGGGCGGCCCCGCATACGGGGGCACCTGCCCGCGTATGCGGCGGGCGCTCGCTGCCGCTCAGTCCGCGGGCGGCAACAACGCCACGACGTAGCGTCGCGCCCGCCCGTGGGCGGTGTCGACCACCGCCTCGAGGACCCCGCCGACGCGCTCGATCGTGCGGGCGGAGGCCGCGTTGTCGTCCTCGCAGACCAGCAGCACGCTCGGGAGGGAGTGGGTGCGGGCCTGGTCGAGCACCTGGGTCAGCGCCCAGGTCGCGAGGCCGCGGCCGCGCGCGGAGGGGCGGATGCCGTAGCCGATGTGACCCATCGCCGCCAGCCGCTCGGGTGGGCCGTCGCGCAGCGCGATCCCCCCGACCACCTGACCCTCCTCGACGACCCAGCGGTAGAGGCACCATAACCGGCCCATCGCGGTCGCGCGTTCCGGGTGGGCCTGGTCGAGCAGCCGGCCGACCCAGGCCGCGAAACCCGCCGCCGAGTCGACGTCGTCGTCAGGCCCGAGACCGAAGCCGTCCTCGTGCTGACCCGGGCCCCACTCGCGGTGGGCCTCGAGCCAGGCCGTATGCAGCCGCGTCGTCGGCGCGACCAGCTGAGCGGGCGGCGCTTCATCCGGGGGCACGTCGTACGCCGTGGTGGGGCCACCCACCTCACTGCTCCGGGAGGGTGGCCGCCACCTCGCGGCGCACGACCTTGCCCATCGCGTTGACCGGCAGCGCGTCGACGACGACGAAGCGACGCGGCACCTTGTAGGCCGTCAGCGACGACCGTGCGTGGGCGGCGAGGTCGTCGGGCAGGTGGTCGGTCTCGCGCACGCCGTCGGCGAGCACGACGGCGGCGACGACCTCTTCGCTGCCACTGGCCTGCGCGAGCCCGACGACCGCGACGTCGGCGACTGCGTCGTGCGCGCGCAGCACGGTCTCGACCTCGGAGGGGTAGACGTTGAAGCCGCCGGTGATGATCATCTCCTTGAGCCGGTCGACGACGGTGAGGAAGCCGCGCTCGTCCATGGTGACGATGTCGCCGGTGCGGAACCAGCCGTCGTGGAAGGCCGCCGCGGTCTCCTGAGGCATCCCGCGGTAGCCGTCGAAGACCTGCGGCCCGCGCACGAGCAGCTCGCCGCGCTCGCCGAGGGGAACCTCGCGGTCGAGGTCGTCGGCATCGGCGACCCGCACGTCGGTGTCGGGGAAGGGCACCCCGATGCACCCGGGGCGGCGGTCGCTCGACATGGGGTTGCCGACGATGACCGGCGAGGTCTCGGTGAGGCCGTAGCCCTCGACGAGCAGGCCCCCGGTCGCGGCCTCCCACCGCTGCACGAGCGGCGCTGGCAGCGGCATCGCACCCGAGAGAGCGTAACGAATTCCCTGCAACGACAAGCCTTTTCGCTCTGCCTCGGTCACGATCCGCTCGTAGAGGGGCGGCACGGCCGGTATGAAGCTCGGCCTCCGGCGCTCGATCGCCTCCATGAGCAGCCCGATCTCGGGCCTCGGCAGCAGCACGAGGGTCGCGCCGAGGCGGGTGCCGACGAGCATCCCGATGGTGACGCCGTAGGCGTGGAAGAGCGGCAGGGCGAGCAGGAAGACCTCGCGTCCCTCCTGCAGGCCCGGGACCCAGGCGCGGCCCTGCTCGACGTTGGCGACGAGGTGGCGGTGACGCAGCGGGACACCCTTGGGGACCCCCGTCGTACCGGAGGTGTAGAGCAGGAGGGCGACGTCGTCGGCGACCGGCCGCGGGTGCGCGGGGTCGAGGGGTGCAGAGGCGACGAGGTCGTGCCAGGCGATGGCGTCAGGGGCGGGGCTGGTGAGCTGCGCGCGGGCGGCCCGGGCCCTGGCGATCGGGAGCCGCAGGGCCAGGCGCTTGCGCAGCGGCAGCGCCTGCGTGAGGTCGACCGCCACGACGTGCTCGACGGCGGAGGTGGCGCGCAGCTGCTCGACGACCGGCACGACCTTGTCCCAGACGATGGCGACCCGAGCGCCGTGGTCGGTGAAGGGGTGCCGCAGCTCGCCCGTCGTGTAGAGCGGGTTGTGCTCGACGACGGTCGCGCCGAGGCGCAGGACCGCGAAGAAGGCGACGACGTTCTGCGGGCAGGTGGGCAGCAGCACAGCCACGCTGTCACCCGGCCCGACCCCGAGGTCGAGCAGGCCCTGCGCGACCCGGCTCACCTGGTCGCCGACCTGCGCCCAGCTCGTCGCCGCCCCGAGGAAGTCGAGCGCCTGCCGGTCCGCCCATGCGGCCACGGTCGCGTCGAGGTGGTCGGTCAGCGTGGTGCCGTCGTGCTCGAGGTGGAGCGGCACACCCGGCCCGTATGAAGCCGCCCAGCGGGGGTCGTCGGCCGGCATGACGGCACTTCCTCACTGCCGCGGGAGGGGGTGCGCGGACGTGTGTCACGTTACCGCTGCGGCGCCAGCTGTTCCTCGTGGTCAGGCTCCCCGCCTGGGGCAAGACGCTCCGCTCGCGGGTCAGCGTCAAACCGAAGGCTCATGTCGTCGACTCGGGGTTGGCCGCCCGCCTGCTCCGCCTCACCCCTCCCAAGCTCGCGAGTCTGGACCCGGCCGCGCTGGCGGACTTCGGGCACCTGCTCGAGACCTTCGTCGTGGGTGAGATCCGCAAGCAGGCCTCGTGGCTGAGCGAGCCCGTCACGCTCGGGCACTGGCGCACGAGCGCGGGGGTGGAGGTCGACCTCGTCATCGAGTCAGACGACGGCAGCGTGGTCGCGCTCGAGGTCACGGCGAACGAGAGGGCGCGGGGCGCCGACTTCCGTGGCCTGGAGCAGCTGCGTGAAGACCTCGGCACACGCTTCACCGCCGGGGTCGTCCTCACCACCGGGCGACGGTCCTACACCTACGACGATCGACTCCATGTGATGCCCATCGACCGGTTGTGGACGCCGGTGGTCCTGGCGGGCGGATCCTGAGCGCCCGGTGCACCCATGTGCTTGCATGGGCACCTACCTGGAGGAGCTGCCATGGCTGTGCGCGTCGACCTGAACCTCTCCCTCGACGGCGTCGCCTCGCCGTCGGACCCGACCCCGGAGAACCCGATGGGCGCCGACTGGGGGCTGCTGACCTCGGCCTACGCCGCGACCCGCACCTTCCGGGAGCGGGTGATGGGCGACACCAGCGGGGAGGGCACGACCGGCGTCGACGACGCGTATGCCGCGGCCTACTTCGAGGGGGTCGGCGCCGAGATCATGGGGGCGGCGATGTTCGGCCTGCACTCCTTCCCCGACGACCCCGACTGGACGGGGTGGTGGGGTGACGAGCCGCCGTTCCGGTGTCCCGTCCTCGTGCTGACCCACACGGTGAGGCCGACGCTCACGATGGGCAACGGCAGGTCGTTCGAGTTCCTCTCGGTGAGCCCCGAGGAGGCCCTGGAGCGGGCCGTGGCGGTGGCGGGCGGACGGGACGTGCGCGTCGGCGGCGGCACCGGGGTCGTGCGGGACTTCATCCGGGCCGGGTTGGTCGACCAGCTGCACGTGAGCATCGCGCCGGTCGTGCTGGGCAGGGGTGCTCGGCTCTGGGACGACCTGCGGTTGCTGGGGACGGACTACTCCGTCACCAGCGAGACGGCCGACAGCGGGACCATCCACGTGACGTTCGGTCGCCGTGGTGCCTGAGGCGGGCCTGAGGCGCCCACCGCGATGTGATACCACGTTGGTAGCATGAGGCATGGCTATGACCCTACGACTGACCGATGACGACGAGCAGGCTCTCGACCTGCTCGCTACAGCCCAAGGCATCAGCAAGCAGGAGGCGACGGTGCGGGCGATCCGCGACGCCGCCGCACGTCACGTCCACGAAGCCCGGGTGCGCGAGCTCTCCTCCGCGGCTCGGGCGCGGTACGCGGACGTGCTGGAGCGCCTCGGACGGTGACGGCCTACCTCTCGCTCGAGGACCTGCTCACCCTCGCCGGTGACCTGGGTGTCGGGCCCGTGCGGGATCTCGGCCTGCTCGCTGCTGCGGCTCATCGGCCGCAGGTCGTGCTCTACGGCGAGGCGGCCTACCCCGACGTGGACACCAAGTCCGCCGTCCTGCTCGACTCCGTCGTGCGCAACCACGCGCTCGTCGACGGCAACAAGCGCCTCGGGTGGTTGGCCACCGTCGTGTTCTACGGGTTGAACGACATCACCCTCATCGCCCCGGACGACGCCGCCTACGAGCTCGTCATGGCCGTCGCCCGCAGTGAGCCCACGGTCGAGACCATCGCCGCCGCGCTCGGCGCCTGGCACTGACACCGGCTGTCGTCAGGAGCTGGCCTCGACACCGAGCAGGCAGCCGCGGGCCAGCCGGACGACGAGCTCAGCGTCGAGCGCGCGATGGTCACCAGCCATCGACTCCAGCGCGTCACGAGTGGAGGACGCGCCTCGACGCGCCTCGACTGCGCCGATGGCGGCTCTGGTCTGGGCGCGCCAGCCGTAGTCGGTCAGCATCTCCGCCACCCCTTCGTCGAGGGCGGCACCCGCCTCCCCGGCGGCGACGCCGAGCAGCCAGAACCACCCCGCGTGGGAGTCGAAGCCAGTGCCGACCGGCAGGCGCTCGAGCACGCCGGCGACGAGGTCAGCTGGCTGACCGGCCACCGAGCGGGCGCGGGCGGTGGGGGTCAACCGGCCCTTGGCCTTGCGGAGGAGACCGACGTCCTGCGTGTGCTGGCGCAGGGCAGCCACTGGCCAGGTGAGGTCCTCGCGGTTGACCTTGCCGATCCACCAGCTCGCCACACCCGAGGCCTGCGCGATCTCCTCGACCACGGTCGAGGGCAGGTAGCCGGCGGCCGACAGCTTGACCCCGTCACCGACGGCGTCGAGCACGGCCAGCCAGGGGCGGGCGGCACGTCGTACGTCGTGCTCGTCGAGCGCCACCGGGACCCGCGGGCCCAGGGCATTCAGCCAGGTCGTGGCCTGCACCCACCCTCCCCCGCGCAGACCCCTGACCAGGTCGGCCAGCGGCTCGGGCACACCGTGCCACGGCAGGTGCTCACCGCGGGCCCAGACCTGCATGGCGGTCGTCGTCTCGGCGGCGTCGAACGCGTCGGGATCGAAGCCCTCGGGCAGCCAGCTGCGGGCCTGCTCGACGTCCTCGAACGGGGCGGGGACGTCGTCGTCGGGGGCTCCCCCACGGAGCCAGTCGGCAACCGCTTCGTACCCCGGTATGCCGCCGACGTCCTCAGGTGGGCAGGCGCCGGCGCCGGCGAGGCACACCGGCTCGCGATCGCTCGACGTCAGGGCGGTGAGGGACTCGAGCGTGAGCCGGTGCTCCCACCCGTCGCCGAAGTCGTAGAGGTAGGTGAGCTGGTCACCCGGGGCGCGCAGGACCTGGTCGAGGCGGGCGTCGGCCTCGCGGGTGCCCTCGTCACCCTCCTCCTCCTCGTCGAAGGGCGTGACGAAGTAGGGCCCGCCCCAGGCGTGGTCGGCCGGGTGGAAGCGATGCAGGTGGGAGTCGGTCCAGCCCATCGCGGCCTGCAGGACAGGGTGCAGCGCGGCGAGGGTGAGGTCTCCGGGGAGCGCCAGCCGCCGCCAGATCCTCGGCTCGATCTCCTGCAGCTCGACCGTGAGGGTGAGCAGGCTGGGCTCCTCCGGCGCCGGGGGGAGGTCGATCGCGGGGTTGCGGGGGACGGCGTCCCACGCCGCCAGCGCAGCAGGATCCGAGGGCACAGGTCGCGGCCGGGTCATAGGGTCAGTGAACCAGCCCGGCGCGCTGGCGGGGCCCCGAGGGGCGCCGCCAGAAGTCGGCGCCAGAAGTCGACGCAGAAGTCGACGCCGAAGTCGACGCCGAAGAATCTTGAGGACCCGATGTCGAAGACCGTCCTCACCGTTCGACGTATGAGCACGAAGCACCAACCCGTCCACCAGCAGGAGTGATCACGATGCCGCGATTCATGGGATTCGTCAGGATGGAAGAGGG
The DNA here is from genome assembly GCA_038230235.1 of Actinomycetales bacterium. Taxonomy (GTDB): domain Bacteria; phylum Actinomycetota; class Actinomycetes; order Actinomycetales; family Dermatophilaceae; genus Lapillicoccus. The sequence goes on from JBBRNQ010000086.1 coordinate 9,301, forward strand.
CGTGGGGACGCCGCCGCAGTCGCTGTTCGACGCGATGGACGCCCACATCGGCGCCCGCATCGCCAACGGGGTCTTCCTCGACGGCGGCGGGCTCTACGGCACCGAGGACGCCGTCAACTACGTCGTCCGCGGGGGCGAGGTCAGCCGGGTCGACGGCCCCTACGCCGAGGCCAAGGAGGTCGTCGGAGGCTGGTCCATCCTGCAGTACGACAGCCTCGAGGACGCCGTGGCCGACCAGCGGGAGTTCGCCGAGCTCCACGCCAAGCACTGGCCCGAGGTCACGGTGATCTCGACCCTGCGCCAGATCTCCACCGGCCCCGACGCGCCGGGCACGCCGGCAGACTGACCCGAGACGGTCTCGCGACCGGCGCAACTCCATACGCTGGGGGTGTGCCGGCAGAGACCAGGGGGGACGCGTCGCAGGAGGCGATCGTCGCGACGTGGCGGGCCGAGTCGGCCCGCCTCGTCGGCGCCCTCACCCGCATGACCCGCGACCTCGACCTCGCCGAGGACCTGGCCCAGGACGCGCTCGTGGCGGCCCTCGAGCAGTGGCCGGTGACAGGTGTGCCGCAGAACCCGGTCGCGTGGCTGATGACCATCGCGAAGCGGCGCGGCATCGACCACTTCCGGCGCGCCGACACCCTGCGGCGCAAGACCGCGGAGCTCGGGCACGCACTCGGTGGGGAGGAGGAGGCGATGCCCGACCTCGATGCCCAGGTCGACCTCATCGAGGACGACGTGCTGCGGCTGATGTTCCTGTCGTGCCACCCGGCGCTGACGCCGGCGTCGCGGGCCGCGCTGACACTGCGCCTGGTCGGGGGGCTCACCACCGCCGAGATCGCCCGCGGGTTCCTCACCACCGAATCCTCGATGGGACAACGGATCTCGCGGGCCAAGAAGACCCTGTCGGCTGCTCACGCCGAGCTCGAGCTGCCGACCGGTGCGGAGCGCACCCGGCGCGTCGACGACGTCATGGCCGTGATCTACCTCGTCTTCAACGAGGGCTACACCGCGACCGCGGGACCCGACTGGATGCGCCCCGACCTCGCGCACGAGGCGATGCGGCTCGCCCGGATGCTCGTCGCCCTCGTGCCCGACGAGCCCGAGGTGCTCGGGCTGCAGGCGCTGCTCGAGATCCAGGGCTCGCGGATGCCCGCGCGCCTCGACGAGCGGGGCGAGCCGGTGCTGCTGGAGGCGCAGGACCGCACCCGCTGGGACGCGATGCTGGTCCACCGCGGGCTCGCCGCCCTGCAGCAGGCGGAGCGGCTCGCCGCGACCGGTCGGCCGGTCGGGACGTACTTCCTCCAGGCGTCGATCGCCGCCCAGCACGCCCGCGCCCGACGCGCGCAGGACACGGACTGGCGCCGCATCGCCACCCTGTACGACGTGCTCGCGCGCGCCGCTCCGGGGCCGGTGGTCGAGGTGAACCGGGCCGTTGCCCACGGGCGGGCGTTCGGCCCGGATGCGGGGCTCGCCGTGCTGGCGGCGCTCGACGCGGGCGCCCTCGGGGAGTCGCCGCTCGTGCCGAGCGTGCGGGGAGACCTGCTGGAGCGGGCAGGCCTCCATACGGAGGCGAGCGTTGCCTTCACCGAGGCGGCGGCGAGGTCGGGCAACGAGGGTGAACGGGCGGTGCTGGCGCGGCGGGCTGCGGAGAACCGGGCGCGCTAGCTGTCCACAACCCCCCGGGTCAGCACAGCTAGCCGGTGAGCAGCGGCAGGGTGGGCCAGCGCGCGCTCGCCCACGCGGCCCACGTGCCGTGGCCGTCGGGGGGGTCGGGGACCGGACCGTAGGCCAGTTCGGTCGCCGACGGTGGCTGGATCTGCGCGAGGAAGCGGTCGTGATCGGCCGCCGACATGGCGAACGTGGTCTCGGGCGCCTCCGCCCAACGGGTGTCACACCGCGCGCGACGGACGGCCTCGGGGACCATCAGGTGCTCGAGGACGAAGTCCGCCCCGGCCAGGTGCGCCATGGCGCGGAGGGCGTAGCGCTCGTCCGGCGACCAGCAGCCGAAGTCGAGGATCACCGAGGCCCCGCTGCGCAGGACCTCGTGCGCCACCCAGATGAGGCGGCCCTCGAGGATGTCGCGTCGGCCCGAGGCGTCGCTGTCGCCGAAGAGCGGAGCCATCCACTCGTCGGGGGTCAACCGCAGGATGGACCACTCGGCGGCCAGCGCACGGGCCCGGGTCGTCTTGCCGGCGCCGGGGAGACCCACGGTGAGGAACAGGGTCGGCCGTGCGCTCATGGGCACGAGCCTCACCGCCCGGGGGGTCGTCGCGCAACCGGGTTGTCCGACGATATGTGCGTGCGTCAGTGGTCGGGGACGAGCTGGTAGCCGACTCCCAGCTGGTCGAAGAGGAAGGCGTGCAGGTCGGTGGTCTCGTCGATGGTCTGGTCGAGCGACCCGGTCAGGTGGCCGGAGGACTCCAGGCGCAGCAGCACCGGTCGGCCGGATGACGTCGCCTGCTGGAGTCGGGCCGTCATCTTCTTGGCGTGCCAGGCATCGACCCGGGTGTCGTTCTCGCCCGCGGTCAGGAGCACGGCCGGGTAGCTGGTCCCGTCCACGACGTGGTGGTAGGGCGAGTAGGCCAGCAGTGCAGCGAAGGTCTCGGGGTCCTCCACGGTGCCGAACTCGGTCACGTTGAACCTCCCGTTGGTGCTGGTCTCGGAGCGCAGCGAGTCCATCACCGGGACCGCCGCCACCACCGCGCGAGCGAGGTCCGGCCGCTGGGTCAGCACTGCCCCCATCAGCAGACCTCCATTGGAGCCACCCATGATCGCCAGCCGCTCACGACTGGTGATCCCGTTGTCGCACAGGTGATCCGCGCACGCGATGAAGTCGTCGAAGCAGTTCTGTTTGGTGAGCAGTCGCCCCCCGTGGTGCCACTCCTCGCCGTACTCGCCGCCGCCGCGGAGGTTGGCGACCACGAGGACCCCGCCCTGCTCGAGCCACAGCACGTGCTCGGGGTCGAACCTCGGCACCAGCGAGATGCCGTAGCCGCCGTACGCCGTCAGCAGCGCCGGTGCCGTGCCGTCTCGTGGGACACCGGGGGCGGCGATGATGGTGAGGGGCACCCGGGTGCCGTCCCGCGAGACCGCGAACTCGCGGGTCACCTCGTAGCCGGACAGGTCGACGGGGCTCACCGTCCCCAACGCGGTCGTCCGGGGGGCCTCTCCGTCCGCCGCCACCCACCAGGTCGGGGGCTGGGTGTAGGACTCACCCGACCAGGCAACGCGGTCCGGCCCGAGCCGGGAGAGGCGGTTGACGTACGACGACACCGAGCTCACCGGCGCGATCGCGGGTGCAGACCGCGGGCCACCGTCGAGCTCGAAGACCCTCAGCTGCTGGGGGCCGCCGTCCAGGTCCACGACCCAGACGCTCCGGCGCGTCACGGCGAGGTCCTCGATGACCAGGTGGCTCGTCGGCACGATCTCCTGCGCGTCCGCGACCGTGGCACCGTCGGTCAGCGGCATTCGCAGCACCCTGCCGTGCGGGGCGTCGTACCGCGACAGCAGGTACAGCGCATCGTCGCCGAGCACTGCGTAGGTGCACTTGTCGGGGACATCGGCGACCTGCCGCCAGGCGCCACCCGGGTCCTGGCTCCGGAGGAAGACCTGCCACTCACCGCCGTCACCCTTCTGCACCCGGTCCATCAGCCAGCAGCCGTCGGGAGACGAGGACAGGAAGTTCTCCGCGATGACCTCGTCGGCGAAGCCTGCGCCGAGGTCGAGGCGGTCGCCTCCTCCGCCGATCTCCCTGAGCCACACCTGCTGCCTGAACCCGGCCGGGTCGGCGCACCGGGTGTAGCAGAACCCCGAGCCGTCACGGAGCCAGGCCATCGAGCCGCCCATGAGGTTCACGTGGGGGATCGGCTCGTCGACGACCTCGCCGCTCGCCACGTCGACGACGTGCAACGACCCGTCCTCCGTGCCGTGCTCCGACAGCGAGACCGCAACCCGTGCACCATCCGGAGACGGGACGAACCAGTCGATCGTCGTCTCCCCGGACGGGTCGATGGCGTTCGGGTCCAGGACGACCCGCTCGGATCCGAGGTCGTCGAGGTCGGTCAGGGCCACGAGGAACGGCTGCTGACGCGGGGTCTGGGTCTTCAACGCGAAGAAGGTGCCTCCCCCCGACGTGAGGTGCCGGTACGACGTCCGCTCAGCCTTCAGCAGCCGCTCAACCCGCGCTCGCAACCTGTCCCGCCCGGACACAGCCTCGACGTAGGTGCGGGTCAGCTGCTGCTGGGCCTTGCTCCAGGAGATGGTGCCGTCGGAGGCTCCGTCCTCCAGCCACCGGTAGTCCTCGGTGACGTCCACGCCGTGGTAGCGCGTGGTGACCGGGATCCGCGGCGTCTCGGTGGTGGGCAGCGTCGTCATGGGGTCAGTCAACAGGCGGGGCGGGGGGCCCACAAGGCTCACGCTTCTCGTCGGGCGAGGCCCCCTTCACGGCTCGGCACTGGACGTCTGCGGCAGGTGGGTGTCGCCCTCTCTCTCATGGCGATCGCTGCATGGACGTGGCAGGACCTCAGTCCGGAGGACGGCTGTGCAGTCACGCACTCGCCCGGGCCGGTTGTGTCATGGCCCCGCGATTCTGTCCGGCATCCCGGCTCGGCCGGGCCTACCGACGACCATTGCCCGCGCCAACTGGGGATGTATGTCCCTCGTTACTACTTTTGGACTGAGGCAATGGTCGTCGGTCGGTCGGGCGATGGGTCAGCAGCAACCCGTCGCGGACCACATCGTCCCGGGTGGCGTGCTCGCCGGAGACAACGCGGGATCTGAGTGCGGCAGCAACCTCGGAGGGGGCGATGACGGCGACCTGGCGGCCTGTGGCCCGAAACCGTAGCCCCGTCTGGGCGAAGGGACGCGGCTGCGAAGGCGTCGACTCGGGTAAGCGCCCCTGGCAGCTGTCGAGGTGCAGTCGAGACTGCACGATCCTGAGCGGGACACCTTGCCCAACGGGCCCGTCTGAAGCCGGCCGTGCAAAGTAGCTTGGCGCACCCACATATCAAGCATGAGCGGGTGTACCGCACCACTGGAGGTGGGGAGCGCAAAGGCGGAAGATGTTGTTGCGTGAGCACAACCGATTCCGATGTCTGGGTGGCCCGGCAGTCAGGAGAGATTGCTGGCGGTGGACGCGCGCGTCGTGAAGATCGATCGCTCGGCCTCACTTCGGGTCAGGCTGGCCGCGCGCTCGAACGCCTGCACCGCCTCGGTGTGCCGTCCGACGCGCTCGAGTAGGTCAGCGCGAACCGCGTGGAGGTGGGGGTAGTGGGCGAGCTGGCCGGCCGCGATCACCGCGTTGACGACCTCGAGGCCCGCCTCGGGTCCTGCCGAGTAGCCCACGGCGACAGCACGGTTGACCTCGACGACCGGGGAGGGCCAGATGCTTGCGAGCACCGCATAGAGGTCGGCGATCCGGGTCCAGTCGGTGTCTTCCGGGCGCAGCGCCCGGGCGTGACAGGCAGCGATCCCGGCCTGCACGGTGTACGGGCCGAGGGGCCGGCCGGACTGCTCTGCACGGGTCAGCGAGGCGAGGCCCCGGCGCAGCAGCAGCCGGTCCCACCGTTGGCGGTCCTGGTCGGGCAGCAGCACGGGCTGCCCGTCGGCACCCACGCGGGCCGGGAGGCGCGAGGCCTGCAGCTCCATGAGCGCGAGCAGGCCGTGCGCCTCAGGCTCGTCCGGCACGAGCGATGCGAGCAGGCGACCGAGGCGCATCGCCTCCTGACACAGCGCGGGCCGCATCCAGTCGACACCGGAGGTCGCAGCGTACCCCTCGTTGAAGACGAGGTAGATGACCTCCAGAACCGAGCCGAGGCGTTCGACCAGCTCGCCGGGCGACGGCAGCTCGAAACGGATCTGCTTGTCGCTCAAGGTCTTTTTGGCCCGCACGATCCGTTGGGCCATGGTCGCCTCGGGGACGAGGAAGGCTCGGGCGATCTCGTCGGTCGACAGGCCTGCGAGACAGCGCAGGGTCAGGGCGACGCGGGACTCGAGGGAGAGCACCGGGTGGCAGGCGGTGAGGACGAGACGCAACAGGTCGTCACCGACGTGGTCATCGATGGCGTCGACGTGAGGGTCCGAGTCGACGCCGGGCGCGGGCGAGGTGACCTCGCGTGCGAGCACGGCGACCTTCTTGTGGTGGGTCGCGGTGCGGCGGTGGGCGTCGATGGCGCGGCGCTTCGCCGTTGTCATGAGCCAGCCCCCCGGGTTCGGCGGAATGCCTGAGGTCCACTGCTCGAGCGCGACGAGGAGCGCGTCCTGGGCGAGGTCCTCAGCGAGCCCGACGTCGCCCGTGACCCGGGCCAGGCCCGCGATGAGCCGACCGGACTCGATGCGCCAGACCGCCTCGACGGCACGTCTGACCGCCGCCGCGTCCGCAGTCCGGAGCGCGACCTCATTCGACGCCGTGTCCGCCACCCCTCAACCCTAGGAGCGAGAGCGGCGGACACGGCGCGGGGTGGGTCACTGCGGCGGGCCGAAGTCCTCCGGCCCCATGATCTTGATGACGTCGCACTCGCCCTGCCAGCCGGGCCAGAGGTCCACGTGTAGCCGCATGAAACGCGAGGTCCACTCGACGGCCTCCTCCTTGGCGCGCACCTCGTAGACGGCATACGAGATGTACTCCTTGGCCTCGGCAAACGGCCCGTCCATGACGGACAGCTCACCCCCAGTGACGCTGACGCGGGCACCGGCCGCGCTCGGCGCCAATCCGGCGGTGTCGAGCAGCGCGCCGGACGCGGTGGCCTCGGCGCCGAGGCCCATGATCGCGGGCATGAGGGCCTCCGGTGGAGGGCCGGCGGGCTGGGTGCCCCTTAGGACGGTGATGTAACGCATGGGGTTTCTCCTTCGTGATTCGGTCGGGACGGGCGGGTTGGTGGTCAGTCGGCGAGCGAGCGGTAGAGGCGCACGGCGACCACGGCGACCCACGCGAAGATGAGGATCACGGCGCCGGTGAAGAGCAGGTTGGCCGCGACGCTACCCGCGCCCGAGGCGACGCCCAGGAAGCCGCCCAGGAAGACGATGCCAGTGATCCGTGAGAACGCGGTGAGCCCACCTGCGCCTTCCGCCGTGAACCGGCGCGCCAGCACGAAGCAGCAGGCCGCGATGGCGATGAAGCCGACACCCGCCGCCGCGAAGTGGCCGATGCCGTGAGCAGTGACGGTGCCGACGCCGTCGGGGGTGCCGATGGGGAAGCCGAGCGCCGGGTCGGCCCGGAAGACCCCGGCCGCGACCAGGGCGGCGCCGAAGAGACCGGTGAGCACCGGAGCCCAACGGCCACCCCGCCCACCAACAAACGATCGCCGCAGGCCGACAGCGAACGCGACCAGCATGAGGCCGGTGAGGACGAAGTTCGCGACCTGAACCCAGCCGAGGTCACCGTTCTCCAGGAGGCTCCACTGGTGGCGGGTCGGGTCGAAGCCGTCGCGGGTCAGCGCCTGCGCCAGGGACACCACGACGTAGAACGGGCCGGCCCCAGCGCCCCAGCTGAGGAGGCTCAGGGTCACCTGCGTCGAGCTCGATCGGCGATCACAGCTGGTCGCGCCGGATGAGGCGGAAGTAGTTCGCGGTTCGGTGGTGTTCATGAGGCTCTCCTGGGTGGGGGCGCCGACCTCGTGCCGTGCGCCGTCACCACCTCCACGAACGGCGCAGGCACCGATCGACATCGCAGCCCCCCGTCTTTCAGCGGGCCATCGGGCGCGTGCACAGTTCCGCCTCACAGGTCCACCCCGTGGAGGTGTACGCCGACTCGCGGCTACTAGACACTGGCGGCAGGACCGGTGTCTGGCCAGACTCGGTCTAGGTGATCGGCGGGCAGCTCTCCTTGCGGCTGCCCACCAGCGGGATCGGTGTGGCTCACTACCGGTCTGCGGCCCGTCGGTCACCGTGACGAGGTGTGGCTCAAGAAGGGACTGCCCTGCTCGTAGTAGCACTGCCCACCTCGCCGTCCCTTTCGGTACGACCACAGGCGGGAGCAGGACATGGAGCACCTTCAGCACAGAGAACGCGTCATCATCGGGGTCGACCCTCACAAGTTGTCCGCGACGATCGAGGTCGTGAACGGCCGAGAGCAGCTGCTCGGCTCCGGCCGGTTCACGACCAACACGGCGGGCTATGACGCGATGAGGAGCTACGCGAAGGCGTGGCCCGATCGGGTGTGGGCGGTCGAGGGTGCGAACGGTGCGGGCCGGCCGCTGGCTCAGCGGCTGCTTGAGGACGGGGAGGACGTCGTCGACGTCCCGGCCAAGCTCGCCGCCCGGGTGCGCCTGTTCGACACCGGCCACAACCGCAAGACCGACGCCCTCGACGCGCACTCGATCGCGGTGGTCGCGGTCCGCACCGAGGGGCTGCGGGTCCTGCAGGTCGACGGGGAGCTGGAGGCGCTGCGGATGCTGTCCGACCGTCGTGACGCACTGTCCCGCCGCCGGGTGGAGACCGTCAACCGCCTGCAGGCGCTGTTGGCTGAACTCCTTCCGGGACAAGCGAAACGCGACATCACGACCGCTCAGGCCAAGGCCCTGCTCGCGACCGTCCGCCCCCGCGACATCGCCGGCCGGACCCGTCGCCGGATCGCCGTGGAAGAGCTGGCCGAGTTGGTCGCGGTCGAGGAGAAGATGAAGAAGGCCTCCGCCGAGCTGAAGACGATCGTCCTGGCCCGCCGGTCGCGCTTGATGGACCTGCACGGCGTCGGGCCCGTGGTCGCCGCCCGGGTCCTGGCCGATGTTGGTGACGTGGCCCGGTTCGCTGACCGCAACCGGTTCGCCTCATGGACCGGGACCGCACCCCTCGACGCATCGTCCGGAGAGCAGAACCGGCACCGGCTCTCCCGGGCCGGGAACCGCCGGATGAACCACATGATCCACATCGCCGCGGTCACCCAGCTGCGCCTCGACACCGACGGTCGGGCCTACTACCGACGCAAGCGCGCCGAGGGCAAGAAGCCGCTCGAGGCCCTGCGGTGCCTCAAACGCCGGATCTCCGACGCCATCTATCGCCAGCTCCTCGCCGACGCCCAGCGCCTGGATGGCACGGGTCCGGGAGGGCACTGCGGGGCGTCTCAAGAATCCAGCGCGGTCGACCTACCCCCGCACATCGACACTTCGGATCAGCCACTTCCCGGACCCGCAGCCCCGACGCTACCCCCGGCCCCGGCCCCACGGAAGACCCACCAGCGCGCCCTCGTCACGACCCCTTGACAACAGAAGGGAGCCGGTTAGACGCACCTCGCGCCACCATCGCTTCAACGAGCGGATCGCGGCAGTTGAGGAAGTTGCGGAGGCGGGCCTCCATGCATGGTCATGCAGGACGGCCAGCGGCCGGCACTCAGTA
>JBBRNQ010000087.1:0-18363 GCA_038230235.1 Actinomycetales bacterium
CGCCCTGACCGCCTGACCCCCGCCAGGGTCACGCAGCGCTACACCACCGCAAGGGGCTTGACCTCTGATGGGTCCGAGCACTTCGGTCCACCTCTTCTGATTCCCTGCCCGGCAACGTTGCTCGCGACTCGATCGCGTTAGACAGACCCCTGCGGACTACCTTCGTGAAACGAAGTCGGGGTTGCTCCCCGCTGCTCATGCCCGAATTCGCACCTTGGACGAAGGTGGCTCTACGCTGCCGTGGCTGCGATGTGGTGTTAGCAGCCGTTAGCAAGCGCGGTGGGCTCCTGGAGGGGCTGCAGGCCTGTGACCTGGGGTTTTGTGTGGCCAGGGGCGGGGTCGAACCGCAGACCTTCCAATTTTCAGATCGCGATCAGCTGTTCGTGGGTGTCTCCAGGGGTGTCGGTCGTGCTCAAGGGGTGCCCGTTTGGGTCCTGCGGGTCCGGGGTTGTCCGTGCCGTGGTTAGCGAATCTGTTAGCACGGCTGGTCTTGGCCGCCAGGTCGGCTCCTGTCGTCTGATGCCCGGGATTCAGATGCTGGCGGACAGGGGCGCGGTGGGGATAGACGTCGTGGTGGAGCGTGGTGTGTCCACCTGGGGTCAGGGTCGTGCATATGGAGGTGATCCCGCTTCGCACGCCTGTCTGGACGCCGGCGGGCCTGTCGAGGGAAGGTCGAAGATGGACGAGAAGTTGTTGTACCGGGTGACGGAGGTGGCGGCAAGCCTGAGCGTGAGCCGGAGCACGGTGTACGCTCTTGTCCGGTCGGGGGTGCTGCCGTCGGTGCGGATCGGGGGGTCGCGGCGGATCCGGGGTGAGGACGTGGCCCGGTATGTCGACTCGTTCGAGCGAGTGACTGCGGGGGTCTCGTGAGTCCGGGCGGACCGCCGGAGCCGAGGGCTACGCCCAAGTTGCGGAACGGGGTGATCCGGCGGGGCAAGACGTGGTCGTACGTGATCCGGGTGACGGACGCGCGGGGGGTGAGCAAGCCGCGCTGGGTCGGGGGGTTTGCCACGGAGGCGGCGGCGAAGCGGGCGCGGGACGAGGCGAGGATTGCGGCCAGCTCGGGGGGGTACGTCGACCGGAGCACGGTCACGGTGGGGGACTACTTGGCCGAGTGGTTGGAGGATCACGCGTTGGAGGTCAAGCCGCGGACCCGGGCGGGGTACGCCCACCTGATCGAGACGTACGTCGTCCCGCGGATCGGGGCGACGCGGCTGCAGGCGGTGCGGTCGGCGGACCTGACCCGGCTGTACCGGGACCTGCTGGAAGGTGGAGGTCGCGGGCAGGAACCCACTGCGACAGTCGTGATCGTCGCGAAGTCGGACGTCAGATCGGGCGCGGCCATCGTGGTTCCTGCCCCCAACTGAGGACCGGTGGCCTGAGTGACAAGCGGTCCCGGGCGGGACGCCCCTCTCGTCCGGGCACCGCATCTCACGAACGGTTTTCGTGAGTGACCGAGGGTCAGGGTGGGCTGTTTGAGCCCACGGAGAGCCGGTAACCGGCGCCTCGGACGGTTTGGATCGTCTCGAGGCCGAAAGGGATGTCGACCTTCTTGCGGAGGTAGCCGATATACACCTCGACGATGTTGACGTCGCCGGCGAAGTCCGGGTCCCACACGCCGTCGAGGATGTCGGTCTTGGAGATGACCTGGTCGGGTCGTTCCATGAGGTAGTGGAGCAGCGCGAACTCCCGTGTCGTGAGGGTCACCTCCTGCGGGCCGCGGTGCACGCGTCGGGTGGTGGGGTCCAAGTGGAGGTCGCCGACCGTCAAGGCGGCGACCCGGTCCTGGCCGCCGCGCCGGGCCAGGGCGCGGAGCCTGGCGGCGAGGACGACGAAGCTGAAGGGCTTGGTGAGGTAGTCGTCGGCCCCGAGGTCGAAGGCGTTGGCCTGGTCGTACTCGTCGTCGAGGGCCGTCAGCATGAGCACCGGGGTGAGGACCTCCCGGGCGCGCAGGCGCTCGACGACCTCGTACCCGTTCATCCCCGGCAGCATGATGTCGAGCACGACGACGTCGTAGCCGGTCTCGGACGCCGTCCACACGGCCTGCGTGCCGTCGTGCAGCACATCGACGGTGAAGCCCTCGCGGGTCAGGCCCCGGCGGATGATCTCCGCCAGGGGTCGCTCGTCCTCGACCAGCAGGATCTTCACCGAGTCACCGTCATCGAGCCATTGTGCGCCGGGCGAGCCGGGTGGCTCGTGAGGCCGTCTTGGAGGCGGTGCTGTGGGCGGAGTCTCCCACCGCGGGGCGAGATCGGCGGGCGAGGCGCCGCGACCGTCACGACATGGCCCCGGCTGTGGTCACGACCAGGGAGTCGGGCCTTGAGTTCGTCGTGTCAGTCATGGGGTGGGGACGCTGCTAGGGCGGCTCCGAGCGCGACCTCGGCCCCGGCTCGCCAAACCCTTGGGGTCACGGGGGCGACCGGGGTCTCCAGGGGGCTGAGAGCGGCGCGACCGGCGGCGGCGCACGACCTCCGCTCCCACGGTGAGGGTGAGCATCGTTGCGCCGATCCAGGACAGTCGTGCCATGAGGTCGGTGGCGGTGGTGACCTGCTGTCCGAGGAAGGCCCCGAGCAGGACCGCGGCGCTGGCCCAGAGGACCCCGCCGACTGCGTTGGCCGGAGCGAACCGGCGGTACGGCATACCCAGGGCACCGGCGGCGGTCGGGACGATGGCGCGCAGGAGGGCCACGAACCGGGCCAGGACCACCGTCGTCGCGCCTCGACGCTGGAGGTCGTCCCGGATCCGGTCCCAGGTCTCGGGTGGCACCCGTCGTCCCCACCGGCTGGACTGCAGGCTCGGGCCGATGCGCCGACCCACCATGAACCCGACCTGGTCCCCGGCGACGGCTGCGGTGCACCCGACGAGCAGGATGAGGGTCAGCGAGATGCTGCCGTGACCGGCGAGGACCCCGGCGACGACGAGCGCTGTCTCCCCGGGCAGGACCATGCCGACGAACGCCGCGCACTCCAGGAAGGCCAGCAGACCGACGATGACGTACACCGGCCACCCCGAGAGACCGAGCAGCAGGGTTCCCAGGTGGTCCGCGACGGAGGTCATGGACATCAGCGTGGCTCGGGCCTGCTGAGACGGCCCTGAGGGACGACGGGGTCGGCCGGCTCGCTTCTCAGGTGACCGCCGGGCGGCGCGTGCCACGCTGTGGCGGTGAGGGTCATCAGCGGACTGCTGCGTCGTGCGATCCACCGTCTGCGCTCGATTCGCGGGCAGGCGGCAGCTGCGGCCGCGGTGGTCGTTGGCCTCGGCCTGGCCCTCGGGGGGCTCGTCGTCGTGCTCGTCCTGCAGGGTCTGGTCGTCTCGTCTTTGGAGGACACGGTCCGTGGGCGGCTCGACGAGGACACCCGGCTCATGACCCAGGGCGGTCTCACGCAGATGGTCAGCGTGGAGAGCTCGAGGGGTCGCTCGGCCCTGGAGGTCGTCGTCCTCGATGCTGCCGGTGCGCCGGTGTATAGCTCGGACGCCGGCGGAGACCCCAGCGACCTGGGGGTGCCCCAGCTGGTGGACGCCGCCGCCGTCCGTGCCCTCGACGGGGCTGTCCAGGTCCAGGGCCGGTCCGTCGTCCCGCTGCCGGGCCGCCTGAGACAGCCCCTGGTCGCCGCCCGGTCCGTCGACGTCGCAGCGCAGTCCTACGTGCTCGCGGTCGCGGCCCCCCAGGACGGTCAGCAGGATGCGGTCACCACTGCCGCCCTGCTGCTGGCGCTGGTCGCGCCGTTCCTCGTCGCACTGGCGGCCTGGACGGTGTGGTGGCGCGTGGGTCGGGCCTTGGGGTCGGTCGACGACCTGCGCGCCCGGGTCGACCGGATCGGCGCCTCCCAGCTGCACGACCGGGTCCCGGTGCCGGAGACCGGGGACGAGGTCGCGGATCTCGCGACGACGATGAACCGGATGCTCGAGCGGCTGCAGCGCTCGCAGAAGGCCCAGCGGCAGTTCGTTGCCGACGCCAGCCACGAGCTGCGCTCGCCCATCGCCACGTTGCTCGGGGTCGTCGAGCTGCTCGGCCCCGACGACGAAGCGGGGTGGCAGGAGCTTCGCCCGGTCGTCGGTAGCGAGGCCCAGCGGCTGTCCTCCTTGGTGGACGACCTGCTGCTGCTCTCCCGCGCCGACGACGACGCCCTGGCGGTGGTGCGCGACGAGGTCGACCTTGACGATCTTGTCGCAAGCGAGGTCCGCCGGCTGCGGGGCGTGGGCCGCCAGCGGGTGGAGGCGCGTCTGGGGGCCGCTCGGGTCGCCGGCGACTCCGGGCGCCTCAGCCAGGTGGTGCGCAACCTGCTAGACAACGCGGCCCGCTACGCCGACTCCACGATCGGGGTCACCCTCCGGGCTCACGAGGGTCGTGCTCTTCTGCTCGTCGACGACGACGGCACCGGCATCCCTCCCGGCGACCGGGAGAGAGCCTTCGAGCGCTTCGTCCGGTTGGACCCCAGCCGGGACAGGGGCTCGGGCGGATCGGGGCTGGGACTGGCTATCGTCCGGGAGATCGTGCGGGCCCACGACGGGACGGTCTCGGTAGAGACCTCACCGCAGGGCGGAGCGAGGTTCGTCGTCGACCTGCCTCTGCTGGTGTCGCCGTCGTCACCCCCGGCTCTGCGTAACAGCTGAAGCTGGCCCCGGGAGGCGTACGGGCCCCAGCGCCGACGCAGGGTCCTCAGGGCAGGCTCAGAATGGCCCAGCCACAGTGGGTTCGTCAGCAGGCCAGACGACCCCGGAGGCCGCCATCACCCTCACCTTGCCCCGCACCGCCACGCCGCGGGGAGTGCCCACGTCACCGCTGCTTCCGGTGTGGCGCGACCGACGGATGCGAGCGGTCAGCCTCGTCCTGGTCGTCTGGACCGTGCTCTGGGCCGCGGCGGCCGCGTGGCACGGGATGTACTCCTGGCACTACTTCGTCACGGGGGCCCAGGTCCTGGGGTCGCCGCAGGGGGTGCACGTCTTCGTCGCGCACCCCGAGCTTCAGATGGGCCCGCTGTCTTTGGTCGCCGCTCTCGGCATCGTCTCGTGGGGTGGCACCGCCGCCACGGCGGTCGCGGGCGCCGTAATGCTGGTGGTCGGCGCGCTCGTGCTCGTCATGGTCCTGGCGCTGCGCCCGGTCAGGTCCGGGACGGAGCGTGCGACGCGGCTGCTGGTCGTGGGTGCGCTCGTGGCCCCGCCGTGGACGGTGCTGGCGGTGCACTACGGCCACCTGGATGACGCCCTAGCGCTGGCCGCCACGGTCGGCGCCATGCTGGCGATGACCCGCTCCCGCCCGGGGCTGGCCGCGGTGGTGCTCGCGGTCGCTGTGGGGTTCAAGCCCTGGGCTGCACCGGTGGCCGTCATCCTCCTGGCCGGCCCCCGCGCCGCCCGCCACCTCGGACTCTTCGCCGTCCTGGTGGTGGCTCCGTGGGCGGTCTTCGTCGTCGGGGACCCGTCCACCCTGCACCTCGGCTCGTTCGCGATCGCGGTGGCTCCCGACTCGGCCCTGCGGGCCCTAGGGGTCTCTGCCGGCACCACCCCGGGGTGGGACCGCCCTCTCCAGCTGGTGCTGTCCGTCGCGGTGGGGGCCTGGGTGGTCAAGCGGGGACGTCTGTACGCCGTCCCCTTCGTCGTCCTGTCCACCCGGATGCTGCTCGACCCCGGGACGTACCCGTACTACACGACGGGTCTGCTGGTGGCGGCCCTGGTGCTCGACCTGGGAGGGAGCGGTCACCGGCTGGTGCCGCGCTACACCGTCGTTGTCGCCGCCTGGTTGGGTGCCGTCACCGTGCTGAACGCGGCGGCGCTTCCGGCCGCCGCCGGATACCTGCGCGCGGCCTACCTCCTGACGGCTCTGGCGATGGTGATGGCAACGTCGCGCCGCGATGACGACCGGGCCGGACCACGGCCGTCGACGTCCTCGGTGACTCCAGTCGGAAGGGGTTAGCCCGGATGCGTGTCCTCGTCGTGGAGGACCACCCGCGGATGGCCGCGCTGCTCCAGCGTGGTCTGGTCGAGGAGGGGTACAGCGTTGACGTCGCGGTGGACGGCGTCGACGCAGTCTGGCAGGCCACGGAGTTCGCCTACGACGCCGTGGTCCTCGATGTGATGCTGCCCGAGCTCGACGGCTTCGAGGTCTGCCGACGGCTTCGTGCGGACGGCTGCTGGGCGCCGGTGCTGATGCTGACGGCCCGCAAGGGGGTGGCCGACCGGGTGACCGGTCTGGACGAGGGCGCCGACGACTACATGGAGAAGCCCTTCAGCTTCGTCGAGCTCGCGGCTCGTCTGCGCGCCCTCATCCGGCGTGGTTCGCCCGTGCGCCCGTCCGTACTGCAGGTCGGAGACCTACGACTCGACCCCGCCGCCCACCGGGCCTGGCGGGGGGAGACCGAGCTGGTCCTGACCGCGAAGGAGTTCGCACTGCTGCGGCTGTTCCTCTCGCACCCGGGCGAGGTGCTGTCGCGGACGGCGATCCTCGAGCACGGCTGGGACCTCGCGTTCGACGGGGTCTCGAACGTCGTCGACCAGTACGTGGCCTACCTGCGTCGTAAGATCGACCGCCCCTTCCACCGGTCCGACCTGGAGACGGTGCGCGGTGCCGGCTACCGGCTGAGGGCACCCCACCCCACGCCGACCCGAGCCGGGTGACCGGCCGTGCCGTTACGGGTCCGCCTGTCCCTCCTCGTGGGGGCCGCCGCCGCGCTCCTGCTCACCGTAGGCGGGGTCGTCTTCCTGCACCAGCTGCGCGACGGCCTCGACAATGCGGTCGACACCGCGCTGCGGGCTCGCGCAGACGCGCTGTCCTCACAGCTCGTGTCGTCCTCGGGGGCCGGTTTCCAGGATGCGGGGGCGGCGGGACTGCTCCCACCTCACGAGGCCCTCGCCCAGTTGCTCAGCCCCTCGGGTTCGGTCGTGGACTCCAGCGAGGGAGCCACCGGGGCGCCGCTCCTGACACCAGGGCTGGTGGCCGCCGCCCAGCGCACCCCCGTAAGCGTCACCTCGACCGCAACCGGAGACAGCGTGCGGTTGCTGGCGGTCGCCGTGCCTGGCACCGGGGTGCCGGCTCAGGTCCTCGTGGTCGGCACCACGCGCGACCTGAGCGAGGCGGCGCTGACGCGGGCCCGGACCCTGTTCCTCGTGGCGGGCCCGCTGGTCGTGCTGGCCTGCGCGCTGGGAGCGTGGCTGCTGGCCGGGGCCACCTTGCGGCCCGTCACCCGGATGCGCAGACAGGCGGACGCCATCACCGCCGGAGACGTGGATGCCCGGCTGACAGTGCCGCCCACCCGCGACGAGGTCGCCCTCCTGGGGGCGACGATGAACGCCCTGCTCCAGCGCCTCCAGACGGCCGTCGCCCAGCAACGGGACCTGGTCGCGGACGCCGGGCACGAGCTGCGGACCCCGTTGGCCCTGCTGCGCGCCGAGCTCGAGCTAGCGGTCCGACCTCATCGCAGTCGTCACGAGGTCGACAGCGCTGTGCGCGACGCCCTCGACGACATCGACCGCCTGACCCGCTTGACCGACGACCTGTTGCTCCTGGCAACGGCCGAGGACGCGCGCGCGCCCGCGCGGCAGCGGCCCGTGCGGTTGGACCTCCTCGTCCTCGAGGCGGTCGAGCAGCTCCGCCGTCGTCAGGGCCTCCCGGGAGGGTCGACAGCCGGCATCGAGGTCCAGGTTGACGACCGAGACGACAGAGACGACCGCGGAATGACCATCGTGGCCGACGGGGACGAGGTGCGTCGTATCGTCATCAACCTCGTCGAGAACGCGCTGCGCCATACTCCTGGTGCGTCCCGCGTGTCCGTGCGGCTCTCGACGAGCGACGGTCCGGCGATGGCGGTGCTGGATGTGACGGACGAGGGTCCCGGCTTCCCCGAGGCCTTCCTGCCGTATGCATTCGAGCGGTTCCGCCGCGCCGACCCCTCCCGGTCTGTCGGGCAGGGCGGCGCCGGCATCGGTCTCTCCATCGTCGCCGCCCTGGTGCACCACCACGGGGGGACGGTCAGCGCCACCAACGGTGCGTCCGGTGGCGCCCACGTCCAGGTCCGGCTTCCCCGAACGCCCACCGAGACGGTGAACGCGTAGCGGGGTCAGCCACATTCGTCGTACACGCCTGTCACATCGACCACGGAGCAGAGTGAGGGAGTCCGATCAACCCAGCACCACGGCCAGGAGGCCCACCATGAACCGTCATACGAAGATCGCCGCCTCGGCGGCCAGCGCCACCCTCGCCATCACGGCCCTCGGAGGGGTGTGGCTCACCAGCTCCGCCAACGCCGCCACCCCGTCGAGCACCACCTCGGTCTCCACCGCAGCCACCGCGCCGGCGGCCGAGCCCACCTCGCCCGACACCGACACCCTGCAGCAGGGGGACCAGACCACCCCCGACAAGGCCGGAGCCGCCGACAAGGCCGACGCGGCGTCGTCCGCCAAGGGGGAGGTTCCCGAGGGCACCACCGAGACGCCGGAGAGCGCCGCGGCCAGCGACGGTCCCGGCGGACACGCGGACCCGGCTGGTGACGTCCAGCACGAGGCTGGCGCCAACGAGCAGTGACCGACGTGTTACGAGGTCAGCTCGTGACGTCGTGACCTCGGACTGAGGGTCCAGATGCCGCACCCCGCCCTATCAGCGGGGTGTGGCACTGTCCGTTCCGTTCCGCGACCGGGCCGGTCGGGGTGCCGTGCCCGCGTAGGGTTCGGCGCTCAGCTGCGGGCGCCGGGAGTCCCGTCGGTCGGTGACGGCACCGGCTGCTGCGGGTCGGCGGGCGAGAACGTGGCAGAGGGCGGGGTCACGGGCGGGGTCACGGGCAGGAGGAGGGTGAAGCGGGTGGGATCCGCACTGGCGAGCGTGAGTCGGCCCCCGCTGGCCTCGGCGATGGAGCGTCCGAGCGCTAACCCGATGCCCGAACCACCACTGCCCGAGGTCCCCCGCCGAAACATCTCCGCGTGGGGCAAGGTCACCTCACCCTCGTCGGTGACGTCGACCGCGACCACGGTCGTGAGGTCCCGGAAGGACACCTCGACGCCTCCTGTCCCGTGCCTGGTGGCGTTGTCCAGAAGGATCGTCAGGATCTCGGTGACGGGGAAGACGGGCAGGGCGCTCGAGGGGTCGGTGTCGTTCAGGCGGACGACGAAGGGTCGTCCCGCTGCGGCCAGCGGCCCGTGCCAGCGGCGCTCGAGGTCGTCGACGACGTCGGTCACCGTGCGTGTGTTGAGCACATCGTGCGCCTCGGTCTGTGAGCGAGCCAGACTCAGGATGTCTTCGATGGTTCGCTCGAGGGCGCGCACCTGGTCTGCCGCGTCCAGCAGAGCTGGGCGAAGCACCGCCTCTGGGTCGGCCTCGGTGGACTGGAGTGCGTTCTGCAGTCCGAGGGTCAAGCCCGTCAGGGGAGTACGCAGCTGATGAGAGACGTCGGCGGTGAAGCGGCGTTCTCGACCGATCAGGTCCGAGAGCCGCCCGAGCATGTCGTTCTGCGTCTGAGCCAGTCGCACCAGCTCGGGCACCCCCGTCGGGGGCGTCCGGATCTGCAGGTCGCCCGCGCCGACCCGGGCGGCGGCTGCCGCCAACGCCTCCAGGGGTGCGCTCAGCAGGCGGGCCTGGCGCCGAGCGACGAGGACGGCGACGCCGAGGGCTAGCGCAGCGGTCAGGGCCAGCACGGTCCACGCCAGCAGGACCCACCCCCAGACCAGCCGTTGGGGTGTCGCTACCCGTACGACCGCCACCACGTTCTCCGCGACCGTGACGGGCACGGCAACCACGAGCTCACCGTCGACCTCGGCGTCGGCCTCGCTCCCTGCGGCGGCCGCTCGGGTTACGGCGTCGGCCACAGCCGGACCGGTGCCCACTGCTGAGCGCAGGGTGAAGCCGACGTCGTAGACCGCGATCTTCTTGTCGCTCTCGACGGGAGGGAGCTCGACCGGGTCACCCGTGCGGAAGTCCGGCCCGATCTGGCGCGACGCGAGCAGCGCGGCCCGCTCCAGCTCCCCGCGTTCCTCCGTCACGATCATGGCCCGGGCCACAACAGCCAAGGGGAGGCCGAAGAGGACCAAGGCGACCGTGACGGCCACGACGGCGACGTTCAGGACTTGGCGACGCATCCCGTCATCATCGCTGCCCAATCACCCGTGCGGCGTCGCCAAACGAATTCCCCGGAAAGTTTTGCCGTCCTCTAACCCACGTCGCCCACTTCTCTAACCTCCCTCTTCCTAGCGTGGAGATCACTGATCTTGACCCCAGCCGGCACCGAGGAAAGAAGACCACGATGAACCTCACCAGGACTCTCCTGCTGGGAGCAGCGGGGACGGGGGTGGTCCTCCTCACCGCGTGCGGCAGCGCCACCCCGGTGTCACCCCCGGTCCAGGTCTCCCCCCAGTCGGGCACGACGAGAACGTCGAGTGGGGTGTCAGGCGGCACTGGTACAGCGCAGCCGCCGTCGTCCTCGGCCCCGAACCAGCCGAGTCCCGCGGCGACCGAGAGCAACCCGCCCGGCGACATCCCCGACAACCAGGCCTACGTCCCGTTCACGCCCCCAGGCGCCGCCGTCAGCGTCAAGGTGCCGGAGGGCTGGGCCAGGTCCACCACCTCGACCGGCACCGTGTTCACCGACAAGCTCAACCGCATCGAGGTCCAGACCTCGACGGTGGCGTCGGCTCCCACAGTGGCGTCGGTCATGGCAGTCGACGTTCCCCGGCTGCAGGGCAGCGTGCCCAAGTTCGCTGCGCCCAAGGTCGTCACCGTCTCCCGTACGGCGGGCACCGGGGTGCTGCTGACCTACCAGCGTGACTCGGCGGTGGACCCCGTCACGGGCAAGGTCGTGCGTGACGCCGTGGAACGCTACTCGTTCCTCCGGGCGGGGACCCGGGTCGACCTCACGTTGTCGGGCCCCACCAACGCCGACAACGTCGACCCCTGGCGCATCGTCTCCGACTCTGTGACGTGGACCTCGTGACCAGCGTCGTGACCAGCTCCGCGACCAGGTCGCCTCGACCCGCCGTCTCGATCGGGCCGGACAGCCACGGGCTAGAGGACCACACCCATCCGGCCGCGTTGACGGCTGACCACCTGTACCGGTTCTTCCGCACCGGGGACGAGGAGACCCTTGCCCTGCGGGGAGTCTCCCTGAGCGTCGCCGCCGGTGAGACGGTGGCGGTGGTTGGACCGTCGGGGTGCGGCAAGTCGACCCTGCTGGCGTGCCTGGCCGGGCTCGATGAGCCCGATGGAGGAACGGTCCGGGTGGGTGGCGAACGCCTGAGCCATCGCCCCGAGTCCCAGCGGGCACGCCTACGGGCTCAGCGGATCGGCGTGCTGCTTCAGGCGCGCAATTTGCTTCCTCACCTCGACGTCCGGGCCAACATCCACCTCGCGCGCACGGCAGGACGTCCCCCGGCCACGGGCCGGGCCACCGGGCGCGACGGTGGACGGATCGAGGTCGACGAGCTGCTGGACCGGGTCGGGCTCGCTCGTCGTGGCCGCGCGCACGCGTCCGAGCTGTCGGGTGGAGAGCTGGCCCGGGCTGGCCTCGCGATGGCACTGGCCAACGACCCGGACATCGTCCTGGCCGACGAACCCACCGGCGAGCTCGACGGGCACACCGAGGAGCAGGTCCTCGCCCTCCTACGGGAGCGAGCTGGCCAGGGCGCGGCCCTGCTCGTGGTCACCCACAGCCCGCGCGTGGTGGCCATCGCCGACCGCGTCATCACCCTTCACGACGGGAGCGTCACCTCATGACCGCGAGCACCCACCCCACCCCCCACCCCACCCCCCACCCCATGTCCCAGCGCGGCCCCGTCGTCAAGTGCGTCGACGTGGCCCGCACCTTCGGTCACGGCGAACGGGCGGTGGTCGCCGTCCACGGCAGCACCTGTGAGGTGCTTCACGGGGCCCGCACCGCCATTGTCGGACCCTCCGGCTCCGGCAAGTCCACGCTGCTGCACATGCTCTCCGGACTGGAGCGTCCCACCACCGGGACGGTCACCTGGCCAGGACTGTCGGCAGACCCCGAGACTCGCGGACACCAGATCGGGGTGGTGTTCCAGAGTCCCAGCCTCGTTCCCGCCCTGACCGTGGTCGAGAACGCTGCTCTCCCCCTGGTCCTGGCGGGGGTCTCCGAGGCGGAGACCGAGGAGCGCGTCCGGCACGCCCTGCAGCTGGTGGACGTCGCCCAGCTCGCCGACCAGCTCCCCGAGGAGCTGTCCGGCGGGCAGGCGCAACGAGTGGCTGTCGCCCGGGTGCTGGCCCAACGGCCGGTCCTCATCCTGGCCGACGAGCCCACCGGACAGCTCGACCGGGCCAGCGGGCAGCACCTCGTCGACGTCCTGCTCGCCAGCGCGAACGAGATCGGAGCGGCCCTCGTGGTCTCCACGCACGACATCGAGGTGGCCGACCGTCTGGCCCAGCGATGGACCATGCACGAGGGGCGCCTGAGCGTCCAGGACAAGGCGGCCCCGGCACCCGGAGCGGACCGGGACCGCGTCCGCGCCACGACCACCACCTTGGGAGCACGGGCATGACCGGCACCTGGGTAGCCGGCCTGGTGCGTCGACGCGGGGGACGTCTGCTGTCCGTGTCCTTCGGCATCGCCGTGGCAGTCGCCCTCATCGCCTCCCTGGGGACCTTCCTGACCACCTCGCAGGCCACCATGACCGCGCGGGCACTGACCTCCGTCGCCGTCGACTGGCAGGTGCAGGTCCAGACCGGCGCCGACCCGGCGGCCGTGCGGCGCACCATCGCGGCCGCCAGCGGCGTCCGCGCCGCTCTTCCCGTGAGCATCGCTCGCAGCTCGGGTCTGCAGGCCACCGCCGGAGGGACCACCCAGACCACGGGCGGGGCTGTCGTCCTCGGACTACCCGACGGTTACCGGTCCCAGTTCCCGGGGGAGATCCGGCAGCTCAGTGGCACCACGACGGGGGTCCAGCTGGCCCAGCAGACCGCCTCCAACCTCCACATCCGACCCGGCGACCCCATCAGCATCGGGTTGGGGACATCGAAGCCCATCACGGTCACGGTCGCCGGGGTGGTCGACCTGCCGCAGGCCGACTCCCTCTTCCAGAAGGTCGGAGCACCCACCGGGGCTCAGCCGTCGGCCCCACCGGACAACGTCGTGCTCCTGCCCGCGGCCGTCTTCACCGACCTCATCGGCACCTCCGGGACGCCGGTGACCACCCAGATCCATGTCGCTCGCGCTGCGCCGTTGCTGACCGACCCGGCGACCGCGTACACCGAGGTCATCGGTGCCGCCCACAACCTGGAGGCGACGCTGTCCGGCGCCGGGGTGGTCGGCAACAACGTCGGTGCCGCTCTCGACGGTGCCCGTAAGGATGCCGCCTACGCGCAGATGCTGTTCCTCTTCCTCGGACTGCCAGGGGCCCTGCTGGCCGCGATGCTGACCGCCGCCCTGGTCGGCGCCGGCGCCCAGCGTCGACGCGACGAGCAGGCGCTGCTGCGCACCCGCGGACTGCCGCCACGCTCCATCACTCGGCTCGCGGCTGCCGAGGCGGCGGTGGTCGCCTTCGGTGGCGGCGTCCTGGGGCTGGCCGGTGGGCTCATCGCCTCCCGGTGGGCGTTCGGCGCCACTTCCGGCGGGGTCGGCCTATCGCTGATCTGGTCGATCGCCGCCGTGCTGACGGGCGCGCTCATCGCCGGTCTGACGGTCCTGGCCCCGGCGGCCCGTGACCTGCGCGGGATGACCGTGACCGGCGCCCGGCACGGCGTGGGCCGGGCCCGTTCGCCTTGGTGGATGCGCTACGGCCTGGACTTCATGGTGCTGGCCTCCGCGATCGTCGTGTTCTGGGTCTCCAGCAGCGACAACTACACACTGGTCCTCGCCCCCGAGGGAGTGGCCACGATCTCGGTCTCCTACTGGGCCTTCCTCGGGCCGGCGCTGCTGTGGCTAGGCGGGGCCATGTTACTGTGGCGACTGGCCACGTTGTTCCTGACCCACGGGCGGCGCCCCCTGGCCCGGCTGGTCGCGCCCCTGACCGGGCGCCTGGCCAAGCCCGCCGCAGCGACCATGTCACGCCAGCGTCGGCCGCTCGCCCGTTCGGTGGTGCTGCTCGCCCTGGCGATCTCCTTCGCCGCCTCCACGGCGACCTTCAACGCGACCTACCAGCAGCAGGCGGAGGCCGACGCGCAGCTGACCAACGGCGCCGACGTGGCGGTGACCCCGGCCCCCGGGGCACCGCTGCCCGCCTCGGCCGCCGCCGCCATCAGCACCACCCCCGGTGTCACCGGGGTGGAGCCGGTCCAGCACCGGTTCGCCTACGTCGGCGCCGACCTGCAGGACCTCTACGGGGTGCACCCGGCCAGCATCACGTCGGTGACCTCGCTGCAGGACGCCTACTTCCAGGGCGGCACCGCCAAGCAGCTGATGGCCGTGCTGGCCGCCAAGCCGGACTCGATCCTGGTCAGCGACGAGACCGTCAAGGACTTCCAGCTCATGCCCGGTGACCTGCTCAACCTGCGACTCGAGGACCGCACCACCCACCAGCTGAAGACCATCCCGTTCCACTACGCCGGCATCGTCAAGGAGTTCCCCACTGCCCCCAAGGACAGCTTCTTCGTCGCCAGCGCCGACTACGTGGCCACAGCCACCGGATCGGCCACCGTCGGCACCTACCTGGTCGACACATCCGGGACCAACCAGGCCCAGGTGGCGTCCGCCCTGCGCACGACCCTCGGAGCCAGCGCCGCCATCACCGACGTCACCCAGACCCGCGCCAAGGTCGGCTCGAGCCTGACGTCGGTCAACCTCGCGGGCCTGACCCGGCTCGAGCTCGCGTTCGCGGTCCTGCTCGCCGCTGGAGCCGGCGGGCTGGTTCTGGCCTTGGGGCTTGCGGAGCGTCGACGCACCATGGCGATCATCGCGGTCCTCGGGGCTAGGAAGAGGCAGCTGCAGGGCCTCGTCATGGCCGAGGCGTCGGTGGTGGCTGTCGGCGGGCTCATCGGTGGCGCCCTGATCTCCTGGGGTCTGACCCTGATGCTGGTCAAGGTGCTTACCGGGGTCTTCGACCCACCGCCCGCGAGCATCGCGCTTCCAGTCACCTATCTCCTGGTGACCGCAGTCATCGTCGTGCTCGCCCTGGGCGTGGGCGCCGGATGGGGTGCGCGCACCTCGACCCGACCGGCGGTCGAGGAGCTGCGTGACCTCTGACGAGACCCCTGCCATGGGGACGGGAACCGGGTCGTCAGGGAAGGATGACAACGAGCTCGGCCCTAGGCTGGGGGGTATGTCATCGGCGGGTCCTTCAGCGATGTCGGACCCGTCAAGGGTGGCGGTCCTGGTGGTGGAGGACGACGAAACCATCGGTCGGCACGTGCTGCAGGCGCTGGAGAACCAGCGCTACCACGCCACGTGGTGTCGCACCGGAAGACGGGCGCTGGACCACCTCCGGTCGGCCTCGTACGAGGTGATGCTCCTGGACCTCGGGCTACCCGACCTCGACGGGGTCGACGTCGCGCGCCGCGCCAGAGCCGAGCACCCTCGCCTCCTGATCATCGTCCTGACCGCGCGGACGGATGAGATCGACGTCATCTCCGGGCTCGAAGCCGGCGCCGATGACTACCTGACCAAGCCCTTCACGATCACCGTGCTGCTGGCCCGCCTGCGGGCGCACCTGCGGCGGCACGTGATCCCGACGGGTAGCCACGACGTCGCTATCGTGCTCGGTGACCTCGTCATCGAGCCCGCCTCGCGGCGGTGCCTCGTCCGGGACCGCGAGGTGTCACTGCGTCCGAAGGAATACGACCTGCTCGCGGCTCTTGCGGCGCACCCGGACACCGCTCTGAGCCGCGACGACCTGATGGCCCGGGTCTGGGACGAGAACTGGCACGGGTCGACCAAGACGCTCGACGTGACCGTCGCCAACCTGCGCACGTCTCTCAACAAGGCCGCCGAGGCAGTGATGACGGGGATGCCCACCATCACGACCTTGCGCGGATACGGCTACCGACTCGATGTTCCACCTCAGCTGGCTGGGGGCCCGTGAGCGACCGTTCCCCTTCGGGGCCCAGCTGATGGCGCTGACTCGGCGGTTCGCCCTGGCCCTCACGTCGATCGGAAGCGCGTCAGCGTCGAGATGGGCCCCCGTCGGGCTCGCCGCTTCCCGACTACGCGTTCATCGACCCGGGCGCTCCTGCCTGGCGGTGTCAATGCTCTCCCTGACATGGTCGTCACCTCGTCGTCATCGGCAGTGGCGCGGGAGGGGGGCAGTGTGCTCTGGAGGCGAGCCTGCCCCTGCCTGGCCGACCTCCGGGTACCTGCTCGCGCCGCGCAACGGCTCCGCGCCCATGTGCCGCGACGTGCAAGGCTCAGACCCCACAGGCAGGCGTGACCCTCACCCGGGCCAACCACCGGGACGACGCCGCCCAGACGCCGTTCGCCCCGGGCTATCGCGAGCAGCTCGAGGCGCAGTTCGTCCAGTACCTGAGAGCGCCCTCAACCGCGGTCTTCTACCGTCTCCCACGTGATGACGACCTTCGCTGCCGTGATGGCTCCCTCGCTCGGGCCGAGCTGGCTGGACCCCAACTACCTCTTCACGACGTATGGAGCGGCGTTCTTCGGGCTCGCGCTCGTGTTCGTCTTCATCGAGTGCGGGCTGCTGTTCCCGTTCCTTCCCGGTGACTCGCTTCTGTTCGCGATCGGCCTGTTCATCGCCTCGGGCAAGCCGCACCTGCCGTCCCTTGGCGTTGCCCTCCTCGGGTTGATGGCGGCAGCCTTCCTCGGCAACGTCGTGGGGTACGAGCTCGGTCGGGTCGTCGGGGTGCCGCTCTACGAGCGCGACGGCCGACTGGTCAAGCGGAAGTACCTCGACCAGTCGCGCGCCTTCTTCGACAGGCACGGCAGCCGGGCCCTGGTCATCGGGAGGTTCGTGCCG
The DNA here is from genome assembly GCA_038230235.1 of Actinomycetales bacterium. Taxonomy (GTDB): domain Bacteria; phylum Actinomycetota; class Actinomycetes; order Actinomycetales; family Dermatophilaceae; genus Lapillicoccus. Next base: position 16,834 of record JBBRNQ010000087.1, read on the forward strand.
CTGGTGCGCACCTTCATCACTCTTGTCGCTGGCGCCAGCCGGATGCACCGCCGGCACTTCTTCGTGTGGAGCGGCGTGGGCGCGGTGCTGTGGGTGCTCGTCGTCACTCTGCTCGGGTACTTCCTAGGCTCCGCGTTCCCCGCCATCGGCAAGAACCTCGACGTCGCGATCATCGTCATCGTGGTGCTCTCGCTCGTGCCGGTCGCCGTCGAGTGGTGGCGCCACCGCACGTCCCTCGACGACGTCATGGAGGACGTCATTGACGACGTCTGACGACGACCATGCGCCGTTCGGCGAGCAAGTCCGTCTGTTGGGACGTAACGCACCTCAGGGAGGGCTAAGTCTGGCGAGGTTGACTCAGAGCATGTCCTCGACCACCCAGCACACCCAGCAACCTTCTGTTCCATCGGGATTCCTCAACAAGGTACCCACGATCACGGCCACGTTCTGGCTCATCAAGATACTCTCGACCACGATCGGGGAGACCTTCGCCGACTACCTGTCTGTGCAGGTGGGCCTCGGGCCGGCCGTCACCGACGGGGTGATGATGTCGGTCCTCGCGCTCACTCTGGTGGCACAGCTGCGGACCCGACGCTTCGTTCCCTGGCTCTACTGGCTCACGGTCGTGCTCGTGAGCATCGTCGGGACCCAGATCACCGACTTCTTCACCGACGTGCTCGGGGTGCCGCTGGCGGCGAGCACCGCGGTCTTCGCGGTGGTCCTTGCGGTGGTGTTCACGGTGTGGTGGCGCCAGGAGCGCACGCTGGCGATCACCGCCATCGACAGCCCGGTCCGTGAGCGCTTCTACTGGGGCGCCATCCTCACCACCTTCGCGCTCGGTACCGCTGGTGGCGACTTCGCCACCGAGGCCCTGTCACTCGGCTTCCGTAACGGGGTGCTCATCTTCGGTGCGCTGATCCTGGCCGTGTGGGCCGCGCGCCGGTTCGGGATCCTCGCATCGGTCCCTGCGTTCTGGATCGCCTACGTCCTGACCCGCCCCCTCGGCGCGTCGCTCGGCGACCTGCTCACCCAGGACCACGCGTACGGTGGAGTCGGCCTCGGCGCCAGCGTCACCAGCCTGATCTTCCTCGCAGTGATCGTCGCGCTGGTGGCCCGCGAGCAGGTCAACGTGTCGCGCCACGGAGTCCTGACCAAGGGGCAGGTCTCGCCTGTCAGCCCCCGTCACGACTACGCCTGGGCCGCTGCCGGTGCCGCGGCGCTCGTGGCTGCTGCCGCCGTCCTGGCCCCCACGATGGCGACCTCGGCGCCGGCGCCGTCGACGACGTCGGCTGGTGGGGGCACCGCTCCCGCGATCGAGACCGACGCGACGTCACCCATGGGTGACCTGCGGCCGCTGGCCGTCATCGTCGACGACCTCGCGGCGCGGGTCCAGAAGGGCGACCTCTCCGGGGCGACGACCCGGGCCAAGGACCTCGAGGTCTCCTGGGACAGCGCCGAGGCGGCGATGAAGCCGGCCTCGCCCAGCGACTGGCACACCATGGACTCGGCGAACGACGACGTCTTGACCAG
>JBBRNQ010000088.1:0-18260 GCA_038230235.1 Actinomycetales bacterium
ATCTCGGTCACCAGTCGTGCCACGAGCCCCTGCTCGACCGGCGAGAGGGCACCGGCGGTGGTGCGGAAGAGCGTCACTGGTCAGGTCCCCGGGCAGCACGATGTCATCGTGCGGGTGGGGGCATGTCCGCGTGGAAGCCTGTCGGGCCGCGTGTACAGACCCGACTCTAACCAACCTCGTGGCCATCGGCGCGGGATGCGCTCCGCGTCTCATGCTCGCGCGGAGGTGTGAGTGGCGCGCAGCCGGAAGCCGAGAACGCCCCAGGCGCCCCAGCTGCTGCTGCTGGGGATGCTCTGTTTGGTGCGGTACAGCATCCCCGTGTCGTCGACCGCGTAGAGCTCCATCCGCTCGTGCGCGCTGTTTCTCTCGGCGCTGACGTGCCGCATCCGCAGGGTCGTCCCCTCGAACGGCGTCGGGAGCAGCATCCACGGCTCCCAAGTGGTGCTGTGGGGGGCGGTCTCGAAGCGCTGGAAGAGCCGACCGGCGGAGTCGAGGCCGAAGAGCACGAGGCGACCGTCGCTGTTTAGAGCCAGCTCGGCGGATACGAGCAGGCCGTCGAGCACGACCGCCTCGCCCCACTCGGCCTCGGTCTGGGCGTTGGGCACGTTCATTTTGCGCTGGAAGAGCGCTCCGGCCTCGGTGACCCCGACGAGGACACCCCGACCGTCGCTGCCGGTCCGGACGCTCATCCGGGTCACCGCACCGGCGAGTGGCGTCCAGGGCGTGAACCAGCCCGTGGACGCGGTGTCGTCGTCGAGAGAGTCTTGCCAGCGGTGCTGGATCAGCCCCGACCGGAGGGTGGCGTAGACGTGCAGGCCGCCCCACTGGTCGGTGACCGCGGCCGCGGTGGCAAAGGATCCGTCGAACCGCTGCGGCGGGGTGTAGGTGCTGCTGCTGGGGGCGGTCTGGGCGCGACGCGTGACGGTGCCCGAACCGTGGACGGCGATGAGCTCGATCCGCCCGTCCCGGTTGCTGGCCGCGCTGACCGACTGCCATCCCGGACCCTGGTCGAGCATCGTCCAGCGCACGAGGTCGCCGCTGACGGTGCGCTCATGGGTGTTCCAGAGGTTGCCGGCGTCGTCGGTGCCGAAGAACTCCAGGCGCCCGTCCGCGTTGCGGGCCGTCGAGATCGAGGAGCCGAGCGGGAAAGCCATGGGCAGAAGCGGACTGGTCACCCGCCAGCCCGGCGGCGCGACCGCGTCGCCGCCCGGTGGGTCGACGCGTAGCACCACCGGGCCGGGCCCGGACGGGTCCAGCGGCTGCAGGAGTGCCCCGGGGAGCGCCACACTCTCGATCACGAACAGGTCGTCGGCGGAGCCGGCGACGGAGACCGGCCGCAGCACCCATTTCTGCCGCGCGTCGTCCTGCAGGGCAGGGAGCGGGCCCGCCGACGACGGGGCCTTCGCCGACGACCGGGCCGGGAGGTACCTGACGGACTCGATGACCCCCGGCGGAGTCGGGTCCGGGCCCGGTGGCGACGGGGGCGGGACGGCCGTCGCCGGGCGGTCCACGCTCAGGTAGAGGTTGCTCGCCCGGCTGCGGATGTAGACCGAGTCTCCCGACTGCTCGAAGGCGAAGTCCTGGCCCGGTGTGCCGTCGCTCGCGAGCTGCCAGACAGCCGCCCCGGGGGCCGAGAGTCCGTCCTGCGGGCCGAGGCTGGTCGCGGTGGCCCCGAACCGGATGTGGTGAGGGATGAACGGTCGGAACTGGTGCCGCTGCCGCTCCGCGCCGATGACCGCGGACAGGTCGTTGGCTGCGGCGTACCGGGCACCCAGGTAGGGCGGGTTCGCCCCGAGAAAACGGCGCGCGATGGTCTTGGGGATCGAGGTGTGGTCGAAGTGCAGGTCCCCCCGCCGGACCGCGGTCGAGACGTGCGTCCCGTCCTGTCCGAAGACCGTGGCGGGGGCCACCCAGGGCGAGACGACGAACGCCGGGACACGGACGCCATGCGTGTCGACGGGCAGGTCGGGCGAGACCCGGGCCGCGGTCGACGGTGGCACGTGGTCATAGAAGCCGCCGTGCTCGTCGTAGACCACCAACAGTGCGGTGGAGTCCCAGACGGGGCTCGCGACCACCGCGTCGACGACCCGCTGCACGAAGGCCTGGCCGTCCTTGACGTCGGCGATCGGGCCGTCGGCATTGGCGTCCGGAGGCAGCTCGATGAAGTGCGGCTCGATGAACGACACACTCGGCAGGTCGCCGGATTGCGCGCGGGTGAAGAAGCCGCGCTCGCCGTCCTCGAGGGTGACGACGTGCTCGGTGTCGAAGGTGTACTTCTCGAAGAACCGGAGGAAGCAGTAGCCCTGCTCGAAGTAGGCCCAGGTCACCGGCTTTCCGGTCTTCGGGTCGGTGGCTTCCGAGAGGTGGTCGACGATCGTCTCGGTGAAGGCCGGCCTGATGGGGCTGGAGTCGTCGAACTCCCAAAACCCGCGGCTGCTGACGTTCGGGCGGCCGGTCAGCTCGTAGAACCGGTTGGGGAAGGTGGATCCGGGGTGGCTGGAGAACCAGCGGTGGCCGATGGCGAAGTCCCGGGCCAGGGCGTCGTACGTCGGCACCGTAGCCGCGGTGTGATGGCCCATGATCGTAGCCGCCCGCTCAGGCCCGTGCTGCTCGACCCAGCTGCGCACGAACCCGTCCATCCGGCCGTCGTTGATCGCGCGGTCCGTCGGCTCGTAGCCGTGGGGTGGGTCCGGTGAGAAGAAGGTGTCGGAGAGCGGGAAGGAGGGGTACGTCGTGCCGTCGAAACTGTTGGACTCTCCGCCCCGCAGCCCGTCGACGTCGGTGCGTCCCGCGCCTCCCTGGTCGACCGGTAGGCTCAGGTAGCCGACCATGTGGTCGAAGGACCGGTTCTCCATCACCAGCACCACGAGGTGGTCGATGCTGGTCAGGGTCCCGGGCGCGAAGTCCCAGTCGGTCGGGAAGCGCGCCGGAGGCTGCGGTACGAAGCCGTGCGGTGCCCCGGTGTAGTAGAGGGCGAGGTTGTCGCCCTCGAAGCCAAGGTGGTCGAGCACCGTGTTGTTGCCGTCGATGTCGTGCTCGTCGTCGGCCGTGCCGCCGAGCAGCAGGCTCGTGACCAGCGCGTTGATGCTGTCGCGAGGACTGGTGCCAGTGAGGGGGTCCGGCGTGCCCAGCCTGCCGATGATCTCGTCGCGGATGCGCTGACGCACGATTCCCCCGGGGTCGAAGACGCTGCCGGTCGTCAGGTGTACCTGCACCACCTGCTCCCCGAAGACCTTGTTCCTGTTGCCGGAGGTCGCGAGCAGGTCGACGGGCTGCCCGAGGAACGTTCCGGTGTAACGAAAGAAGGTGATCCCGCCGTCGACGTGGTCGACCGTCACCGTCAGGTCGTGCAGGTCCGGGATCCACGTCATCAAGTCGACCGTGCTCACTGGGGAGCCAAAGCGGCTCGTGCGACGGGTGACACCGAGGGTCAGCCGCACCGTGATCTCGAAGTCGAGGAAGTCGACGCCCCCCAGCAAAGCGGTGACCAGCTCGTTGTCGCCGCTGGCGGTGTCGAAGGTCAGGGTGATGGCGAGAGGCACCGGGTCCGCAGGGTCGAGGTGGACGCTGAGCGAGGCGCTGTCGACGATGGTGAAGTAGACGTCGTCGATGTGGCCCGGGGACCGTAGCTGGCCGAGGCTCGTCGGGCTGCTGACGTAGGTGACACCGCCCGCCACGGCGGTGATCGAGCGCACGTCGAGGTAGCTCTCGGGCAGTGTCGCGGCGTTGAAGCTGCCGGAGTTGCCGAGCCGGACCTTGCGTAACGGGGGGAAGTGGCCGCCCTCGCCGTCGTTGCGGTTGTTGACCAGCTCGTCCAGCTTTTCCTGCAGCAGGGCGACGGGGATCAGCTTGGGCGTCGTGAGGTGGTCGATCGGGCGGCTGGAAAGCACTGGCGCCGTCGCCGGTGTCTGGGTGGGGAAGGACGCCCCCTGGTAGACGCCGCGGTGCACGTTGTTGTCCTGGTCAAGGACGACCCCGGTCGTCGTCGTGCTGAAGACCAGACCCTTGTGGTCGGCGTTGGCGGGGTCGGTGAAGGTGAAGGTCAGCCGGTAGTCGAAGAACCACCGGTCGTTGCCGTTCGGGGAGATGACGATGGCGACCACCGGCAGCACGATGTCGGCCATCGCGACCGCCGTGATCTGTGGCGTGTCCGGGCCGACGACCCAGGTGACGGACCTCGCGCTGGGGTTGTCGAAGGTCTGGCCCGGGAAGATGTCCAGAGCCTGCACGATCGGCAGGAGCGTCGAACCGTCCACCCGGTTGCCGATGGACACGTCGAGACGGGTGTCGCCGTCCTTCCCGTCGTCCTGGTCGGGGTCGTCGCCACCGTTGTGCGTCGCCAGGTCGAGCGTGACGCTCTGCAGGGTCGCCGTCGACGTCGGCCGTAGCGGCACCCGCGCCGGGACCAGCGGGTTCTCCGACCCGATGCCGGAGTGGCTGAGGTGGTCCTGATCGAGGATGATCCCGGGTACGAGCCCTTCCGCCGAGGAGAAGGCGAAGCCACTGCCGTCGTCGAAGGTGAACGTGACGGTGTAGCTGAAGATCCACCGGTCGTTGCCCTCCGGCTGGATGTGGACGTTGACGACCGGCAGCACGATCTCCTCCAACGGAATCGGATCGGGCCGCAGGTCGAGGCTGAAGGTGTGCGACGAGGGGTCACCGAACACCTGCGATGCGGCCAGGCCGAGGCCGGAGGCGAGGTACGGGTTCCTGCCGTGGTCGTGGAGGTCGCCGCCCGGGAGGTACCGGTCGTAGGCGAGCCGGTTCGCGATGAAGCTCGCGTCCTGCTCCGGGGTGGCGGTGGAGCTCTGGCGGTTCTTGACGAACACGTGGACGACGGTGTCGCGGTCCTTGTCGTCGTCGTGGGTGTGGAAGGTGATGCTGACCTCTGTGAGCACTGGCATGACGGCTCCTGACTGGATGAACGTGGGATCTGTGATGTCGGTGCCTGCGGAGACCGGGCGGCACTCCTGCCGACCCGGTAGGGCCGATGGCCACGCCCCCGAGGTGTGGCCATCGGCCGTGGTCGACCCGGTCAGGGAACGAGGCGGCGCAGCGGCCCGAAGCGGTCGCCGAACGAGCCGGTGTTGAACATCTGCACCCCCGCCGTGTGATCGCCGTTGAAGGGCGTGGTGGCCGACGGGCACCCCGCCGCGGCCGCAGAGGCGGGCGAGTTGAACCACACGCCGAGGTGGTAGGTGTGGATCGGCGCGAACGGGGGGTTGCTCCTGGCGTCGGCAACTGGTGTGGAGTGCACCGCCGGCGCCGGGGCCGTGTTCGGCGCCACGGCGAAGGTCTCCACGCTGAACCGTCCGACGAACGTCCCGTGGGCGTTGCCCGAGGCATCGGTCTGGAGGTCGCCCTGATACCACGACACCCCGAAGGGGGCGTTGGGCACCTGGATGACGAACAGGTCGAAGTCGGTGCTGGCGGGCAGGTGCGTGGCATCGACCGTCATGGTCTCGGTGGGCCCGGTGCTCCGCACCGTCACGTGAGCAGTGGCCTGGGTCAGGCACCCGGCGGCGACGATGCCGGGCGAACGCTGCAGGTCGAAGGCGATGGAGCTGCCTGTGGCGCCGACCGAGGGCGTCCCGGCGATCCCGGCTCCGGCGAGGGCCAGGGCGAGGGCGCCGCCGGCGATGGTGGTGGTGTTCATGTCGATCTCCTGTACGTGGTCGTGCTGGGGACCCCGGCGCCTCATGGCCCGGGTGCTGTGGGTGCGCGGGGTGCAGAGACCCGTGGCAGTGGGGGCGGCGGGCGGTCGGCCGCTAGGTGCTTACGTGGTGCTGACGGCGGTGAGGTACCGCGCGGTCAGCTGGGCCACCCCGGTCTCGAGCGCGCCGCCCAGGGCGACGGCCTCGCGGGCGGCCCGGGCCACACCGTCCCCGACCAGGGGGTCGAGGGTGCGGCGGGCGTCACCGACCACGGCGAGGCGCTCAGGAAGGGCGGCGACGTCGTACCGTCGGCGCACCGTCGCGCTGGCGCGCGTGGTGACGCTGTCGGTCGGAACGTGGGTGAGGCTCCCGAGGACCTCGGCGACGTCGGTCGACGCCAGCCGCCCGGCGTAGTCCGCGAGCTCCGATGGGTCGCAGGGTGGCCGCTCACCGTCGTAGCCGACGAGGGTCACCGCGCATCCCGCTCCAGCAGCCACCACTCGCCCCGCCCGGGGAACGCTGACGGAACGCCTCACGGTGAGGGCGACCACCTCACGGCCGGCGGCATCATGGGGCCGTCGCCCCGCGAAGAAGTGGGTGGTCCAGACGGCGTCGAGACGGGTGCGGTCCTCGATCACCGGCCCGAACCCGTTGTGCGACAACCAGCTCGAGAGACGCGACGCCTGACCCGAGGCGTCGACGACGACGTCGGCGTGCACGGTGCGCAGGTCGGCCAGGTGGTCGGGTGAGCAGACGACGACACCGTACGGCGCCCGCGAGCCCGTCACGACGACGTCGACCACCGTCGTGCACTCTCGGAGGGAGACGCCCAGCCGTGCCCCCACCAGCCGCCGCAGCGTCGTCTCCAAGGCGCCCCGGGTGGTCGCCAGCGCATGGCCTGCGCTGCGTCGCGACTCGCCGTCCACGGTCTCGACGACCCGGGCCCGCCCGGAAGTCGCCCCCCTGGCCAACAGCTCGGCAGTGACACCCGGCAGGAGAGCCTCCAGGGCGCGCGCTCCCTCTGCCCCGACGACGAGCGGCTGCAGACCGGTGTGCCCGCTCTCCGACCCGTCCTCGGTGGGGAGCTCACCGCGGTCGACGACGACGACCTCGAGCCCGCCGCCGGCGAGGGCGGCTGCCGCGAGGAGTCCGGCGGTGCCGGCTCCCACGACGACGGCTCGCTCACGGGCGGGGGACACGACGCCCGCCCTCAGCCGACCGGTGCGGCGATGTCGCCGACGACGCCGGTGAGGGAGGTGAGAGCCACTGACGAGAACCGCGGGACGGCGGACGTGAGGTCGGCCACCTGCGCTTCACCGGACGTGACCGACGGACACACGACCCGCTCGACGTCCTTGAGGCGCATGGTCGCCACGACCGCACCACCCACAGTGAACCGGACGAGGTACTGGACGCCCAGCTGCTCGGAGGGGGGGACCGCGACGATCACACAACCCTGGTCGGGGTGCCCGCCGAGGTCGACCCGCGGCACCTTCCGCCCGTGGGCCGTGGTGATCAGGGGCGAGCCGCCCGGTGTGAGGACGAGGGGCCCGAAGACGGCCGTGTCCACGCCCTCGTCGGCGGCGAAGACGTCGTCGCCGTCTCCCGGCGACCAGATGGACACGTCGTTGCCGAGGTCGCCCACGAGGGTGTCGCTTCCCGGTCGCCGACCGTCGGGACCCCCGACCAGGATGTCGGACCCGCTGCCCCCGAGCAGCGTGTCGTTCCCCTGTCGACCGAACAACAGGTCGTTCTGTCCGCGCCCGAAGAGCAGGTCGGCGTCATCCATGTGCTGGGGGATGGTGACGCCAGCCGGCTGGATGAAGGTGTTGCGGGCGTTGTCGTTGTCCAGGCCCAGGTGGACGTCAGGGCCGGGGGTGCCCGGTTCCACCGTCGCCTGCGCGCCTGGCAGGGCGAGGACGCCGGCGACGCCGAGGGTCGCGATCGCGAGGGTGGCGGTGGACAGGGTGACGCGAGTGCTGTGGGTCATCTGAAAGGCCTTCCGAGGAGGTGCGGTGGTGTGCTCCCACGCTAGGAACTCGTGCCGAGGTAGAACATCGGGCAGCTACCTCAGATCTGGCTGGATCCTCCTTAGTCGGCAATATCGGCTGACGCGAACGCCCGGGACGGTCATCATGGGGGCGTGGTCCAGCGCTCGCCGGCCCCCTTCGTCGGCCGTCTCGACCACCTCGCGCTCCTGCACGAGGTGGTGGCTGACGCGAGGAACGGCGCGCCTCGGGTGGTCCTCGTCAGCGGTGACACCGGGATCGGCAAGTCGCGCCTCGTGCGCGAGGTCGTCGACCGCGAGGACGTCGTACTCCTCTACGGCGCGTGCCTGCCGGTCGCGGGCGACCCTCTGCCGTTCGCCCCGCTCACGCAGGCGCTGCGCCGCCTCGTGGCCGACGGTCTCCTTCGTCTTCCGACGGAGCGGTGGGGTGACCTCGCCCGCCTCCTGCCGGACGACGGGGGGGCCGGGGGAGCCGGAGGAGCCGACGGGGGGTCGACGGGCCGCGAGCCGGCGTCGCAGCTGAGGCTCTTCCAGGCCGTGTTGCTGCTGCTCGAGCGGCTGGGCGCGCGTGCGCCCGTGCTGCTGGTCGTCGAAGACGTGCACTGGGCCGACCGCTCGACCCTCGATCTCCTGCGCTTCCTCGCGGTGAACCTCGTCGCCGAGCGGGTGGTGGTCCTGGCCACCTACCGGTCGGACGCCCTGCGCCCGGGGAGCCTGCACCTGGCGTGGCTCGCCGACCTCGGGCGGCTCGCCGTCTCCACCCGCGTCGCCCTCGAGCCGCTCGCCACGGCGGAGGGACTCCAGCTGGTGCGTGCCCTCTCCGGGGACGAGGCAGACGACGACCTCCTGGAGGCCACCCTGGCCCGCTCCGCGGGCAACCCTCTCTTCGCCGAGCAGCTGGTCCTCCACGGCGGCGTCGACCCCTTGCCGGCCACCCTGTCGGAGCTGCTCGACGTTCGGGTGCGCCAGCTGCCCGAGGCGACCCGCGACCTGCTGAGGGCCGCTGCTGTCCTCGCCCGCCCCGTCACGGTCGACCTCCTGGCCGCGACGAGCGGGACCTCCGGCGTCGAGGTCGAGCACCTCCTGCGCTCCGCCATCGACCAGCACGTCATGGTCTTGCGACGCGACGACCTGGTCGCCTTCCGCCACCCCGCGATCGGCGAGGTCGTGAGCGCCGGGATCCTGCCCGGCGAGCGGTCGCGGCTCCACCGCGCAGCCGCGCTCGCCCTGGAGGCCTCGGGTGCCGGGCCGGCCGAGCTCGCCCGGCACTGGATGGGGGCCGGAGACGGCCCCCGGGCGCTCGACGCCGCGGTGGCAGCGGGTGTCGCGGCCGAGCACATGTACGCCTTCGCGGACGCCCACGCCAACTACGTCCGAGCCATCGCCCTGCTCGAGGAGGTGCCGGTCAGTACCCATGACTGGGTCTGGCTCCACGAGCAGGCTGCCCAGGCGGCGAGCTTGTTCGGGGGCGGTGCCGAGGCGGGCCGCCTGGTGGAGGCGGCGCTCGCGCGAACCGCCGAACCGGCCACGAGAGCGTCGCTGCTGACACGGCTGGGGGGCATCCACTACCTCGCCGGGAGGGGTCCCCAGGCCGAAGAGCGGTTCCGTCAGGCTCTGGGCCTGCTCCCGGTCGGCGAGCAGAGCGTGCTCCGAGCCAGGATTCTCGCCGGCCTGGCGCTCTTCGGGGCGGCCTGGTCACGGCTGTCCGACGCCGACGAGGCCATCGAGCTGGGCCTGGCCGTGTCCCGGGCCACCGGCGCCCGCCGCGAAGAGGGACTCGTCCTCAACGCGATGGGGGTCGTCGCGGCCGCCCGAGGCGACCTCTGCTACGCTGTCGTCCACCTGACGGCCGCGCTCTCCGTGGCCGAGGAGCTGGGTCAGCCCAACGACCTCGCCACGGCCTACATCAACCTGACCCACGCCCTGGGCCTCGCCGGCCGCGTCGACGAGGTGGTGCGGATGGGACAGGACGGCAATGCCGCCCTCACCCGCGTCGGGCTGGCCCAGCAGAGCGGCAGCTTCCTCAAGGCCAACGTCGCCTACGCCCTCGTCGAGGCGGGCCGCGTCGATGAGGCCTCCGTCGTGATCGCGCAGGCCCTCTCGCGCCATCCCCGGGGGATCACCGTCGTCCCGGTGCTCACGGAGGCGGCTCGGATCGCCCTCGTGCGCGGCGACCTCGACATCGCCTGGGAACGGATCGAGCAGGCCAGGGCCGCCGTCGACGACGCGGGTGCCCCGGATGCCTGGCTGAGGGTGCTCCTCGAGCTCGCAGCGGAGACAGAGGTGTGGAAGGGCAGGGCCGACGCGGCATACGACCTCGTCGTCGACGGTCTCACCCTCATTTCCGGCACCGAGCAGGAGGGCGCGGCGTCGGTCCTCGTCGCGCTCGGCCATCGCGCGCTGGCCGACCGGGCAGAGACCGCGCGTGGCGACGAGGCGCGCGATAGACTGCGGCAAGAGCGCCTCGTCCTGGAACGAGCCGCTGCCTGGACGCCGCACCCAGCCCGCGACCTGGTCGCCCTGCGGCTCCTGCGGGAGGCCGAGCGCGGGCGGTGCGACAGGACCAACGACCCGCAGGCGTGGTCCGCCGTCGGACAGGCCTGGCGCGCGCTGGGCCGGCCGTACCCGGCTGCCTACGCGCAGTGGCGCGAGGGCGAGGCGAGGCTCGACCGGGGCCACGACGCTGAGGGCGTCGCGTGCCTGCGTGCGGCCGACCATGCGGCGCGCTCGCTCGGAGCCGACCGGCTGGTCGAGGAGGTGGGGCGGCTGGCGGGCTGGCACCGCATCGACCTGCTCCCCTTTGGTACGGCGCCGTCGCTCGTCGAGACGGTCGCGCTCGACGCCTACCGCCTGACCGCCCGCGAGCTGGAGGTGCTGTCGGGCCTCGCGGCCGGTCGCACCAACCAGGAGATCGCCGATGCGCTGGTGATCAGCGTCAAGACCGCGAGCGTGCACGTCTCCAACATCCTGCGCAAGCTCGACGTCTCTGGCCGTCAGGAGGCCGCGAGACTCGCCCACCGCCTGGGGGTGCGGGTGTGAGACGAGCCGTTGCGGCGACGGGCACTCCCCGCCTGTCACCGCCACCGGATAGCCTCGTGCCGACGATCTCGGGCGCAGCGCGCGCTGGTGACGACGAGCATGAAGGAGCGGCTGCTGTGAGCGTTGGTCAAGGACTCGAGGGAGCCCTGGCGGCGACCGAGGACGAGGTGGATGCCGCGCTCAAGGCGGCGGCTGCAGTCACCCGGGAGCTGCGCAAGGCCAAGGCCGGTGCCGCCAAGGGACAGGTGCGCGACCTGCGTAAGGCGCTGGCCGCGGCGGCTGGCTTCGCCGAGGAAGCCGTCCGGGCCGCGACCACCGCCGAGGCGTCGTTCGACTTCGACGAGAAGGGCCATCTCGAGTCGGGCGGCTTCGCCCACGAGCTCGTGGCGGCCGCGGCCGCTCGAGACGTGACGATGGTCGAGCGTGACCAGCGCCTGCTGTGCTACCCCTCCCTGATCAAGGTCCTGCCCGCCGACGCCGCAGTCGAGATCGACCGTCGCCGCGAGAAGCGGCTGCGGCCCTCCGTACTCGTCGACCTGCTGGCGACCGCCCAGAAGAAGCCGCCGCGATTCCGCGCCGAGCCCTTCCTCGAGAGCCTCGAGACGGCGTACGAGCTGGTGCGGAGCAGGCAGGGGCAGCGCGACGGTGTTGTGCTGCCGCTGGTCGACCTGTGGTCGGTGCTCACGCTCCTGCCCAGCCAGCGCAGCGAGTACACCAAACCCGAGTTCGCCCGCGACCTCTACCTGCTCGATGCGAGCGGCGTCGCGACGACGAAGGCGGGGCGCGTCATGCGGTGGCACGCCAGCACCGGCACCCGCAGCACCGGCACCCTCGTCACGGTGGCCCAGAGCGGCCAGCAGCAGCTCTACTGGGGCCTGTCCTTCACGGAGCCGTCGTGAGTGTCGGCCGGGAGGGCATGGCGGTGCTGGGCGGGGGAGTGATGCGCTCCGACGACTACGCGCAGTTCCTCGCCGACGAGTACCTCGCGGGCTACCTCCCCGCCGGCGGTGGGTCGGTCAAGCTCGTCGTCGCCGGGGACGTCGATGTCGCAGACCGCTTCGCGCTGTCGCTGCATACGGCCGCGGTGGCATCGTCGTGCCTGTCGGTCTCGGTCTCCGCCGAGACGACCAAGGCGCACCTCATCGACCAGGTGTTCTTCGCTGTTGCGCGTCAGGTCGACTGGGAGCAGGTGGCCGCCGCCATCGTCGTCGCGGCCTACGACGCCATCGCCTTCCCGGCCACCGAGGGCCGGCTGTCGGTCGCCGAGGTCGCGCAGGACCACGACATCGACCCCCGCGAGCTCTACCGCAGCGTCAGACGACAGCTCGAGCGCACCCTGCTGCACGACACCAGCCTGCCGCGCGAGCTGCGGCGGGCGTTGCTGCGCCTGGCGCAGGCCACCCTCGGGCACGGCGACGTCAGCCCCCACGAGGCGCAGGTGGTGCGTGACTGGCTCGTCGGCGAGCCGGCCGCGCTGCGTGACCTGAAGGAAGCCCTCATCTACAGCCGCATCGGGCGACACAACGCGCGCGACCTGCTGACCTGTGTGGGCCGTCTGCTCCTGCAGGCCGGCCACGGCGGACTCGTCCTGCACCTCGACCTCACCCGCCTCGCCGAAGGGCGCCGCCCCCCGCTGGCCGAACGCTCCGGCATCTACTACAGCAAGGCGGCGGTGCTCGACGCCTACGAGCTGCTGCGGCAGCTCATCGACGCCACCGACGACCTCGAGGGCATCCTCGTCGTCGCCGTCGTCCCGCCGCAGCTCGTCACCGACGAGGCCCGCGGCCTGCCCTCGTATGCCGCGCTGCAGCTGCGCGTCGCCGACGAGGTGCGCGACACGCGGCGAGCCAACCCCTTTGCGTCCCTGGTCCGCCTCGAGGTCCGGCTGGAGGCCGTGCGATGAGTCCCGCTGCCAAGAAGAAGACTGTCGACGTCTGGGACGCCGAGCGACTCGGTCGTCGTCGCGCCGTCGAGGCCCTGCGCAGCGGCGTGCCCAACGCCGATGCCGTGACCGCGCTGGGCTCCGGTCAGAGCGCGATCGAAGATCGTTTCAGTGCCCTGCTGGAGCAGGTCGCCGCCGGGGGAGGTGGCTCGCGCCAGCGCGCGTCGCTGCTGCTCGGCGCCGGCTTCGGTGAGGGCAAGAGCCACCTCCTGACCCACCTGGGTCACCTCGCGAGGTCTGCCGGTTACGTCGTCTCACCCGTGGTGATCAGCAAGGAGACTCCGCTCTACGACCCGGCCAAGATCTTGCAGGCGGCCGTCGCGTCGGCCGTCGCGCCCGACGGGAGCCGCGACGTCGTCGCGGAGGCTGCGGCTGCGCTCGACCCGGACAGCCAGGGGTACGGCGAGCTGTTCCGCTGGCTGCGCGGCCCGGGTCGCGACCTCAACGAGCGCTTCGAGGCCAGCCTGCTGCTCCACCAGCGCCTCGGGACGGACGCGGCCGGTGGTGACGAGGAGTTCGTCGACGCCATCGTGCGGTTCTGGTCGGGCGACCCTCTGCCCGTTCCCGATCTGCGGCGTCAGCTGAAGGCCATCGGTGAGGGCAAGACCTTCTCGTTCTCGCCGGTGCGGGTGCGGGACCTTGCGCGGCAGCGGCTGCGGTTCCTGCCCCGGCTGCTCCGCGCAGCCGGTCGTCCCGGATGGGTCATCCTGCTCGACGAGGTCGAGCTGATCGGGCGCTACTCCCTGCTTCAACGCGGCCGGGCGTATGCCGAGCTGGCCCGGTGGCTCGACGGCGAGCCCGACGACACTGCCGAGCCGGTCGTGGTGGTCGGCGCGATGACCGACGACTTCGAGGCCGCCGTGCTCACCGGCAAGAACGACCGTGAGGTGCTGCCGACCAGACTGCGCGACAAGCAGACCGACGAGTACGCCGAGATGGCCTCGTTGGCAGAGGTCGGCATGCGGCACATCGAGCGCGACCTCGTGCGGCTCGTCCCCCCCGACGCGGCCGAGCTCGACCGCGCCTACTCCACCCTCAAGCAGCTGCACGGCGTTGCCTACGGGTGGAAGCCCACCGACGTGCCCGGGCTCGAGCGGCTGGGCGCGACCCGGATGCGGCAGTACGTGCGCGCGTGGATCAACGAGTGGGACCTCGTGCGGATGGATCCCTCGTTCGTGCCGCAGACGGAGGTCCTCGACCTGCCGTCGGACTACGACGAGATGCCGGAGGACGAGTAGTCGGGGGAGCACGTCCGGCCCCGCCGAAAGCGCCACCTATCGCGGCAGGGCAAGAGCGCACCCATAGCGAAAGCAGTAGTCGAGGAGAGGCGTCTTCATGATCGCGAAGCTCCCTGTGACGCCTGAGCACACCGACCCGTGGCGGGAGCTGTCACGGGAGTTCACGCAGGGGCTAACGCTGAGGAGGAGTGCGTGTTCTTCCCGTCATCGCGCTCGCTTCCGGACCCGCACGAGCACGTGCAGATTGTTGCCTTCCGACGACGAGTCGGAAGGGAAACACTGCAGTCGCCGCCATTCAAAGATCGCCGGAGCAACTGCCGGAGTGCATCTCGGGGATACCGAAAATCGTCGACGGGTAGTCTGAGCTGGGGGACGACGGTCAGTCAAAATCCGAGTGTCGTCCGCGTGTGACCTCATGAGGGTGGAGGTTTGGCCTCGCCTGGACCATCACTCGGCGGACACCCTCATGTATCTCACACAACCCATCCCGTCAAGGAGTCAACTGTGGACGTGACCTCCGACCACTTCTGGGCACTCATCGGTCTCGTGGTGACCGTCGTGGCTGCCGTTGCGGCGATCGTGGTGGTGGGCCCGACCCGACGGGCTGCCCGAGCGACTGATGTCTCGATTGGGATAGCAAATTTCCGAGCACGGTACCTTGAACTGCGCGAAAAGCAGGTTCAGCTGGGCGTTTCCACCCTCCGTTCGCTCCCCAGCGAATGGATCGACACTCAGGTCCCCCTCTTGAACGCCAGGGACTGGATTCTTGGCGAGCCAGCTCCCGCCGACGCACTGGTCGTTCGTCTGGTAGATCGGACGCCGGGTGAGGACGATCTTATCGACGGGCGGGTGCTGCGCGGAATCAGCCTCTCTGGTCCTGTGAACTATCAAGAAGCCATATCGCTTCTCGACTTAGGGGCCGAATACTTCAACGGTAAGATCTATCGACTGGTGTCGGTCCTCGCCAACAGTGGTGACACCTTGGCGCTGGAGTTTGAGGTGGGAAATTACTTTGACTACCTTGATACGAGTGAGGTGCTGGCCTACGAGGCGGCGATAGCCCCCAGGTCACTGGGCCTACGCAAGCAGATCAAGGACCCCTTCGACCTCAGGCACCGCGTCGCGAGTCTGGGAGTCCTCACACTGACGATCGTTAAGACGCCTGAGGGCCCGAACTTCATCATGCACAAGCGGTCAGGCCGTTTTGCTGTAGGGGACGGTCTGTACCACGTCGTGCCTGCGGGTGAATTTGCGCCCTCGGACATCAGCCTGATGGCCATGCGTACCGATATGAACGTTTTGCGAAATGTCTTCCGTGAGTATGCCGAAGAATTTCTGGGCATTCCCGACACTCAGGGCAGTGGCGGTAACAGGCTCGACTACGCCGGCGCTTCACCGTTCAGAGAGCTATATGAGGCAGTTGACGATGAATCGCTCAAATTTCGGGTATTTGGTCTGGGGCTTGACCCTCTCACCCTCAAGCCCGAACTGCTAACTGTCGCTGTCTTCGAGTCAGACACATTTTGCCGCATCTTTCCCAAGCCCTTCCCGTCGTCGTTTGAGGGCGTCATCATCGATGGCATCCCCTTCACGGAGGCGTGCGTCGAGGACTATCTCAGCAGCGAGCAGACGCGGCTGGGTGCCAAGGCCTGCCTCCAACTTGCCTGGACCCATCGAGAGAGCCTTCTTTCAGGGGGTTCCTCACCTACTGACGGCCGATAACTCCCTCGATGCCGATCGACGGGGGAGAGGTCGAGGCCGCGGTCAGGGCCCCATGAGTTTGGTGCCCAGGCAGTTAAGCCGAGGCTTCGCCGCCTTGCTCACGTAGAAGTCAGGCGAGGGCGGGATCCTCCGGCACGTGGGGGATGTCGAGGCGCTCTTCGCCCGTCTGTAACGCCCGCAGCACGACGCCGGCGACGTAGGCCGGGCGGTACGCCACCATTCCCGGCCGCAGCTCCTGCCCCGGCTGGTAGCGGCCGCCGCCGAACTCCGTCGCCGTGATCGACGGCAGCACCAGCGAGACGGCGATCCCGTCGTCGGCCATCTCGACCCGGGACACTGCACTGAGCATGTTGAGCGCCGAATTCGTGGCGGCGTAGGCGCCGACACCGGGGAGGACCATCCGGGTCGTGCCGGAGCTGATGTTGACGATGTGGCCGGCTCCCTGACGGCGCACGGCGGGGAGTGCCGCCTGGGTCATCGCGACGACGCTGACGACGTTGAGGGCGAGGACCCGGGTGAAGAGCTCGAGGTCGAGCTCGTCGAGCCGCTCCTGCAGGCTGACCCCGGCGTTGTTGACCAGGCCGTCGATCCGGCCGTGCCGGGCGAGCGTCTGCTCGATGAGCCGCTGCATGTCCGCTGCGATGGTGACGTCGGTCGGGACGGCGAGGGCGCTGTCGAGGTCGTCGCTCGATGCGCCCAGGCGATCGGCTCGGCGGGCGGCGAGCACCGGGGGGGCGCCAGCGGCGTGCAGGGCTCGCGCTGTTGCCTCTCCGATGCCCGAGGAGCCTCCGGTGACGATGATGACCCGGCCGGTCAGGCCCCCAAGGCGTCCACTCCGCGCCGTAGGAGATGGCGACGTGGGACGACCATCCCCCTTGCAGGGCATTCGCGAGCGGCGCCGCTCCACGGCTGTCGCCGACGATCCCGGCCGGGTCGCGGCCCTGGGGGGGAGGGGGGCGTCACCCGCCGTGGGAGCGGTTCGCCCTCAGCAGCAACTGCTGCCCCGGCCGCAGCTGCCCGCACCGGTCGACGTCCACGTCGTCGACGTAGCCGATCACCGGGTAGCCGCCCGTCACCGGGTGGTCGGCGAGGAACAGCACGGGCTGGCCGGAGGCGGGCACCTGGAGCGCGCCGCGCACCAGCCCCTCACTGGGCAGCTCGCCGGTCCTCTCCCGGGCGAGGGCCCGACCCTCGAGCCGCACCCCCACGCGGTTGCTGTCGTGGGTCACGGTCCATGGCTGCTCGAGCAGCGAGGCCCACGCTTCGTCGGAGAACCAGTCTCTCCGCGGCCCCGGGGTCACTCGCACCGTCACGTCGCCGGCTTCCGGGTCGCCCACCGGGGCCAGGTCGACGCCGGGCATCGGCAGCTGCGGGGTGCCGACGGTCAGCACGGTCCCTGGCGTCACCACTGGTGGCCCGAGCCCGCTGAGCACGTCGGTCGCGCACGAGCCGAGCACCGGCTCGACGGTGAAGCCGCCACGCACACCGACGTAGGTGCGCAGGCCGCTGGCCGGAGGTCCGAGCTCGAGCACCTCGCCGGAACGCAGCAGGTGAGGAGCGTTGTGCGCCAACGTCTCCGCGCACCGGGCGCCAGTGGTCACCACCACGACGTCGTCGTCGGCCCTCAGCCGCAGACCTCCATACGTCACCTCGAGGGCGGCCGCGTCGGCAGCGTTGCCGACCAGCCGGTTCGCCAATCGGTACGACGTGAGGTCGCAGGCGCCCGACCGACCGACCCCGAGCGCGGCCCGGCCCGGGCGCCCGGAGTCCTGGACGGTCGTCAGGAGACCCGTCTCCAGCACCGTCACGGACGGCGTCACGACGCCGCCCCCTCGTCGACGAAGCGGACCCGCACCCAGGGGCGCAGGATCGCTGGCGTCGGCCGGGAGGGGTCGAACATGGTCAGCGACGTGCGGCCGAGCAGCTGCCAGCCACCGGGGGACTCGCGCGGATAGACCCCGCTGAACTCTCCGGCCAACGCCACCGCACCGGCCGGCACCTTGGTCCGGGGGGTCGAGCGTCGTGGCACCGGGGTCGTCCACGTCGGCGACGTCAGATACCCGAAGCCCGGTATGAAGCCGCAGAAGGCGACCGTCCACTCGGCGGCCGTGTGTCGCCGTACGAGCTCGGAAGCGTTGCAGCCCAACAGTTCTGCCGCCTCGGCGAGGTCCTCCCCGTCGTAGGCCACGGGGATCTCGACCAGCTCGCCGTGGTCGCGCTGGTCGGCGCGGGGGGTGGTCGCGCGGACCGCACGCTCGACCGCGGCGAGCGACCCGACCGCCGGGTCGGTGACGAGCAGCAGCGTGCGAGCGGCCGGCACGATGTCGACCACTCCTACGGGTGGGTCGTCGACCAGGGCGGCGTAGAGCGCGACGACCTCGTCGAGGTCGGCGACCTCGACGAGGAGCGCGGTCGAGCCGCTGGGCAGGACCCGCATCATGGCGCGAAGGAGGCGACGCTGACCCCCGCCGTACGTAGCGCGTCCTTGACCCGTCGGGCGATCTCGACTGCACCTGCGGTGTCGCCGTGCACGCAGATCGAGCCCGCGGTCAGGGTGAGCTGGCCGCCCTCGACGTCGGCGATCGGCTCGCCGGTCGCGATGGCGACGCACCGCCGGGCGATCTCGTCGGCATCGGTGAGCACCGCTCCCGGGAGCC
>JBBRNQ010000089.1:0-18248 GCA_038230235.1 Actinomycetales bacterium
GGAGATCACCCCGCTCAGCTACGCGACCTGTCCGTGAGTCCTCGTCAGCGTCGGTCAGTCTCCCGCCTCGACCTCGTAGACGACGTCGACCTCGGCGGCCAGCGAGATGCGGGTGCCCGGCTCGATGAGCCGCTGCTCGTCACCATGCAGGGGCACCGGCGCCTCGCCCGGGAGGGCGACGGTGGTGCCGTTGGTGGTCAGCAGGTCGCGGACGAGCACGTTCCACCCGTCGAGCGTCACCTCGAGGTGGGTGCGGGAGACGTCCTTGCGGGGGCTGACGACCCGCACCACGCGCGGCCACCCCCCCGGCAGGGGCTCGGCGGGGGGTTGGGGCGCGCGCCCGAGCAGCACCGCACGGTCGAGCAGGACGACGTCGTCGGGTGACAGGCGCAGCACACCCAACGGGGGCCTCGTCACGGTGATCGGCACCTGGTCGGCGATGACGTCGTCGCAGACCCGGCAGCGCTCCAACCCCGGCGGGTTGAGGTGCCCCTCCGGGCACCGGACGGCGGGCACCGTCGGGCCGACCGGCCCTCCCGTATGAAGTGCCGCCGGCACGTGGGTCAGCACGTCGGTGGTATCGGGCTGGGCGTTGTCGGTGGGCTCGGTGAGCCGACCGACCTCGACCGGCTGGTCACCCCCGCCACCCTCGACCGGTCGGTCACCTCCGCCACCCTCAACCGGTTGGTCACGCCCGCCACCCTCGACCGGCTGCGTGAGCGGGGCCACCGGGGCCGGGGGCCCTGGGGGCGCCGCCACCTGCAGTGGTGGAGGGGGAAAGCTGGTGGGGGTCGATCCGACGACGCGGGCGGGACCGGAGTAGAAACGGGGCCTGACCCAGTTCGCGGGCGTCGGGCGCCTCACCCGGCGAGCAGCCGGGTCGGGCCTCGCCGGTGGGGTGACCGCGGCCGGCTGGTGAGGCGGAGCCGGCTGATCGCCCGGCTTCGGGGCAGCAGCGGGTGTAGTGGCGAGAGGTCCGACCACCGCGGACTCCGCCGGTGACCCGGGCTCCGACGCGCCATCCACCCGGACGCTCGAGTCGGGGGCCGCAGAGGTCAAGGTGCCGTCCGGAGGCGCACCGATCCCCAGACGCACCAGTGTCACGGGCGCGGGAAGGTCGGTGTCGAGCCAGACCTCCGCGCTCGGGGGCACCAGGACGCTCGTCCCCTGCCCACCCTCGACCTGCACCCAGGTGGAGCCGTGGGCCACCACCCGCACCGACCCGCCGACGGGGGCGACACCGACGAAGGGCGGAGCGGTGCGCCCACCGCCCTCGGCGAGCACCTCGATCACCTTGTCCAGGTCGTCGAGGTAGGCGGCGTCGCTGGCCCGGAGGAGCCGGTCGTCGCTCTCGGGCAGCCCCACGACCACGTGGATGGTGGGACCGCCGAGGTGGGTCCATCCCGTGGTGAAGACCGGCACGTCGACCCTGGCCTGTGTGGTCACTGCCTCAGATCACCGCCCACCGGGGAGTCGTGTCGTCGTTGCCGTCATCGGGCTGGCCCCCCTCGGGGGCGACGTCGCGCTGGGCGGTACTGCCCCCCAGCCCGACCACGATAGCCGGGATGTCGTCCCGCCCCCGATCTCGAGCCCGCTGGAGCAGCTCAGCGAGCAGCTCGCAGTCCAGCTCGCAGTCCAGCTCGTGGGCCCACCGCGCGGGCGGCTCAGCCTCCCCGCTCGGCGTACCACGCCACCAGACGCTGCCCCGCGACCTCCTGGCCCAGGACCCCCTCGTCGAGCCGCAGCGCGAGCAGGAAGCGGTAGGCCTCGCCCACGACCCGCCCGGGCGGCACCCCGAGCAGCTCACCGATCTGGTGACCGTCGAGCTCCGGCCGCACCGCGGCGAGCTCCTCGTCGGCCTGGATCCGCTCGATCCGCACCTCGAGGTCGTCGTACGCCCTCGACAGGCGCGCGGCCTTGCGCTGGTTGCGGGTGGTGGAGTCGGAGCGGGTGAGCAGGTGCAGCCGGGCGAGCAGGGGCCCGGCGTCGGTGACGTAGCGCCGGACCGCGGAGTCGGTCCACTCCCCCGTGCCGTAGCCGTGGAAGCGCAGGTGCAGCTCGACCAGCCGCGACACCGCCTTGATCGTGTCCTTGTCGTAGCGCAGCGCCCGCAGCCGCTTCGCCGTCAGCTTGGCGCCGACGAGCTCGTGATGGTGGAAGCTGACCCCCCCGGCGTCCTCGAAGCGGCGGGTCGCCGGCTTGCCCACGTCGTGCAGCAGGGCCGCGAGCCGCAGGACGAGGTCGGGCCGGTCGACCTCGAGCGGCTCGACCACCCCCGGCACGCGCCGCGGGCCCTCGAGCTCGATCGCCTGCTCGAGCACCGTCAGCGAGTGGTCGTAGACGTCCTTGTGCCGGTGGTGCTCGTCGACCTCGAGGCGCAGCGCCGGCAGCTCGGGCAGGAAGACCTGCGCCAGACCGGTGTCGACGAGCAGGGCCAGGCCCTCGCGCGGCGAGCGCGAGAGCAGCAGCTTCGACAGCTCGTCGCGCACCCGTTCGGCCGAGATCATCGTCAGGGTCTGCGCCCGCTCGCCCATCGCCGCCTGCACCTCGGGCGCCACGGTGAAGCCGAGCTGCGAGGCAAAGCGGGCCGCCCGCATCATCCGCAGCGGGTCGTCGGCGAAGGACTCGTGCGGCGACGCGGGTGTGCGCAGCACCTTGGCGGCGAGGTCGGCCAGCCCACCGTGCTCGTCGACGAACTCCAGCGACGGCAGCCGCAGCGCCATCGCGTTGACGGTGAAGTCACGCCGTACGAGGTCGTCGGTCAGCGAGGTGCCGAAGGCCACCTCGGGCTTGCGGCTCGTGCGGTCGTAGGAGTCGGTGCGGTAGGTCGTGATCTCGACCTGGGTCGCACCCACCCGCAGCCCGATCGTGCCGAAGGCACGCCCGACGTCCCACCGGGCGTCGGCCCACCCCCCGGTGATCGCGACGACCTGGTCGGGGGTCGCGTCCGTCGTGAAGTCGAGGTCGGCGCTGGACCGGCCGAGGAAGGCGTCGCGTACGGGGCCCCCCACGAGGGCCAGCTCGTGCCCGGCAGCAGCGAACAGCCCACCGAGCTCACGCAGCAGCGGCAGGTCGGCCGCGAGGCCGGCGACCGCCTGCTCCTGCAGGCGCGCCGCCGCAGCGGGAGCCAGGGCCGGGGCGTGCTGCGGGAGGCCCGCAGCGGGAGGGAAGGACACGACCACCCACCCTAGGCGAGTCCCGGCCCCCTCCCCACCCCGTTGTTGCGGGACCCCGCCCAGGTGGTGCCGCCGCCCCTCCCACGTGTTGCGGTGACCCCCGCGTTCTGGGCCGCACTTCGGGCGCTCACCGCAACACGTCGGGGGGCGGTCGGGGGGTTGTGCGGGGGCGGGGGTGTGTCGGGCGGCGGACAGCCTCGGCTGCCGCTGACTATCGTGGGGGGATGAGCGCATCGACGACGGGGGCGACCGGGCCAGCCCGACGTCTGCCCGCCGTCGAGGAGCGCTCCGCCGGGGGTGTCGTCATCGACGTGCACGAGGGGGCCGCCCGCATCGCGGTGATCGCGCGCCGCAACCGGGCCGGCCGCGTCGAGTGGTGCCTGCCCAAGGGGCACATCGAGCCCGGCGAGACCCTCACGCAGACGGCGGAGCGCGAGGTCGCCGAGGAGACGGGCATCGTCGGGCGCGTGCTGACCGAGCTCGGCACGATCGACTACTGGTTCGCCACCTCCGACCGGCGGATCCACAAGTTCGTGCACCACTACCTGCTCGAGGCCACCGGTGGCGAGCTGACCATCGAGAACGACCCCGACCACGAGGCCATCGACGTCGCGTGGTTCCCCCTGGCCGAGGTGCACCGGCACCTGACCTTCCCCAACGAGCGGCGGATCGCCCAGGCCGCCTGGGAGCGGCTGGCGGGCACGGCGTGACGCGCCCCGCGGGTCGGTCGGTCCCCTCTCGGGGCCGACCGGGTCTGCGCCTCGCGCCCGTCACCGTGCTGCTCGCCGGCCTCGTCGGAGCGCTCGTCGTCGGTGGGGTCGGGGGGATCGGCGGGGCCGCGGGGGCCGCCGGGGCAGCGATGCCGGCGACGTCCGTGGGGGCTGCGGCGTCCGTGCAGAGCGCACCGTCTGTGGGGACTGTGGGGACTGCAGGGACTGCAGGGACTGCGGGTGCCCAGACCCTCGGCGCTGCCCTGCCGCCGGCCATCGCTCTAGCCACTGCCGACACCGCATCGTCCGGGTCACCGAGCCTGACTCCGCAGGCGGTGTCCGTCGCGGGGGGCCTCACCCTGGCGGCGGTGACGCCCGGCGTCGTCACCCGCAGCAGCGGGCTGACCGTCAGCGGGGTCCTCACGGCCGGGACCAGCCCCCTGCTCGAGCCGCAGGTCAGCATCGTGCGTGGCGCGTCGGGCCTGACCACGCGTCAGGACGTCAGCGACTGGTCGGCCTCGACCGACCCGGCGACGGGCAGCCGGGTCGCGTCGGTCTCCCCCGCCGCCACGCTCGCCGCGGGATCGAGCGTCGCCTTCACCGTGACCGTGCCCGCGGGCACCCTGCGCAGCAGCGCACCGTACGGCGTGCTGCCCCTGGCCGTCGAGGTGACGTCGGACCAGGGCGTGTCCTCGCTGCACACCTTCGTGGGGTGGTACGCCCGCAAGGAGTACGAGCAGCTCGACCTCGCTGTCGTCGCCCCGGTCACGCTGCCCGCCGACACCGCCCTCTACGCCGACGACGCCACCGTGCGCGCTCGCGCCTGGCAGCGCGACCTTGGCGCGGGCAGCCGGGTCGACCGACTGCTGCGGGGGACCGACGTGCCCGGCGCGTCGGTGACCTGGGCCGTCGACCCGGCGGTGATCGGTGCGATCAGCGGGGGCACCCCAGGAGCGTCGACCGGCCCAGGGGGGTCGACCCCCTCGACCGCGACGCCCTCGACCTCAGCCTCCTCCACCCCGGCCCCTTCTACCCCGGCCTCCTCCGCCCCGCTGCCGAAGACCCCACCCACCTCCTCGCCCGCGCCGACCACGACGGATCCCAGCCCCGCCGGTCCCGACCTCGGCCCGGACCCCGTCGAGGTCGCCCAGGAGCAGCTCGCGACCCGGCTCGCCCAGGGCGCCACCCGACACCCGGTCTGGTCCCTCCCCTATGCCGACCCCGACCTGGCCGCCACGCTCGTCTCCCCGTCCGACCCCCTCGTCACCACCGCGATCCAGCGGGGCGCCGCGCTCTCCGGGCGGCTCGGAGGCGTCAAGGTGACCAACGGCATGGCCTGGCCCGTCGACGGGGCCCTGCCCACCGACCGCGAGAAGGCCCTGCGGACGGCCTACGGCTCCGGCCTCACCGGCGCTCTCGTGTCGTCGTCCACGCTGCCCGGTACGACGGGTTTCAGCGCCACCGCTCCCCACCGCTCGCCCACCGGCCTGTCAGTGCTCGGGTGGGACGACACCCTGAGCAGCCTCACGACCCGCACCCGCTCCAGCTCCGACGGAGTGCTGGCCACCCAGGAGCTCGTGGCGCAGACGGCGACGCTGCTCGGTCAGAGCCCCGGGGTGCCCCGCAGCTTCGTCATCGCCCTCCCGCGCACGGTCGACCCGTCGGCGGAGGCGCTGCGCTCGATGCTGACCGGCCTCGCCGCTGTGCCGTGGGTGCGCATGAGCTCCGCCGACTCCATGGTGGTCGCGGCCGCCACGTCGGGGGAGAACCTCCTGTCGATGGCGACGAGCACCTGGCCGGTCACGCAACCCGGCATCACCCCGGCGCTGCGGAGGCGGGTCGACCCCGTGCGCAGGGCCGTCAAGGCCGTCACCACGTTGCTCCCCCGACGGGTGGGCGTGCTGGGGCTCTACGACGACAGCCTCGACCAGGTGGTCTCGGCCCGCTGGCGCGGAGACCCGGCGGGCGCGGCAGCCCTCGTCGACAGCGCGTCCACCTGGGCCCGTACGGCGACCAGCGGCATCCGGGTCGTCGGCCAGGACACCAACTTCCTCGCCGACGAGGGGATCCTGCAGGTCACGGTGGTCAACGACCTCTCCGAACCCGTCGCCGGGCTGCTGCTGCGCCTCAGTCCCAGCAGCCCCCGGCTGATCGTGCTCGAGCAACCGGCCGCCTTCCCCATCGCGGCCAGGAGCCGGGCCCAGGTGCGGGTGCGGGTGCGTGCCGTGGCGGCCGGGCTCGTGCCGGTGACCGTGTCGCTGCAGTCGAGCGACGGCACGTCGGTCGGCACCTCGGCCCAACTCAACATCAGGGCCAACCCCCCGGGACGCGCGTTCTACCTCGTGTCAGGGGGCGTGCTCGTGGTGCTGGTGCTCTTCGGGGTGCTCCGCTCCGTGCGGCAACGGCGCCGTACGCCCCCGGCCCCGTAGGATGCGGGTAGCCCCCGGCGCCTGGTGGTGCTGCACGACGGATAGCTGACGGGTGGGCACCCGATGACGAACGAGGGAGCAGCAGTGCACGGCGTGGGCCCCGGGTCGACTCTCGGCGGTCGCTATGTGGTCGGGGGCCGGGCCGAGCAGCACGCCCGCTACGAGAGATGGCTCGCCACCGACCAGACCCTGCTGCGTGAGGTCGTGCTCCTCTGCTTCCCGGTGGACGGGGCCACGGCCGCGGCCGCGCTCGACGCCGCCCGCAGAGCCGCCGGTATCGACGACGCCCGTCTCGTGCGCGTGCTGGACGTCGGTCGCGACGGCGAGGTGGCCTTCGTGGTGGAGGAGCCGCTGGCGACGGGCCTCGACCTCGTCGAGCTGGTCGACGGAGGCCCCCTTCCGGCCGGCGAGGCGCGTCGGCTCGTCGGCGAGGCGGCGACGGCCCTCGAGCGGGCGCGGGTGCGCGGTCTGCACCACGGCGTGCTGGGCCCGCGCTCGCTCCTGCGTCTCGACGACGGCGCGGTCAAGGTGCGCGGGCTCGCGGTCGAGGGTGCCCTGCTCGGCCTCGACGACGTCGGCGGGGCCCAGGCCTCCCGTGACGACGCCGTCGGCCTCGTCGCGCTCGCGTACGCCGCGCTCACGGGGCACTGGCCCCTCACCACCCCCGTGGGGCCGTACGACGGACTTCCCGCGGCCCCGACCCTGGTCAGCGGCATCATGGCCGCGTCCGAGATCACCGCGGGGGTGCCCGCCGACCTCGACACCATCACCCGCCTCACCCTCGGCGCCCCGGCCGGGTCGCGTCGTCGGGCCACCCAGGACGCCCGGGGCCCGCTCACCCCCGGTGACCTGGCCGGTCAGATCGCCCCCTGGGCCAAGGCCGCCGACCCCACGGACCTGGCCCGGCCGTCGAAGCCTCCTCGATCCTCAGCGCCGGTCGCCCCGCCGACCCCGGAGCCGACGTCGGCCCAGCCCGTCCCGCCCCAGCCCGTCCCGCCCCCGCTGGTGTCGTCCGGCTCCCCCGCGTCGCCCGGGTCGGTGTCGTCCGGAGGGCAGCCGCCCGCTGGCGCCCCGGGAGGTCAGACCGTGCTGGGCATGCGCGTGGGCGACCCCGGGGCCACCTCCGCTGCCGCGGCCTCCGCCGCAGGCGGGGGGAAGGCCTCCCGCGACCTGAGCGACACCGACTCGCTCGACCTGCGCGCGCTCTCCGACCTCGGCGCGCTCGGCGCCGCCGAGACCGCCAGCGCCGCTGCCACCACCGGCGCAGCCGGCGCGAGGTGGGCCGACACCCAGGAGGACGAGGTCTCGCCGTACGGCGAACGCGGCTCCGTGGTGCCTCCCCCGGGCGGGCCGCTGCGGATGACCGCCCACGTGCGGCTGAGTGACACGCTGGAGGAGACCGACGAGGACCTCGATCCGGCGCTTCCGCTGGGCGGTCGGCGGACGGCTGCGGCTCCCTCGTCCGACCACACCGGTGCGGCCCTGGTCGCCGTCGCTGCCCTGGTCATCGTCGCGGCCGTCCTCGGCGTCTTCGGGGTGTCACGGATCGGCCGGTCCTCGACCCAGCCGGTGGCGCCCGCGACCACGACCACGAGTGCCCGGCCGGCCGCCACACCGACACCGTCGGGCTCGGCCACGACCACCGCTCCCACCGTCGCTGCCGCACTCACGCCCATCGGCATCGTGCAGGCCCAGGCCTGGGACCCGCAGGGCGACAACCAGGAGGGCAACGCCTCCGCCTCTCGGTCGGTCGACGGCGACCCGTCGACGCTGTGGCGCTCCCAGACCTACCGCACGGCCGCCTTCGGGGGTCTGGCCAAGACCGGCATCGGCCTGATCCTCGACCTCGGCCAGCAGACGACGGTCAAGCAGGTGCAGGTGGACCTGCGCGGCGGGTCCGACCTCACGGCCTACGTCGCGAGCCGCGAGTCCCTCGACGGCGCCACCTCGATCGGCACGTCCACCGGGGTGGATGGGACGGTGACCTTCACGGCACCACCCGAGGGCGCCAAGGGGCAGCTCGTCATCCTGTGGTTCACCAGGCTCGCCTCCGACGGTGGGAGCGGGTACCAGGCACAGGTGGCCGAGGTGCGGGTCAGCGGCTGATCCAGCGAGCCGGCGGCGCCTGCTCACGGGGGCGACCACCCCGCATCACCTTGAGAGCCAAGTAACTTGACATCCGTTGCTTATAGGTGTAAACTAGACATATCGGCTAGCCCTGTGAGGGGGCGGGTCCTGACTGAGGGGTCACGACCGACGTCGAGCGTGAAGTGGCGGGGAGCTGGACCTGCGAGGGGTCCACCTCTCCGCCCTCAGCGACTCGTGAGCACGCTCGTGGGCTCCACTCAGCACCACTGGCCAACGCCGAGCATCACCACAGTCATCGTCCCTCAGGGTGCCGCACCCTGACCCAGCAAGGAACAGGATCTTGCCCAAGATACGATCGCTGGTCGAAGTGTTCCGAGACTTCACGTTGGCCTGGGAGGGCTACGTTCGCGAGATCTGTGTGCTCCTCGGCGTCAGCATGAATGAGGGCATGGCCCTGAGCTACCTCACCCAGGGTGGCGCCGTGAGCGCGAAGGAGCTTGCCGCCGCGCTCCACTTCACCACCGGGGCGACCACGACCCTGGTCGACCGGCTCGTCCAGCGAGACCTGGTGGAGCGGCGCCCCCACCCCACCGACCGGCGGGTCAGCCTCGTGGCGCTGACGGCCAACGCCGCGCAGGAGCTGGCCGAGGGGCGGTCCTGGCTCGCCGCCGCCCTGCTGGAGATCCCCGACGACCACAAGGCCGAGACCGTACGGGCGCTCTCCGAGGTCACGGCGACCCTCACCAGCCTGGCAGGACGTCTGTCCGTCGAGAACAGGCAACGCGCAGGAGCCCCCGCGCACCGGGAGTCGCTGACGTCCCCCGACTAGGCCGCCGACAGGCGGGGAACAAAGCCCCTGCGACGGAAGTTTGCGTGAGGGACATCGGTATCGTCGTCACCGCGGCGGTGACGCCCTACCGGCCCGGCGGACCCCCAGCTTCCTAAGGAACTTCGTGACCAGCGACGTGCGTGACGTCATCATCATCGGCTCCGGACCCGCGGGCTACACCGCCGCCGTCTACGCGGCCCGGGCCAACCTCTCCCCCCTGGTCTTCGAGGGCAGCGTCACCGCTGGTGGCGCGCTGATGAACACCACCGAGGTCGAGAACTTCCCCGGTTTCCGTGACGGCATCATGGGTCCGGCCCTGATGGAGGAGATGCGCGCTCAGGCCACCCGCTTCGGGGCCGAGCTCGTCACCGACGACGTCACCGCCGTCGATCTGGGCGGCGAGGTCAAGACCGTCACCGACGGCGAGGGCAACGTCCATCGTGCCCGCGCCGTCATCCTGGCCATGGGATCGGCCTACCGCGAGCTCGGTCTGCCCGACGAGAAGCGGCTCTCCGGCCACGGAGTGTCCTGGTGCGCCACCTGCGACGGGTTCTTCTTCCGTGACCAGGACATCGCCGTCGTGGGCGGGGGCGACTCCGCCGTCGAAGAGGCGACGTTCCTGACGAAGTTCGCCCGCACGGTGACGATCATTCACCGCCGCGACGAGCTGCGGGCCTCGAAGATCATGGCCGCCCGAGCCCACGGCAACGACAAGATCCGCTTCGCGTGGAACTCCTCGGTGAGCGCCATCCACGGTGACAACAAGGTCAGCGGCGTGACCCTCGAGGACATCGAGACCGGCGAGACCCGCGAGCTGGCCGTCACGGGCCTGTTCGTCGCCATCGGTCACGACCCCCGCAACGAGCTCGTGCGCGAGCTGGTCGACCTCGACCCCGAGGGCTACGTCGTCACCGGCACCGCCGTCGCGCCCGGGTCCCACGCCGCGACGGGCACCCGGATCCCGGGCGTCTTCGCCTGCGGAGACCTCGTCGACCACACCTACCGCCAGGCGATCACGGCCGCAGGGTCCGGCTGCCAGGCCGCCCTCGACGCCGAACGCTTCCTCGCCGTGCTCGGAGACTCCCCCGACCCCGAGTACGCCGGGCACCCCGACGGCGCCTCTGAGGGCACCGAGCTGGACGCACGCTCCACCCTCACCGGCGCCGGCCGCTGAGGGATCCCGCGTCCCTCCCGGCACACGTCCCGATCCCCCAGCACCTGCACGCACCCACACGCCACCCACCACCGGAAGGACCCTCATGGGAATCCACACCAAGGACACGACCGACGCCACCTTCGACGCCGACGTGCTCAAGAACGACAAGCCCGTCCTCGTCGACTTCTGGGCCGACTGGTGCGGCCCGTGCAAGGCTGTCGCCCCCGTCCTCGAGGAGATCGCTGGTGCGCACGCCGACAAGATCGAGGTCTTCAAGCTCGACACCGACGCCAACCCCGGCATCACCACGAAGTACGGCGTCACGAGCATCCCGACGATGAACGTCTACGTCAACGGTGAGGTCGTCAAGACCCTCGTCGGCGCGCTCCCCAAGCCCAAGCTCCTGCGTGAGCTCGAGGACTACCTGGCCTGAGCCGGCCACCACGCACCTCCGGACGGCGTCGACCCGCGGGTCGGCGTCGTCTGCGCGTCTGGCGGAGCCCTCTGCCCTGCCGGAGCCATGGGTGGGACAGAGTCAGAGCGGGCCGTGTTCCTCGCGGTGCGCTGCGCCGACGGGCGCGGGTGCGCCGAGGCCCCGTACGGGGGCGAAGAGCCGCTCCACCGCCTGCTCGACCTCGGAGCGCCACCGCAGGACGGTGCGCAGGTCGAGGCGCATCCGGGGGTAGGCCAGGTGCTCACGGGCAGTGCGGAACCCCACGGCCCGCAGGAAGTCGCTGGGCAGGACGCAGCCCCCGGGCGGGGTGAGGGCGGTGGAGCCATAGGCCTCCATCGCGCGGACCCCCCGGCGGAGCGCGTCCTTGGCCGCCGCCTGCACGAGCACCCGCCCGAGGCCCTGCCCGGCATACTGCGGCTCGATGCGCGCGGTCATGAGCACGATGGCGTCCTGGCTCACCGGTGAGGTGGCGAAGGCCTCGGCGCGCGGCACCAGGTGGGCGGGCGCGAAGGTGAGGTAGCCGGCCGGGTGCCCGTCGACATAGGCCACCCGGCCCGGGCTTCCCCAGTCGAGCAGCGTCGTGGTGAGCCAGCCCTCCTTGGCCTCACCCGGCTTGTTGACCCTCGGCCCGGTCGCCGCGTCGAGCTCCCAGAAGACGCACCGCGTGCACCGGCCGGGGAGGTCGCCCAGGCGGTCGAGGGTGAGGGGGAGGATGTCGCGGCCCATACCTGATTGTGGCTGATGGCGCCGTCCGGGGGAATGAGCAGAGGGTGTCGGATCTCGAGGTCACGGCGCGGGTCTGCCCCTGGGCCAACCGGGCCATCATCGTGCGTCGCCTACTGGGGCTGGAAGACGCGATCTCGATGGGCGTCTGCGGCCCCCACGACATCAAGCGGCACCACGACGTCATCCACTCCGACATCAACCCAACCCGGCTCACGCCCTGCTCCGACAGAGGTAGCTCTACCAGTTCCTCTGTGCCCCAATGGTTTTGGCCGCGCCTCCCGTTCAGGCCGACTCAGCCGGGAGACCCATCACCGCCATGATGCGGTGCAGGTCGTCGACCGAGGCGAACTCGACCGTCAGCCGACCCTTGCGCTGACCCAGGGCGAGGGTCACCCGGGTGTCGAAGTGGTCCGAGAGGCGCGAGGCGACCTCGTCGAGCTGTGGTCGTCGGGCCCCGGCCCGCGGGCGCCGCCTGCTCGGCTTCTCCGTGTCACCCCCCAGCGACACGATCTCCTCCACGCTTCGTACGGAGAGCCCCTCGGCCACGATCCTGCCGGCGAGACGCTCCATCGCGGCCGCATCATCAAGACCCAGCAGCGCCCGAGCGTGGCCGGCGCTCAGCACCCCGGCCGCGAGGCGCCGTGCCACGACAGGGGGCAGGCGCAGCAGGCGCAAGGTGTTGGAGATCTGCGGTCGGGACCGGCCGATCCGCGTCGCGAGCTCTTCCTGGGAGCAGCCGAAGTCATCGAGCAGCTGCTGGTAGGCGGCCGCCTCCTCGAGGGGGTTGAGCTGGCTGCGGTGGAGGTTCTCCAGCAGGGCGTCACGCAGGAGGGCGTCGTCCTTGGTGTCCTTGACGATGGCCGGGACAGTCTCCAGACCGGCGAGTCCGCTTGCGCGCCAACGGCGCTCGCCCATGATGAGCTCGAAGTCGACACCAGGGGGCAGGTCGGCCCGCTCTGGCCCGTCGGGGATGCGACGGACCACGACCGGCTGCAGGACGCCGATCTCGGTGATGGAGTGGACGAGCTCAGCCATGTCGTCTTCGTCGAACACCGTGCGGGGTTGGCGAGGGTTCGGGCGGATGGAGGTGACGGGCAGCTCGGCGAAGTAGGCCCCGGGCACTGCGGCCAGCCCCTCCTGTGGCTGCGGCAGCGTGGTGTCCTCACCTGACGGCGGCGCAGAGGCGGTGTGCCCCGCGTCAGCCGGGGTGCCGGTGGATGACCCGTCCGGCTCTGTCAGGGCGTCGCCGCCCGACACGTCGGAGGAGCCGGTGGAGCCGGCCCCTCCGACCGGTGGGTTCGACGCGTCGGTGGTCGTCACCCCGTCGCGGGCGTCACGGCCGGGGCGGTCGGGGAAGAAGACGTCGACAGGACGCACCTCGTCGCTCGGATGGCTCGGGATCAGGGCGCCCAGCCCTCGGCCGAGGGCACGGCGCTTCTCACTCATGACAGTGCTCCTGAAGAATCGGTGGACGGGGTCGTACCGGTGGTCGTGGTCGCCCCACGCGCCGCGATCGAGCTGGCCGCCTCGAGGTAGGCCAGGGCCCCACTGCTCACAGGGTCGTAGGTCATGACCGTCTCACCGAAGCTGGGGGCCTCCGAGACGCGCACCGAGCGGGGGATCGTCGTGGGCAGGACCTCTCGCGGGAAGTGCTCGCGGACCTCGTCGGCGACCTGGGAAGAGAGCCGCGTGCGGCCGTCGTACATGGTGAGCAGGATCGTCGAGACCCAGAGGCTGGGGTTGAGGTGCTTGCGCACGAGCTCGACGTTCTTCAACAGCTGCGACAGACCCTCGAGGGCGTAGTACTCGCACTGGATCGGGATGAAGACCTCGGAGGCGGCCACGAACGCGTTGATCGTCAGCAGACCCAGGCTGGGTGGGCAGTCGATCAGCACGTAGTCGACATCGGCCTGCTCCAGATAGACCTCGAGAGCCCGGTTGAGTCGCTGTTCACGGGCCACCAACGAGACCAGCTCGATCTCCGCGCCGGCCAGGTCGATGGTCGCGGGGGCGCACAGCAGTCCGGGCACCGAGGCACAGGGCACCACGACCTCCGCGAGCGGCTTGTCCTCCACGAGCACGTCGTAGATGCTCGGCACGTCGGAGTGGTGGTCGATGCCGAGCGCGGTGCTGGCGTTTCCCTGCGGGTCGAGGTCGAGCACGAGTACAGCCAGCCCCGACTGGGCGAGAGCAGCCGCGATGTTGACGGTCGTTGTCGTCTTGCCGACGCCACCCTTCTGGTTGGCCACCGTCATGACCCGGGTGCGGAGCGGGCGGGGGAAGGGCTTGCCGCTGAGGGTGAGTCGGCGGCGAGTGTCCACGGCCAGGTTCTGGGCCAGTGGCGTGTCACTACCAGCCAGGGGTATGGAGGCGACCAGCTCGGCTGCCGCCCGGTCAGCCGCATCCGTCGCCATGGTGCTCGTGCCGGTGCGTGAGCCGGAGTGGGAGCCGGAGTGGGCAGCGGGGGCGGGTGGGGGCGGGTCCGGGAGTGTCGGAGCTGGTGGTGGGCTGGCAGTTGAAGGCGATGGAGTCGTCTGCTCGGGCGTGGTCAGGGTGGCGACTTCAGGCTCACTGACCTCGGGGGCAGTGACTTCGGCGTCAGTGACCGCGGGTGTAGACGGCTCCAGTCCAGCCAGCTCAGGGTCAGGAGAGGCCGGGGTCGGCATAGACAACGCGGGCGTCGCCACGTCGGCGTTCGCCACGTCGGACACAGCCGACCCGGGAGCAGGTGCCGCGGCTGGCACTGGATTTGCCCCGTCTCGCGCCACCCCACCAGGGGCGACGGGGGATTCTCGTTCCAGGGGTGGAGGGGTGTAGCGGTGCAGATCAGCCCACCCCAGACCCCCACTGGTGGTCTCCTCCTGCACCGGCCACCCGAGGCCGCTCCGTGTTTGGGGCAGCTCACGGCGGGCGATGGGCGGAGAAGCACTCTGGTTCACGTCGTCATCCAACCATAGCGAGACGGGCGGATCTGACGGCGGCCACGACCGTTGTTTCACGTGAAACATGGGAGGCCGTCCGGCGCCTGCGGCTACGAAATCACCGACACTGACGGCCCAAGCGGGGGTAAGTCCCCGCACTGCCGCACGGGTAGTCCCTGAGGTGTTGCGTGATGACAGTGCTCGGGACCAGCGAGGGTTCGAGCTCACCTGCCGGCTTCGACGGTTGCCGTCGGGGTCGGGCTTTCGAGGGAGCCCCACCGGGTGTCCTGCCGAACAGATCGGGCAGCCCACTGGAGCGGACCCGTTGAGGGGGTGGGTTGGGGAGACCGGTGGCCCACGGAGTCAGGCACATCCCCGTACCCGAACCTGTGAGGCCTCGGGAGACGAGAGGAGCCGAGCCCAGTAATGCGTTCGTGTCGTTTCACGTGAAACGGGGGCTCGATCAGGGCCACACGGACACCTCTTCTCCGGTAGCCACTCCGCTATCCGGCCACGCTGTACGGAACCTCGAGCCTTCAGCCGACATCGACGCCGGACCGGTGCAAAGGCGCGTGATGGCGGGGAAGGCGAGTATGTCGGTGGGGGGCCTTGCCTGAGCTGCCGGGCCACGTGTCTGGTGATGGTGGGATGGGTCCGGGCGCTGATCCAACGTGCCCGACCCCGACGAGTACGCTCGGGCAGCACGTTTCACGTGAAACGACGGCTCGATCGGGCTGAACGTCGGCTGTCCGGGCCACGAGGCGATGGAGGCTCCTTGGCCGGGCAGGACTGAGTAGGGAGAGCTCCGGTGACGCGTTGACTGGGAAGGTCGCTACCCTCGTCCCCGCCCTGAGGCTCAGGTGTCACGACCCGACGAAGTACCGGGCTTCGATTCACCCGCCGGGGGGCAGCCCCCCAGAACTGACCAAGGACCTAGGGACGGCGGTGGTGGATACGGTTCTGCCTACAGTCTCGACGTCGGGGCCGGCTCGGACAGGCGTTGCTTCAGGCCGGGACGCCTTGCTCGTCGCCCCGTGCGGGTCCAGGCCCCATCATCAGCTTCCCCAACTGGACCATGGCGTCCCGGCTGTTGCTGATGTTGTCGGAGCGGCTAGTGGTGTGGGCGCCGAGGGTGTCCAGACCCGGCTTGCCTACCTGACGTCGAGAGCAGGGAGCTCAACAGGGACACCGATCTGGATACGCTCGCGACCGTGCGCGTGTCGACGATCTGCTGGGGAACCCGCCACGGCGGGCGCCCGCTCGACCGTGGGGCGGGTTCGTCCCACGCCTGAGCGACGCAGAGCTGGTGACGTCGTCGGTGAGGGAAGAGTTGCTGGGCTACCCGAGCGAGGCCCGAAGGTCGCGGTTCGCACGGAGCCGGTTGCGCTACCTGTTCCCATACCTGTTCCCACATCTGCTCCTGCAGCCCAGGTACAACACGCGGCTACGCAAGCTGACCGCCACCTTGACGTGGGTCAGCGGACACCTCGGAGTCAGTGTCCAGCTCGACCTCGAACGCCCCGGTGGGCGGACCACCGCCGGCGTGTGCGCCTGGATCAGTCAACGCATCCTGGCGCTGACCATCGCGATCTGGCACAAGGACCTCATCGGCGCCCCCATCCGCGCTCACTGATCGGCTACGACCACTGAACCCGGAAATCAATCATCTCGGCCGCCGCAACAGCAGAATGTCCAACCCTCCAGTGGTATCGGCTGAGACGCGTCACCCCCTGTAGCCCTCGCCGCACCCCCCAAGCCGCGCCGCCACGCTCATTGCGGGGGCCTCAGCGAAACGTGTCGGCGCGTGACGGACAGAACTGGTGGAGGGGGGCGTGGTTGTTTCACGTGAAACGGAAGCGGCTCTCGGCCTCGGACCCGAGCAAGACGCGCCCAGACGCGTGGGCGGTTCAGTGCCCGGGCGACAGGAGTCGGCCCAGTCAGATCATGGCCACTGTCCTGCCTACGTCGGCCGTCCGCCTCGTCGAGGAGCAGCGCCGGACCGTCGTGGTGATGAGCGCAGACCCCCCGTTCGGGCGCCCCTCCGGGGAGGAGCGGGAACCTGACCCATCGACACCGTCACCAGGGTGGCTGCCGGGTCGAGCACACCCACTCCCAGCTGACGGACACCCCAGCTCGCCGCGCCCGCGGACCGCAGGATGGACTCGTCCTCGTCGAGCTCAGCCTGGGCGGTCGACCCCTTGAGGGCGAGCAGCCGACCCCCCTCCTCGAGGAGGGGAAGACACCATTGGGCCAGCGTCCCGATGCGGGCCACCGCGCGCGCGGTCACGACGTCCACCTTCGGACCGGACCAGCGGCTGTCGGCACGACCTTCATGGACAACGACGTTGGGGAGCTCCAACGCCCTGACGGCGTCCATCAGCCACACCACCCTGCGGTGCAGCGGCTCGACCAGGGTGACCTCGAGGTCTGGCCGGCGGATCGCCAGCACGAGGCCGGGTAGTCCCGCCCCCGACCCGATGTCGATGACGGTGGACGGCTCCGGGATGGCGTCGGTCAGTACCGCGCACCCCAGGACGTGGCGGTCCCACAACCGCGGACGCTCCCGTGGTCCGACCAGGCCATGAGAGATGCCGGTGTCCGCGAGCAATGCGACGTAGCGTTCCGCCAGGGGGAGCTGCCCACCGAACAGGGCGTGGGCCACCTCGGGTGTTGACGGTGGTGCACCCTCAGACTCGCCAGGAGGATCGAGCTCGGGAGTGAGGGGGCGGTCGACGCCGTCAGGGTAGGAAGCCATGGCCTCAGCGTTTCACGTGAAACCACTGAAGCGTCGACCCCCGTCAATGTGCTGATGCTCAGGCGTCGACGCCCGCGGGTTGGGGGGACTCGCGGCCCTGTCGGAGCACGACCATCGACCAGTCCTGAGGGAGCCTGGGCAGTCGCCAGACGACGACGGCCCCGGTGTGGTCTCGGTCAGGCCGGCAGGATGATGATGTGCCGGTGCGGTTCGACCCCTTCGGACTCGGAGTCGAGACCCGCGGCCGCCACCTCGTCGTGGATGACCTTCCGTTCGAACGCCGTCATGTCGTCGAGTGAGGTCTTCTCTCCACTCTCCTTCACCTGGGCTATCGCGGCCTGGGCTATAGCCACCAGCACGGTCCGACGCTCGGCGCGGTGTCCGGCGACATCCAGCATCAGTCGGCTGCGCTCGCCTGTGGCGGTCTGGACGGCCAGCCGAGTCAGCTCCTGCAGGGCTTCCAGCACCTTGCCCTGCTGGCCGACGAGCCGGCGAGGAACCCGACCCTCGTCAGAGTCGACGATGGAGACCGCGGCCCGGTCGCCGTCGATGTCGACCTCGATGTCGCCGTCGAGGTCGGCAATGTCGAGGAGGGTCTCGAGGAAGTCGGCTGCGACCTCGCCCTCGCGCTCCAGCTGCGACACCCTCGTGCCCCGACGGGCCCCGGGTGTGGCACCCTCGTCTCCCTCGTCCTCGGCATCAGCTGCGGGAGGGGTGTCCGCAGTGTCAGGGACCCCACCGGCTACGTCATCGTCTGGCCCACTGGCGAGCGGAGCCACGCTGTGCTCGGGTGTCGTCGCCTGGTCGTCTCCACCGGTGGGCGCGGCGACGTCCGCGGACGGCGTCACCTGAGCCACCTCCTCGGGGGAGATCGTCCCGAGTCCGTCGACCTGGTCGGTCGGCTCAACCGCCGAACCGTCGGGCGAGCCGCCCGCGAACTGATCGTCCTGCGTGTCGTCCTGCGTGTCGTACTGGGTGTCGCTCATATCGCGTGTGCTCCTGGA
>JBBRNQ010000090.1:0-17832 GCA_038230235.1 Actinomycetales bacterium
AGGGCGGCGGCCGCGAGCGACTCGCCCTCGGCGTTGATGATCTTGGCGCGCTTCTCGCGCTCGGCCTCGGCCTGGCGGGCCATGGCGCGTTTCATGCTGTCGGGGAGCTGGATGTCCTTGAGCTCGACGAGGGTGACCTCGACCCCCCAGTCGACCGTCGTGACGTCGAGGATCGCGCGGATGTCGAGGTTGATCTTGTCGGTCTCCGACAGGGTCTGGTCGAGGGTGTGCTGGCCGACGACCTTGCGCAGGGTGGTCTGGGCGATCTGGTC
This sequence comes from Actinomycetales bacterium, assembly GCA_038230235.1. Lineage (GTDB taxonomy): Bacteria > Actinomycetota > Actinomycetes > Actinomycetales > Dermatophilaceae > Lapillicoccus. The sequence continues at coordinate 273 of JBBRNQ010000090.1, forward strand.
GATCGCGCTGTAGACGTTCTCGATGGCGACGACCGAGCGCTCGGCGTCGACGACCTTGAAGTACGCGACGGCAGACACGTCGACGCTGACGTTGTCGCGGGTGATGATGCCCTGCGACTGGATCGGCATCGTGACGATGCGCAGCGACACCCGGTGCAGCACGTCGATGAAGGGGATGATCAGCTGCAGCCCGGGCCCCCGCACCCCGACGACGCGGCCGAGCCGGAAGAGCACCCCCTCCTCGTACTGCTGCACGATCCTCACCGCCAGGGAGAGCACGAGGAGGACGACGGCGGCGACGATGACGAGGGTGACTAGTGGTGTGCTCATGACAGGACCTTTGTGGCGGGGGGCGGTGGGGTGTCGCCGTGGACGACGAGCACTGGGCCCGTGGCGTGCTCGGAGCAGGCGGAGCTCACCGAGCCGAGCAGGAGGCTGGCGAAGCCGCCGTGGCCGCGGCTGCCGACGACGAGCATCTGCGCCCTGGCGCTGAGCTCGAGCAGCACCTGAGCGGTGTTTCCGCTGACGACGCGCGACTCGCACCCGACGGGCAGGTCGTCGCCGAACACCGACTTGAGGGCGAGGTCGAGCATCTCGCGGGTGATGGTCTCGGGGTCCCAGTCGGTGGGTAGCGCCCCCCATCCCTCGCCGACGAGCCCGAAGGCGGTCGTGGGCTCCCAGACGGCGACGACGTCGAGCGTGCTGCCGGTCGCCTCGGCGATGAAGTGCGCCCAGCGCAGCGCCGCCAGGCTCGGCTCGGAGCCGTCGACCCCGACGACGACCTCGTCTGCGTCCGCTGGCGTCCTCATGCCGACACCCGGGTCCTCGGGGCCACGGCGGCGAGCGCCCGGCCGCGGTCTCCCGGGTGCCGAGCAAGCACCCGGATCTGGTGCGCGCGGGTGCACCCGTTGACGCGTCGCAGGAGGCGGTGCACCGAGAGTGGGTCGGCCCCGGCGTCGGTGTCGACCACGACGAGCGACGAGACGAGCTGCCTGCTGTGCCAGGCGAACCACACGGCACCCAGGGCGGGGTCGTCCGCCGGGCATTCGTCGGGGCAGCGGTGGCCGAGCCGGTGCAGGACCGAGCTGAGGGTGGCGGATGGGTCGGGGACGGCTTGCGGCGGCGGAGGTGTCGTCGACATGAGGAGCTCCTCGAGGAGGTGGCAGCACCTGGGTCCCACACGGAGCAGAATTGCTCCTGGCTCGACGGCGGACGGCCGAGCCGCTTCGGGATGGCTGTGTTCTCAGCAGTGCCACGGTACGACGCGACACTTGGCCGGGTTCAGGACCAACGTCACCCCATCGGGGTCTTCCCCGACGCCGTCACAGGTCCTCCAGGAGGCGTTCGGCTGCCGAGGCCACGTCCTCGTCGTCTTAGGCGGCCGGGAGGCCAGCTCAGCCGCAGCCTGCGTCGGCGTGAGCCCACCCGCGAGCGCACCCCGAAAGCCTGGTCGGTGGGTGACGCCCTGGTCATGGCTCCGGATCGGCTTTCGCTCGCGAGGTCCGGACTCAGGTGCGCATCGATCTCCACCTCGTCCAGGGATGCTACCTGAAGCCAGGCCGGGTCGGCGGCGAGGTCGACGAAGGCGCCGGAAGACGTTGCGTAGAGAACGAGTTGCACGTTTCGCGCCCCGGCGGCCTAGACCCGACACCGGACACCGTCCCAGCCGGGATCGTCACCCACGTCGGGCAGAACCTCGGGTGGCGTACCCACGAGCTCGTCATCCTCCCGTTGGGTGCCGGCGCCGTCGCGGGCCAACCACTACCCGGGGCCGACGGCAAGGTCGACGAGTACGACAGTCTGGGCGAGGCATCGGCCTCCTGCGTGCAGGGAACCGGGAACGGGATCGCCGCGGGCACGGCGGGCTGGATCACCCTGACGCAGAAACATGGCCGATATGAGCTCGTGTGCAACCTGAAGAACCACTACGCCGACGGGATGCACCACGAGCTCGACGTCCGGTGACGCGTCACGCTCGGCTTCAACCATGTCGTGTGCCATCCATGCCGTCGTCAAGATTGCCGAAGCCGCCGGCTCGCGTACTTCAGAGTCGCAATTCGCAAGCCGCCGGGGGGAGATCAGCATCATCGGTTCTCGCCGGACGTACCCATGTGACTTCCTCGGGCCGGCGACTTACGGCCATGAGGTCCTCGACTGCTTCCACTACGACCGGTGGTGGAGCGTCGATAACTGTGTCCAAACCGGGCAACTTGCCACGTAATCACTCGTCAGTTCTCTAGCTGCGCATGCTCTCAGGTCTTGGTCGACCGGGTCAGTGCTCAGGGCGCCTGTCCGGTCGTGGATGGATACACGGCTGGACGGCCTTCGGGCGCTTGAGGAGGAGTGAATGGAGGCACGTCATCGTCCCGGTTGAATGGTGAGTCCGCTTAGACGTCATGTGACTGTCCCCGAGGGTCAACAGCTGAGTCAGGGCGTGTCCACGTGAGCCGATCCGCCACCACCACGACCGGCTTGCCCCCAGGCACGAGAGCCTGCCTCTTTGACCTCGACGGTGTCCTCACCGACACCGCGAAGGTCCATGCGCACGCCTGGAAGGAGGTGTTCGACGGCTTCCTGAGGGCGCGTGCGAAGGAGGGCCACACCCCGTACGACGCCTTTGACGAGGTTACGGACTACGACACCTACGTCGACGGCAGGAGCCGCGCCGACGGCACTCGGGCGTTCCTCGCCTCGCGCCGGATCAACCTCCCCGAGGGCGACCCGGGCGACGAGCCGGGAACACCGACGGTCGCCGGTCTCGCGGCCGCCAAGAACGCCATCGTGCTGCGGTGCATCCGCCGGGACGGCGTCGAGCCGTACCCCGGGTCGCTGCGCTACCTGAGGGCCATGCGGTCGGCCGGTCTGCTGACGGCGATGGTCTCCTCGAGCGCCAACTGCGCCGAGGTGCTCGCGGCTGCGGGCCTCACCGACCTTTTCGAGGTGCGGGTCGTCGGCCTAACCGTCGAGGAGCAGCACCTGGCCGGCAAGCCTGCGCCCGACACCTACCTCGCGGCCGCGAGGGTGTTGCAGGTGGAGCCGGGGGAGTCGGCGGTCTTCGAGGACGCCCTGTTCGGGAGTGGCTGCGGGTCGGGCGGGAGGCTTCGCTCTCGTGGTTGGTGTCGACCGGGTCGGGCAGGCCGCCGAGCTGCGTGAGCACGGTGCCGACATCGTGGTGGACGACCTTGCCGACCTGCTTGGCGGGGTCGACCCGACGTGATCGCCCACCCGGCCTACACGACCGAGCCGTGGTGCCTGCGTGAGACCAGCCTCGACCTCGGGGTCCTGGCGCAGAGCGAGTCGGCATTCGCCCTGTCCAACGGACACATCGGGTGGCGCGGCAACCTCGATGAGGGCGAGCCGTGCGGCCTGCCCGGCTCCTACCTTAACGGCTTCTTCGAGGCCCGCCGGCTGCCCTACGCCGAGGCCGGTTTCGGCTACCCGGAGGCCGGTCAGACCCTGATAACGTCACCACGGCAAGCTCATCCGCCTCCTCGTCGACGACCAGCCCTTCGACCTGCGCTACGGGCAGCTTGTGTCGCACGAGCGGGTCCTCGACTTCCGCACCGGGCTCCTCACGCGGGCGGTCGAGTGGGTGTCGCCGGGCGGTCAGCGGGTGCGCGTCCACTCCACCCGGCTGGTGTCGCTGGCCCAGCGGTCGGTGGCCGCGGTCTGCTGCGAGGTCGAGTTGCTTGAGACTCCCGCGCGGGTGGTGCTCCAGTCGGAGCCGGTGGCCAACGAGTCGTCGCCTCCCTCGGGCGGTGACCCACTCGAAGCCGCTGACCTGCAGTCGCCGCTGCGGTCGGAGGGCCACTCGTGCACCGCGTCAGGAGCAGCCCTGCTGCACCGTACGGCGATCAGCGACCTGCGGCTCGGCGCGGCGATGGACTACCGGCTCGAGGGCCCGCCGTCGGTGGAGGTCTCGAGCGAGAGCTTCGACGACCTGGGCCGGGTCACGGTGACCGCGACCCTCGAGCCCGGGCAGCGGCTGCAGCTGGTCAAGTTCGTCACCTACGGCTGGTCGGCCGTGCGGTCCCAGCCGGCGATCACCGACCAGGTGGCGGCGGCGCTGACCGCCGCCGTCGAGACGGGCTGGGAGGGGTTGGTGGCCGAGCACGGTGCCTACCTCGACGACTTCTGGGGCCGGGCCGACGTCGAGGTCGACGGCGACGCCCGGGTGCAGCAGGCGGTGCGCTTCGGACTGTTCCACATCCTGCAGGCGAGCGCCCGCGCCGAGGGGCGGGCGGTCGCGGCCAAGGGGCTGACCGGGCCGGGCTACGACGGTCACGCGTTCTCGGACACCGAGACCTTCGTGCTGCCGGTGCTCAGCTACACCTCCCCGGGCGCGGCGGCCGACGCCCTGCGGTGGCGTTCCTCGACCCTGCCGAAGGCCCGGGTGCGCGCCACCCAGCTGGGGCTGGAGGGGGCGGTCTTCCCATGGCGCACGATCGTCGGCGACGAGTGCTCGGGCTACTGGCCTGCAGGCACGGCGGCCTTCCACCTCGGTGCCGACATCGCCGACGCGGTGGTGCGCCACGTCCTCGTCACCGGCGACGAGGCGTTCGAGCGTGACATCGCCCTCGAGCTGCTCGCGGAGACCGCCCGGCTGTGGGTTTCCCTCGGGCACCACGACCCTCACGGCCACTTCCGGATCGACGGGGTGACCGGTCCGGACGAGTACTCGGCCGTCGCGGACAACAACGTCTTTACCAACCTCATGGCCCAGCACAACCTGCGAGGCGCGGCCGACGTCGTGGAGCGCCACCCTGACCGGGCGCAGGAGCTGGGCGTCACGCCCGCCGAGGTGGCGGCGTGGCGTGCCGCGGCGCTGGCCATGGTCGTGTCGTACGACGCCGCCCTCGGCGTGCACTCGCAGTCGGAGGGGTTCACCAGCCACGAGGTCTGGGACTTCGACGCCACCACGCCGGAGCAGTACCCCCTCATGCTGCACTTTGCGTACTTCGACCTCTACCGCAAGCAGGTCGTCAAGCAGGCCGATCTGGTGCTGGCGATGCACCTGCGCGGCGACGCGTTCACTGCAGAGCAGAAGGCGCGCAACTTCGCCTACTACGAAGCGCTCACGGTGCGCGACTCCTCGCTCTCGGCGTGCACCCAGGCGGTCGTGGCTGCGGAGACGGGTCACGTGGACCTCGCCTAGGACTACCTGACCGAGGCCGCGCTGATCGACCTCGACGACCTCGAGCACAACACCCGCGACGGGCTGCACCTGGCGTCCCTGGCCGGCACCTGGATCGCTCTCGTGCCCGGGTTCGCCGGGCTGCGCGAGAGCGGCGGGAGCCTCGCCTTCTCGCCTCGGCTACCGGCCGGGCTCACCCGGTTGTGCTCCACGGTCGGCGTCCGGGGCAGCCGGTTGCGGCTGACCGTGACCCCGGCGAAGACGACGTACGACGTCCTCGAGGGAGGGCCGGTGTCTCTGCGGCACGCCGGGTTGCCGGTGTCGGTCTCGGTCGGCACCCCGGTCACCGTGCCCAACCGTGCACCGGAGGTGGGTGAGGCGCCGACCCAGCCGCGGCACCGACCCCCACTGCGTCACCGGGAGGGCGCCACCTGAGGATCCGAGTGGCCGGGCCCCGTCGGGCCGTGCGCGGATTCGGTGGCGAGGGCCTCGTCGGTGGCCGTGCCCGCCCTGTGGTCGAGGATGCGGTAGGCCAGTAGCTTGACCCGGTCGGTGGCCAGGGCCCAGACGATGGCGTACCCCCAGACGAAGGCCGCCCACCCCCAGCCCAGCGGCTGCATGAAGAGCCCGTAGACGGCGATGAACGTGGCGATGACCTGGGTGCCGACGACGGCAGCGAGCAGGATGCGCGCGGGCCGGATCGACCAGAACGGCCCCCGGGTACGGGTGAGGAAGATCGTGAGGTGGCCGGCGACGGACAGCTTGAGGTACATCATGGTCTGCAGCTGTGGGCGGTCTAGGCCGAAGACGCGGTCACCGAGTAAGAAGAGCAGGAAGGCGGAGACGACGCCCACGACGCCGAGCACGGTGGAGATGCCGAGCACGAGCCGCATGTTCCACGCCTCTGGCTTCATCCTGTAGCGCACGTTGTCGTAGGCGATGGACAGGATCGCGCCGTCATTGAGCAGGGCGAGCATGACGATCATGATGGCCGTGACGGGGTAGAAGTTGAAGACGAGGATCGCCAGGGTCATGAAGAGCAGCACGCGCAGCGTCTCGGCGATGCGGTAGATGGCGTAGGAGTTCATCCGCTGGAAGATCTTGCGGCTCTCCTTGATCGCGTCGATGATCACCGACAGCCCCGGCGTCAGCAGGACGATCGCGGCGGCGGCGCGCGCGGCGTCGGTGGCGCCCGAGACGGCAATGCCGCAGTCGGCCTTCTTCAGCGCAGGGGCGTCGTTGACACCGTCGCCGGTCATGCCGACGATGTGGCCGCGGGCCTGCAGGACCTCGACGATGTGGTACTTGTGCTCGGGGAAGACCTGGGCGAATCCGTCTGCGGTCTCGATGGACTCGGCCACCGAGGTGGTCTCGTGCGCCTTGGCGTCACCCAGCACGTCGGCGTCGAGGATCGACGCCCCGAGCCCCACCTTGGCCGCCGTCTCCCTGGCGATGGCGATCGCGTCGCCGGTCACCATCTTGACCGACACGCCCATCTGGAGCGCGGTGGCGATGGTCGACGCGGCGTCGTCGCGGGGCGGGTCGAAGAGGGGGAGCACCCCGAGGAACCGCCAGTCGGCGTCCGCGCCGTCCTCACCCTCGCACCGGGCCACGCCCAGTGACCGGAAGCCCCGGGTGGCGAAGTCGTCGACCGCCCGGGTGATCGCGGCCGTGTCGGCGTCGGAGCCGGCGACGAGGGCGACGATCACCTGGGGCGCGCCCTTGCTGACGGTGAAGGTGCTCCCGTCGGCGGCGGTCACCGTGGCTCGAGTGCGCTTGTGGACCGGGTCGAAGGGCTCGAAGTGCGTGACCGAGAAGGGATCGAGGGCGCTCGGGTCGGGCAGGCCGCCGAGCACCGCGAGGTCGATGGGGTCGTCGTCGTCGGCTCGCGAGGCGAGGGCCCCGGCGAGGACGACGTCGGCGGGCGTGACGCCGGTGGCGGTCCAGGGGTCGCCGAGGGTGAGGGCGTTCTGGGTCAGGGTGCCGGTCTTGTCGGCGCAGAGCACGTCGACGCCGGCGAGCTCCTCGATCGCGACCAGCTTGGTCACGACGGCCTGTTTCGTGGCCAGGAGCCGGGCGCCGACCGCCATCGTCACCGACAGCACGGTCGGCATGGCGACCGGGATAGCCGCCACCGTCAGCACCAGCGCGAACTGCAGGGTTGTGAGCACCGGGTCGCCACGCAGGAGGGAGACGAGCACGATCACCGCCACGAGGGCGACCGCGAGGATGATGAGGTAGTTGCCGATCGTGAGCACGGCCTTCTGGAAGTGGCTCACGGTGTGGGCGTCCTGCACCAGCTCGGTGGTCCGGCCGAAGTAGGTGCGGGTGCCGGTGGCGTAGACGACCGCGCCGATCTCGCCGCGTCGCACGATCGAGCCCGAGTAGACCGCCGCTCCGGCCGGGCACGTGGTGGGCAGCGACTCGCCGGTCAGGGCCGACTGGTCGACCTCGATCTCGTCGCCCTCCAACAGCCGCACGTCGGCCGGAACGATGTCACCCAGCCGCAGGCGGATCACGTCGCCGGGCACCAGGTCCCGGGCGGCCGGGGTCGTCCACGCGCCGTCGCGTCGTACGCGGGCGCTGACGGCGAGGCGGGCCTTGAGGGCGTCGACGGCGTTGCCGGCTTGGCGCTCCTCGGTGAATCCGACCACGGCGTTGGCCAGCAGCAGTACGAGGATGATGACGAAGTCGGCCCAGTGCCCCACGGCACCGGACAGCACGACCGCGACCTCGATCATCCAGGGGATAGGGCCCCAGAAGTAGGACAGGAACTTCAGCAGCGGGTTGGTGCGGTGCCCGGTGATCTCGTTGGGTCCGGAGGTCTTCAGCCGGGTGGAGGCCTCGGCTTGGGTCAGCCCGTCGGGCGAGGTGTCGAGCTGCGACATCACCTGGCCCATGGGCAGCGAGCTGAGGTCCGTCGCGGGGTCAGGCGTCGCCTGGGGAGGGGAGCCTGCGCGGGTCTGCGTGGCGTCGTGAGCCATCAGGCGGATGCCCTTTCCTCGGACGCGAGCTGCTCAGGAGCCGGGGGGCGGCCCTGGCGGGCGTCGCGGTTGTCCTCGGCGCGCTGGAGCAGGGCCCGTTGGGCCCGCCGGGCCCGCGCGTGGGCACCGCCCCACACCGACAGCGCCGGCTGCTGGATCGCGCGGCCGTAGGAGAAGGCGAGCGGCCAGGGCAGGGGCGCCCGGGCCGGGACGTTCATCAGCGCCAGCCGTGTCGACGCGAGGTCACCGGACTGCCCGCCGGAGAGGAACGCGATGCCGGCGACGGCTGGGGGCACCGACCGCTCGAGACAGTCGAGAGTCGCTGCTGCGACCTCGTCCGCCGTGGGCTGGGTGGGGCACGACGACCCGGCGAGCACCATGTTGGGTTTGAGTAGCATCGCCTCGAGGTCGACTCCCTGGGTGTGCAGTTGCGCGAACACCGCATGGAGTACCTCGTCGGTCACCTGGGCGCAGCGGGCCATCGGGTGGTCTCCGTCCATGAGGACCTCTGGCTCCACGACGGGGACCAGCCCGCACTCCTGGCAGAGGGCGGCATATCGGGCCAGGGCGTGGGCGTTCGCCTCGAGGCAGGCGCGGCTGGGGGTGGGGGCCCCGATGGTGAAGACGGCCCGCCACTTGGCGAAGCGGGCGCCCATGGCGACATAGTCGACCAGCCGTCCCCGCAGGCCGTCGAGCCCCTCGGTCACCATCTCTGCGGGATGCCCGGCCATCGGGTGTGCACCGCGGTCGACCTTGATCCCAGCGATCATCCCGGCGTCGGCCAGGACGCGCAGGAACGTGACGCCCTCGGGGGTGCGCTGGCGGATGGTCTCGTCACACAGGATCACCCCGTTGATCGACTCCCGCAGTCCTAGGGTGGTGAGGATGAGCCCCCGCCAGGCGCGTCGGGTGGGCTCGTCCTGCGCAATGCCGAGGGTGGCGAACCGGCGGTTGCAGGTGGGGATCGACTCGTCGATGGCGAGCAGGCCCCGGTCGTCGGCGACGAGGGCCCTTGCGACCGAACTCAGCGAGGTCAGGACCGGCGCTGGCGTGTCATGCGTCACGGTGCTCATGCGGTGGGGGTCCACTCCCAGTCACGGATCTCGGGCAGATCCATCCCGTGCTGGTTGATGTAGAGGTCGTGGGCGACGAGCTTGTCGGCCATGGTCTGGCGCAGGTGGTCGGCGGTCGCCCCGAGCTGCGGGAGGCGGTCGATGACGTCCTGCACGAGGTGGTAGCGGTCGAGCCGGTTCTGCACGCGCATGTCGAAAGGCGTAGTGATCGTGCCTTCCTCGTTGTAGCCGCGCACGTGCAGGTTGCGGTTGGTGCGCCGGTAGGTGAGTCGGTGGACCAGCGTCGGGTAGCCGTGAAAGGCGAAGATGATGTGCTTGTCCTTGGTGAAGAGAGCGTCGTAGGCGTCGTCGGAGAGCCCGTGGGGGTGCTCGCTGGCCGACTGCAGCTTCATGAGGTCGACCACGTTGACGACGCGGACCTTGAGCTGCGGCAGGTGCTCGCGCAGGATCGAGACGGCGCCGAGGACCTCGAGCGTCGGGGTGTCACCGCAGGCGGCGAGCACCACGTCGGGCTCGGCGCCGCCGTCGTTGCCGGCCCACTCCCAGATGCCGATGCCCTGCGTGCAGTGCACCTGGGCCTGCTCCATGGTCAGCCACTGTGGCATGGGGTGCTTGCCGGCGACGACGACGTTGACGTAGTGCCGGCTGCGCAGGCAGTGGTCGGCCACCGAGAGGAGGCAGTTCGCGTCCGGCGGGAGGTAGACCCGCACGATGTCGGCCTTCTTGTTGACCACGTGGTCGAGGAAGCCCGGGTCCTGGTGGGTGAAGCCGTTGTGGTCCTGCTGCCAGACGTGGGAGGCGAGCACGTAGTTCAGCGAGGCGATGTCACGCCGCCACGGCAGCTCCTTGGTGACCTTGAGCCATTTCGCGTGCTGGTTGAACATCGAGTCGACGATGTGGATGAACGCCTCATAGCAATTGAACAGCCCGTGGCGACCGGTGAGGAGGTAGCCCTCGAGCCAGCCCTCGCACTGGTGCTCGCTGAGCATCGAGTCGAGGACGCGTCCCGCCGGGGCGAGGAACTCGTCGCCGTCGACGGTGCGGGCCTCCCACTGCCGGTCGGTGACCTCGAAGACGGCCCCGAGCCGGTTTGAGAGCGTCTCGTCGGGACCGAAGAGCCGGAAGTTGCGGCTGTCCAGGTTGAGGCTGACGACGTCGCGCAGGAACGTGCCGAGCACGGCGGTGTCCTGCGCGCTGACGGCCCCTGGGGCGGGGACGTCGACGGCGTGGACCCGGAAGTCGGGCAGGTGCAGGTCACGCAACAGCAGCCCACCGTTGGTGTGGGGGTTGGCTCCCATCCGTCGCGTCCCGGTCGGGGCGAGCGCCGCCAGCTCGGCGACCAGGCGTCCGTCGGCGTCGAAGAGCTCCTCGGGCCGGTAGCTGCGCATCCAGCGCTCGAGCTGCTCGAGGTGCCCCGGGTGCTCGTCGTCCACGAGCAGCGGCACCTGGTGGGCGCGGAAGGTGCCCTCGACCTTCAGCCCGTCGACCACCTTCGGGCCGGTCCAGCCCTTGGGGGAGCGCAGCACGATCATCGGCCACCGCGGACGGGTCGTGACGCCCCGGGTGCGGGCGGCGTCCTGGATGTCGTGGATGGCGGCGACCGTCTCGTCGAGGACGGTGGCCATCAGCTCGTGCATGACCATCGGGTCGTCGCCCTCGACGTAGCGCGGGTCCCAGCCGCACCCGCGCAGGTACTGGTCGAGCTCCTCGGGCTCGACCCGGGCCAGCACCGTCGGGTTGCTGATCTTGTAGCCGTTGAGGTGCAGGATCGGTAGCACCGCCCCGTCGTTGACGGGGTTGAGGAACTTCGTCGACTGCCAGGCGGTCGCGAGCGGGCCGGTCTCGGCCTCGCCATCCCCGATGACGCAGGCGACGACGAGGTCGGGGTTGTCGAAGGCGGCGCCGAAGGCGTGGCTGAGGGAGTAGCCCAGCTCGCCGCCCTCGTGGATCGAGCCCGGCGTCGTGGGCGCGACGTGGCTGGAGATGCCGCCGGGGAAAGAGAACTGGATGAAGAGGCGCTTCATACCGGCCTCGTCCTGGCTGACGTCGGGGTAGATCTCCGAGTAGGAACCCTCGAGGTAGGTGTTGGCCACCAGGGCGGGCCCGCCGTGCCCCGGGCCGGCGACGTAGAACATGTTCAGGTCGTGAGCCTTGATCACGCGGTTGAGGTGCACGTAGATGAAGTTCTGGCCGGGGGTGGTGCCCCAGTGGCCGACGACCAGCGGCTTGACGTCGGTCAGGGCCAGCGGCCGGGTGAGCAGGGGGTTGTTGTAGAGGTAGATCTGGCCCACCGCAAGGTAGTTCGCCGCACGCCAGTACGCGTCCATCTGCCGCAACAGGTGAGGGCGCAGCGACGGGCTGGGTCCAGGACTCGAGGTGCGCCGTTTCGGCGGCGTGAGGGTGTCAGTCATGGGGTCCGTCCTGATGAAGTCGAGAGCGCTTGCGGGTTTGTTCCAACGACCGAAGACCGTTTGAGAGGGGCTGGCACTTGGTCGATCCCCGTTTCAGGCCTCGTGGGGTCGCCCCTGGCCGATGTTCCAGGAGCAGAGCGGACACCTTGGTCCTCACAGACCTGGATATACCCGCGATCCTTGTCCTCCCCCCCACAGGCCCGTGGGGTAGAGGTAGCCCCCGACCCAGGACGGGGTGTAGCCGTAGTGGCTGTAAATGTCGGAATGGTAGGGCCGGTCGCTGACGAGATCCGGGTCGTAGCCGGGCGCCGACGCGACCCGCTCGCGGGACTGGTCGAGGAAGACGGCGTCCTCGGTGATCTTGGTGACGGCGTCGACGGGTATCAGGCTCTTCTTCTCGCCGAAGCCGAGGAACCCGCCGTGCTCGACGAGGAGAAAGCGGATCTTGTCCTCGCGGTCGTCGACGAGGAGGTCGGCCACCTTGCCAATGCCGTTTCCGTCCTTGTCCTTCACCTCTCGGCCGCGGACATCGTTGGCTGATCCGTCGACCGTCTGACCTTGGTCGCCCAGGGTGTGGAGGGTGCTGTCTTCTTCGATGCTGGTCATGGAAATCGTCTCCTGGAAGTAGTGGCGCCGGATCGTGGTGGTCAGGCTGGGATGTCCGGCGAGTGGCTCACGCCGGATGTGCGGGTGGTGGAGCCGGCGGCACAGTCGCTTCTGTGGGGTGGACACGACCCGTCAGCACTGACGTCGGGCAGGGCGGGACGAAGCAGCCTCGTCTCGGTGCAGTGGAGTTCGCGGGGAGCACGGAGACTCCTGGAGTGCGCAACGTGCCCGGTATGTCCGGCCCGGAGTGTGAACTCCTCGCGCTCGACGGCGGACGGCCGAGTGCGTGCGGTCAGGGCTGTGGTCCCAGCGCTCCTCACGCTACGACATCACCGGTTGGGGTCCTCGGGACCTTCGTCACCTGCTGCGATCCACACGCGTGGGCAGCGCCCCGCCGACCGCGTTATGAGCACCGGCCACCGGTCGGGACACATGCTGAACAGCTCAGGGCCGGCGATGCGATCGCCTGCGGACAACGCAGTTCGTCCGCCTCGACCCAGGGCCAAGTACGCCGGTCCATCCCTGTGCGTCGCGCTGGGGACCCGGCTGGGAATGTTCAGCACGTAGAGCAGATTGACGGGCACGTCGATCGACGCCTTCGGCTGCGGCGTACTCCGTGCCATGCTGGACCGACACGACACGACGCGACGCGATTGACGATCGCCAATGAGGCCCGCGTGCACCTCGGTCGAGGCCGGCACCGGAGTCCGCCGGTGGGTAGAACCGACATCCTGTCGGCTCGAAGCCGGCACCGCCTCGAGGTGGAGCGAGCGGTCGACGACGACGGGCGAACTGGAACTCGGCGCTGTCGGTGAAGGTCCCGTCGACTCCCTGCATCTCACGCTCCCCGCCGTAGTGGACCGCATACGAGTGGGCATCGCGCACGGAAGGAGACTGGGTGCCACCCATCGCAATTTCGCGTCGAGTCAAGCGGGGCCGCCGCTAATACCTTCAACTTAGGGTTACATGGGTGTAGTTTGGGGGGATGGGCCGTTCGGGACAGAAGGTACTGAAGGACGAGGACGGTCTCGCGGACCGGGTCTCGGTGGGGCTGTTGGCGCGGGAGTTCCCGCGGGCGATGGTGGAGGCGGTCGTGGAGGCGGCGGGGGCGCGGGAGCAGCGGACCCGGATGCTGCCGTCGTGGCTGGTGGTGTACTACGTGCTGGCGTTGGCGTTGCTCATGGACATGGGTGGCGGGCGGGTGATGCGCAAGCTGGCTGGGGCTCTGTCGTGGGCGGCGCGGGGGGTCACGGTGGTGGTGCCGTCGGAGGAGGCACTGAGCCGGGCCCGGGCCCGGCTGGGCCCGGTCCCGTTGCGGTTGTTGTTCGAGTCGGTCGCGGGTCCGATGGCGTCGGTGGACACCCCGGGCGGTTTCTGGCGGGGCCGGCGGGTGCTCAGCGTGGACGGGACGACCGTGGATGTGCAGGACACCGCGGCGAACTGGGCCCGGTTCGGTGGGCCGGGTACGGCTGATGAGTCGGGCCGCGCGGTGGCCGGCGGGTTTCCCCAGGTCCGCGTGGTGGCGTTGGCTGAGTGTGGGACCAGGGCGTTGGTCGCCGCGCGGCTGGGCAGCTACGCGACCTCGGAGAAGGCGCTGAAGGTGGAGCTCCTGCCCCTGCTGGGCGTCGGGATGCTGGTCCTGGCCGACCGCAACTTTCCCGGCTATGACCTGTGGGGTCGGGCCGCAGCGACCGGCGCGGACCTGCTGTGGCGGGTCGGGTCGATCTTCCCGCTGCCGGTGGTCACGGTCCTGGCCGACGGCAGCTACCTCTCGGCCCTGGCCCCGGCCAAGAAGGACCTGCGGGCCGGCGCGCGGCCGATCGTGGTGCGGGTCGTGGAGTACCACCTGCTGGCCGCCGACGGGACCCCGAGCGAGGTCTTCGCGCTGATCAGCACCCTGCTCGACGTCGACACCGCGCCCGCCGGCGAGCTGGCCGAGCTCTACCACGCGCGCTGGCAGATCGAGAACGCGTTCGGCGCGTTCAAGTCCCAGCTCACAGGCGACGGCGTGGTGCTGCGGTCGAAGACCCCCGACGGCGCCGAGCAGGAGCTGTGGGCGCTGCTGTGCGCCTACCACGCGATCCGCGAGCTGATCTGCGCCGCAGCCGAACTGACGCAGCAAGACCCGTTACGGCTGTCCTTCGTCGCCGCCCTGGACGCGGTTCGCGGCCCGGTCGGTGACCCGGCCGCTTTCCCCCCCTCACCACCCTGACCACCCACCCGGGCACGTCCCGACCGCATGGCTCCACCACCTCGCGGCCATGATCAACCCCCGCCGGCCCGGCCGATCCAACCCCCGCCACGCGAAACGCAGCCACACCTATCCCCGCAAGCGAGCCGACCGGACCCTGCGGCCACCCCCACGCGGGCCCCTCACCCTGGTCCTCCTCCCACTGACACTGACCCACACTCCGGCCTAAGTTGAAGGTATTTGGGCCGCTACCGTTCGTCTGGCTAGCCAAGAGCAGCGGTCACAGGGATGTCGACGTCTTGCTGCTTGCCAAACCCCGGCAGCTCGAGGAGTCAGCGGTGATGAGGGGCCACCGGTTCCTTGGCCCGTTCGGCGGGGCCAGGGCGGCGCGTGGACGGGGGGACGGCGGCCTGGGTCTGCCCGCCGGAGGTCGGTGGACTGGTGCTGTCTGACGTCGAGTTCTCCCGCTCGGAGGTCGACTTGGTGCCCAGCGCCTTCTCGACATCGGTCAGCCAGGAGTCCTTGCGCATCCGCACGTTGACGAGCGGCGCGATGGTCAGGTGCTGGTGGCCTCTCGCTGACGATCGGTGCCGTACGGCAGGGGAGTACGAGTACGAGTACGAGGTGGGGGGTACGGCGACGCGCACGGCGTACGCGTACCGAAGACCGTGCCGGGACTTCCCGGGACGGCAATGGGCTCGTTCGTCCTCTTGACGGGGCTGGCAACGGTCGTCCCGGGCAGGCGGGCGGTTTGCTGGTCCAGAGCGGGAGCGCGGCTGCTGACGGGGGCAGGCAGCCGGGGTCGGGCTGTCTCAGAACGGGCTGCCGTCGGGGTGGGGCGTGGCAGGTGACCGGCGAGAGTGATCCTGGCGAGCTCGTCCTGCTGCAGACCGAGGCCTTCTCAGACGAGGTTCAGGCCGTCGCGGGGCAGTGCCCGTCCGGTCTCGTCGCGGGGGAACGGGATGCGAGGGTGCACGAGCGGCTCGGGACGGCGGTGGCGGGGGAGGCGGTCGTGGCGGCGAGCTGCGACGTCGGCGAGAAGGTGGGCGTAGGCGTGGGACTGAGCCTGGTGCTGGTCGTGTCGTCGGTCCAAGACGCCGTCGAGACCAAGGGTGCGGGCAAGGGTGTCCAGGTGGGCGTGCTGCCGTAGGGGTTCGCCGAGGAGCCGCCAGTGGCCGTGTGGGCTGGGAGACGAGGCCGTGCGACGCGAGAAGTCCCAGCGTGCGACGGACGGTGCGGGTCCGCAGACTGGTGTCCGCGACGAGGGCCTGCGCAGTCATGCCTGTGGCTCTGTGGGCGGCGAGGAGGTTGTAGACCAGGGCTGCGGTATGGCCGAGCCCGTCGAAGCTCAGGGCGTCATGTCGGCTGTACTCGAGGCCTTCCAGGACCTTGACGGTCAGCCTGGATGGGGGTGGGGGTTGGGCGGGGGGTGCCAGATCTAGTGTCCGGCCTGAGACATCGGCGGACCGGGAGTGGTCTACGACGTGCAGGCGTGGGGGCAGTTGCAGGATGTAGTGGGAGCTCGCGCGACCTCCCCCGGGTTGGCGGGTGAGACAACCAAGGGCTTCGAGACGGTGGAGCGCGTCTGCGGTGGCGCTCTTGGAGATGCCGCCCTCGTCGGCGATGTCCCGCACCGAACGCGAGACCGTGGTGGGGCCCAGGCGGGTAGCCCGCTTGAGGAGGACCTGGAGGACGCGGCGTTCGGAGCGGCCGCCTTGGCCTCCGGCGGGGTGGGTGGTGACGTAGTCGCTGATCGTGGCGAGCTGCGCGCTGATGGACGGGTCGTGGACGGCCTGGACTGGGTGGTCCTGGACCCAGGTGAGGCTCGCGAGCCACATGCGCCGTGCGGCTCCGCGCACGTCCCGACGCGGTGCCCGTCCGGTCTGGGTGCGTTGGGTGCGCAGGTGTTCGAGCCCTGCCTGCCTGGGGTCTTGCACGTGGGTCAGGTACTCCTGGAAGGTCCAGCCCGCCTGCATCATGGAGCAGGTCAGTGCCGCAGCCATCGTTGAGGCGTCCGTGTACCTCCCGGCGACATCCCCCTTCAGCAGCAGCTGCGACATGTGCGGCCGCTGAGGCCGGCGCGGCAGGGCCAGTGTGGTGTCCCGTGGATCGCGGGGAGAGCAATTGTCAAGACCTGTGGATCGGTGTGTCAGGCGACGTGCTGATCCGAGCCTGACTCCTCGGGTCGTTCGACGAGTTTGCCCTTCTCGAACGTCGCGCCGGCCCGGACGAGGGCCACCAGGTGGGGGGCGTTGACCTCACGCCAGCGGGCCTGGGCGGACTCGATGAGCTTGAACGCCATCGCGATCCCCGCCGCCCGGGAGCCCGGGCCCTTGGTCACCCGTTGCCGCAACCTCACTGTCGCGAAGGTCGACTCGATCGGGTTCGTCGTCCCCAAGTGGATCCAGTGCTCGGCCGGGTAGTCATGGAAGCTCAGGAGCACGTCGAGGTCGTCGGTGATCTTCGCCGCGGCCTTGGGCCACTTCGGGCCGTACAGGTCAGCGAACGCGGCCGCCGCGGCGGCGGCGTGCTCACGGTCCTCGGCCTGCCAGATCTCCGCCAGCGCCGCCTTGGCACCAGGTTGGGCCGACTTCGGCAGCGCGTTCAGGACGTTCGCGATCTTGTGGACCTGTAAGGAATTAAGTTGGCGATTTGGAGGTCGGCGCGGGATGATCTGGTATGCGCTTCGACGAGGAGATCCGCGGGCAACTCGTGACGCGGTTCGAGGTGTTGCTGCCGCATTTGAACGAGCGTCAGCAGCGGCTGGCCTTGGCGACCGAGGCCCGGCTGCTGGGACATGGGGGGGTGCGGGCCGTGGCCGAGGCGGCTGGGGTGAGCGCCACGACGGTGCGCCGAGGGATCAGCGAGCTCGACGGCGTCGCCGACGTGCTGGCGGTCGGGCGGTCTCGCCGCCCTGGTGGGGGTCGCAAGCTAGCGGCCAAGCAGGACCCGGCGCTGGTGCCGTCGCTGTTGGCGCTGGTGGAGCCGGACGAGCGTGGGGATCCGATGTCGCCGCTGCGGTGGACGACCAGGTCGTTGCGGCACTTGGCGGCGGAACTGACCGGCCAGGGTCATCCGGTGTCGGCGCCGACGGTCGGGAGGATGTTGCGGGACAACGGCTTCAGCCTGCAAGGGACCGCGAAGACGTTGGAGGGCGAGCA
>JBBRNQ010000091.1:0-17785 GCA_038230235.1 Actinomycetales bacterium
CCCCGGGGGTGTGTGTGGGGGGGGTGTGGGGTGGGGGGGGTTTCACTCTGTGGCGGTCCCCCCGCCACATCCACCCCCCCCCGTCCCGCCCCCCGACTCTGAGTCAACCTGTGCCCCAACCGCAGTCGAGCGCACCGACTCTGAGTCAACCTCGGCCGCGACCCGTCACTCGTCGACGGCCGCCCGCGCCCGCTCGCCGATACGCGCCACGGCCTCGCGCAGCTCCGGACCCCCCACGACGCGGTACGGCGCCGGCAGCTCGGTGAGCTGCGCGGCATACCACCGGGGGTTGCTCGTCGTCGCGGTCAGCAGGGTCGCGCAGTCGCCGGTCGGCTCGAGCCGCCCCATGGCCCGGGGCAGCCACCGCCCGACCTGATCGCGCGACGCCTCGACCACCACCTCGACCTCGTGCTCCCACCCCGACGCGAGGTGCTCCTCGAGCAGCGCCACCGGGTCGAGCTCGTCCGGTGCCTCGAAGGTGGCGCCCAGGACCTCGACGGACAGCACCCGGTCGACCCGGTAGGCGCGCAGCGCGTCGGCGGAGTGCTGACGGCACAGCAGGTACCACCGGCCGTGCCGGACGACGACCGCCCACGGGTCGACGTCGATGTGCCGCCGGGTGCCCGCCTCGGAGCGGTAGTCGACCCGCACGGCCCGCCGGGCACGGCACGCCTCGACCAGCTCGGTCGTCGTCTCCGGGTCCGGCCGGACCCCCGCCCGGTCGGGCGCCGGGGCCGTCTCTTGACGCACCGCCTCGGCCTGGGCCGCCACCGGCTCGGGCAGCGCTCGCATGATCTTTCCGAGCGCGCTGCCCACGGGGTCGGTCGCGTCCCCCGCCGGGTGGTGCCCGTCGAGCACGGCCATGACCAGCCCGAGGGCCTCCGCCGAGCTGAACACCAGTGGTGGCAGCCGCACCCCGCGCCCGACGCGGTAGCCGCCGTAGGGGCCGCGTACCGACTCGACGGGGATACCCGCCTCGCGCAGGATGCCGACGTAGCGCCGCACCGCGCGCTGGGAGACCCCGAGCCGCAGGGCCAGCCGTTCGGCGGTGATGCCGGGGGTGGTCTGGAGCAGCTCGAGGGCCAGCAGGGCCCGCGCCGTCGGGCTGACCTCCGCCATCACCACCCCTCTCCCCGAAGCACGCCCACCCTCAACCCACCACCCAGTCCGCCGTCAACCCGCCGTCAGTCGACCGTCAGCCACGTCAGCCACGTCAGCCACGTCAGCCACGTCAGCCACGTCAGTCGACCAGGTCGAGCGCGGCCCCGACGATCGCGTCGGTGTCGATGCCGTGGTGCCGGTAGACGGAGGCGAGGTCGCCCGACTGCCCGAACCGGGTGACCCCCAGGTGGGCCGCCCGCACCCCGTGCAGACCGGCGAGGAAGGCCAGGGTGTGCGGGTGCCCGTCGAGCACCGTCACCATCGGCAGGGCCCGGTCGGCGGGGAAGACGGAGTCGAGCAGCCCCGGCTCGAGCGGCGGGACGTCGACGTCGTCGAGCCCCCGCCGCGCCTGCACCGCCCGGAACAGCAGACCCGGGCTGGTCACGCACACGACGTCGGCAGGGAACCCCTGCTCGGTGAGCCGGTCGGCGGCCGCGAGCCCCTCGGTGACCATCGCGCCCATCGTCACCACAGTGACCACCGGGGCGGTCACCCGCCGCAGCGTGTAGGCGCCACCGACGACCTGTCTCCGCCGCCGCTCGCGGGCGGTGGGGTCGGTGGGCACGGCCGCGAGCGTCTGGTCGACCGACCGCGTCGACAGCCGCAGGTAGGCCGAGCACCCGTCGGACCGCCCGAGCCGACCGAGCGAGGCCAGCAGGCACCACTCGGTGTCGAGCGCGAAGGCCGGCTCGTAGGTCACGACCCCCGGCTGCTCCAGCCCGATCGACGGGGTCGTGATCGACTGGTGCGCCCCGCCCTCCGGGGCCAGGGTCACGCCCGACGGGGTGCCGACGAGGATCGACTGACCACCGGCGTAGACGCCGTACGACCATGGCTCCAGCGCCCGCGAGACGAACGGGTCGTACATCACGCCGATCGGCAGCAGCGGCTGCTCCCATCGGCTCCATGTCGCCCCGAGCTCACCCATCAGCCCCACGAGGTTGACCTCGGCGATGCCGAGCTCGATGTGCCGACCGCTGGGCCGCTCGCGCCAGTGCAAGATCGTCTCGGGGTCGTCGGAGAACCAGTTGCGGCGGTCCTCCGCCGACCAGACCCCGACCTTGTTGACCCACCCGCCGAGGTTGGTCGAGGAGCTGACGTCGGGGCTCACGGTCACGACGCGTGCGCCCGCCTCGGGCGCGGCGCGGTTGAGGTCGAGCAGGGTGCGCCCCAGCGCCGCCTGGGTCGTCGCGGTGCCCGACGGGGTGCGGCCCAGGTCGGCCGGCACCGAGGGCGCCGCCCCTCCCGTATGAAGCGCCCGCCCCAGCCGGGCGGCCGCCGCACCGAGCAGACGGCCGGGCTCGCTGTCGGCGTCGAACGGGGCCCACGGGTCCTCCGGGTCGACCCCGACCCGGGCGGCCAGCTCGTGCAGCTGCTCCTGCGAGAGCAGGGCGGAGTGGTTCTGCGGGTGGCCTTCTGTGGCAAGGCCGTAGCCCTTGAGGGTGTAGGCGAGCACGACGGTCGGGCGGGTGTCGTCGATCGAGGCGAAGGCCGTGCGCAGGGCGCCGAGGTCGTGGCCGCCGAGGTTGCGCACCGCCGCCACGAGGTCGTCGTCCGCCACCCCGGCGATGAGGGCGGCGACGGCGGCCGCACCCGGCCCGTCGCCCGGGAGGTGGTCGCGCAGCTCGGGCGCGGTGCGCCGCAGCATCCGCTGGTACTCGGGGTTGGTCATCTCGTCGATCCGGGTGCGGAGCGCCGGCCCGCCGTCGCGGGTGAAGAGGTCCTCCAGCAGAGCGCCGTACTTCACCGTCAGCACCTGCCAACCGGCCGCGGCGAACATGCCCTCGAGGCGCTGGCCACCCATCGTCGGCACGACCCGGTCGAGCGACTGCCGGTTGAGGTCGACGACCCACACGACCTCGCCGAGCTCGGCCACCATCGGGTCGACGACCGCCTCCCACACCGCGCCCTCGTCGAGCTCGGCGTCGCCGACGAGCGACCACTGCCGACCGGCGCGTACGGCACCGTGGGTGCCGAAGTGGGTGTCGACGTAGCGCCGCGCGATGGCGCCCCAGATCGGCGCGGTGGCTCCGATGCCGACCGACCCGGTCGAGTAGTCCGCCGGCACCGGGTCCTTCAGCCGAGAGGGGTAGGACTGCAGACCGCCGAACTCGCGCAGGGTCGTGAGGTACGACGCCGGCAGCTGGCCGAGCAGGTACTCCAGCGCGTGCAGCACGGGCGAGGCGTGCGGCTTGACGGCGACGCGGTCCTCCGGTCGCAGCGTCTCCATCCACAGCGCCGTCATGATCGTCGTGATCGACGCGCTCGACGCCTGGTGGCCGCCGACCTTGAGCCCGCTCGGGTTGGGGCGCACCCGGTTGGCGTGGTCGACGATCGCGGAGGCCAGCCACAGCACCCGCTGCTCGACCGCGCGCAGGGCGGCGTCCGAGGTGAGGTCGGTGGGGTGGGGGGCGGTGCTGGTCACGGGCGCTCCTGCGGCGGTGGGGGAGTGGGGTCGAGCGGTTCGGCGGTGGCCTCCCGCCACGATGTCACCGGCGGGGCGGGTGTGTCGACACCACCCGGCGGGGTCGGGGCTGCCGACCGGTCGCCGGGCCACGAGCCCGGCGCGTACGGCCGGCGGCTCGTCGCGTCGTTCACCGGGCGGTGACCAGCCCACAGAGCGCAACGACAGGGGTCCTCACCAGCGCCGATGAGGACGCGCTCACTCCTCGATCGCTGAGGTGGCGTAGCCCCCGGGAAGGGTCACCGTGAAGGTGCTTCCCTCCCCCGCGGCCGTCTCGACCTCCAGGCGGCCGCCCATCAGGGTGACCAGACGCCTGGAGAGATTCAGGCCGATACCGGTGCCCTCGATGTCGGTGGACTCGCGGCCGAGTCGGTCGAACGCTGCAAACAGACGAGGCAGGTCGACGGGGGAGATTCCGGGCCCGGTGTCGGTGACGGCGATACTGACGGCGCCTGCACCGACGTCGTCGCGACCCTCGACGATGACCTCTACGACGACCTCCACGGTACCGCCGGGTCGGTTGTACTTGATCGCGTTGGAGAGCAGGTTGATCAGCACCTGCCGCAGCCGTTGGGGATCGGTGTGGAGCCGGGTGGCAGCCGCGCCCACGAGGTGGTGCCGGACCGTGACCTGGTTGGCTGCGGCCAGAGGCTGCATCAGCCCGATGAGCTCGCGCAACAGCGCGCCGACATCCACGATCTCGGGTGAGAGGTCGAGTCCACCAGCGGCGGTGGAGTTGACGTCGAGGATGTCGTCGACCATCGCGAGCAGGTGCTGCCCTCCGCGCAGGATGTGTCCGACGTATCTGACGTGCTTTGGGCTGAGAGTGTCGCGCTCGAGCAGCTGAGCGAACCCGAGGACGGCGTTGAGTGGGGTGCGCAGCTCGTGGCTGAGCCGGGAGAGGAACTCGTCCTTGGCGGCATTGGCCCGTTCGGCCTCGCGCCGGGCGTGCGTGAGCTCCGACTCGGCGGCCTTGCGGGTGGTGATGTCCTCAACCTGGCAGACTCCGTGGCGACGTCTCCCGTCGGCGTCGTGGACCACGGACACGATCAGGTGAACCCACACGTCTTCGCCGACGGAGGTGGTGTAGCGCAGGTCGGTGTCCCACCGTATGGCGCCACCCCGGCCCAGTCGCGCCAGGTTCGCGACGGTGTCCAAACGGTCAGCGGGGTGACTGATCGCGGGACTCGTCGTCGCGAGCAGCTGGGCCTCCGTGTAGCCGGTCAGCGCGCACAGGGCGACGTTGACCTCGAGGAAGCGACCGGCGCGGTCGGGGTCCAGGTCGATCATCGCCATGCCGACCGGTGAGCTGTCGAAGGACACCCGGAACCGCTCGTCGCTGATGCGCAGCTCCGCGTCGGCGAGCAACCGGTCACTGATGTCGCGGATGACGGAGAGCGCCGCGTCGGCACGGGCCGGGGTGGTCGCACTGAGGTCGACATCGACCGGGAAGGCCGACCCGTCCCCGTACGCTGCGAGGCCACCCGGCACCACCCTCTGAGGTCCGTGTTCCTGGACAGCTCCGGAGGAGTCGAGATGCGCGCTGTAGGCCGCGTGCAGGGCGGCAACCAGGCGCGGCACCGGCTGCCCGATCAGCTCCTGTGGCTGGTAACCGAACAAGCCGACACCGCGCGCGTCGACCAGCACGATGATCCCGTCGGCGTCGACGACGACCACCGGTTCGGGGATCGACTGCAACAGCTGCCAGGCCCGGGCCCGCGTCCCCGCCATCCTGAGCTTCAGCTCGGCGTTGGCGGCCGTCCATCGTCGGTCGCGAGCCGACGCTGCCGGTCCACCTCGAGACGGACCCGGATCCGGTCCCGACGAGCCCTGGCTGCCTCCCCGGGCGACTGCATCGGCCAACCAGGGGCCCGCCTCGTCACGATCATCGGCAGGCTGGTCGCGGACGGTTCGGGCCGCGACCTCGCGCTGGTCGCGGCGGGCGGCGACCTTGCCGTGGACCTGCCCGGCAACGTCTCTCAGGGCCGCCTCCTCGACTGGCTCCTCGAGGCCATGCTTCTCCTCGACATCGTCCCGACGCGCCACGGTGTCCCGTGGGTCGGGGACGTCCGCATGATGCGACATCACCGACGGGGGAGGCAAGAGGCTCTGGCAGGCCTCGCCGTGCGCGCACGGCCCGTCAGAGGTCTGCACATCACAAGAGGGCCCCGTTCATCATGGGTGGACCGCAATGCACTACCGGGGCCGGGGCAGCCTGCTTAACACCAAAATCTACCACTCATGAGGTGGGTACGACGGGGTACGGGTCACCGCTGGTCGCTCCGGCCCGTACGGGGGCCGCGGGTGGCGAGGGTGGGCTGGGCGTGGGTGTCGAGGAAGTCGAAGAGCTCGTTGATGTCCAGCGGTTTGGTCAGGTAGCGCTCGGCACCGCTCGCGAGGAGGTCGTTGATCCGGGTGGGGCTGGCATCAGCGCTGAGGATGGCGACGGGGATCCCGGCGGTGGCGGGGGTGGTGCTGAGCAGGTGGAGCACGTCGTCGCCGCCGAGGTCGGGAAGGTGGAGATCGAGCACGATGGCCGTAGGCGGTTCGGCCCGGGCCAGGTCGAGCCCGGCGGCTCCCGTCGAGGCCAGGGTGAGGGTCCAGTTCGGTTGCCTGGCCATGACGCTGGTCATCAGGTCCCGGTTGGAGGGGTTGTCCTCGATGCAGAGGAGGCTCGCAACCGCTATGGGGTCCGCGAGCTGAACCGTAGGCTGGGAGGTGGCGTCGAGACAGCCGCCTGTCTCCACTGCTGGCCTGCCTGCCCGCGGCAGCGTGACGGTGAACGTCGAGCCCTCACCGAACGTGGAGGTGACGTCGAGCCGACCCTGCATCACGGTGACGAGGCGTTTGCTCAGGGCCAGGCCGATGCCGGACCCGTCGATGTGAGTGCGTTGACGGCCGAGTCGTTCGAAGGGGGTGAACAGCTTGGAGAGGTCGTGGGCAGGAATGCCGATACCGTTGTCGCTCAACGTGATTCGCACCTCCTCACCAAGAAGGGATACGTCGATCGCCGCCAGCCCGCCCGGATGGTTGTACTTGATCGCGTTGGAGAGCAGGTTGATGACTACCTGCTTGACCCGTCGATAGTCGGCCCGCACCCAACAGCTGGCCGCTGGTGGGTGGCGCTCGAGGCGTAGGGAGACCCGGGTGGCGTCAGCCAGCGGCTGCATGAGCCCGATGACGTCAGTGACGAGGGCGGTAACGTCGACCGGTTCCACGGACAGCTCGAGACGGTTGGCCTCGATGCTGGTGATGTCGAGGAGGTCGTCGATCATGGCCAGCAGGTGCCGCCCGCCACGCAGGATGTGGCCCACGCCCTGCTGGTGTGACGGGCTGAGGTTGGCAGCGTCGAACTCGAGCAGCTGCGCGAAGCCGAGCACGGCGTTGAGGGGGGTACGCAGCTCATGGCTCATCCGCGAGAGGAACTCGTCCTTGGCCGCGTTCGCCTGCTCGGCGTTGCGTCGTGCGGCCAGCACCGCCAGCTCGGCGTTCTTGTAGTCGGTGATGTCGGTGATGGTGCCGGCGACGCGCTGCAGCTCGCCCTGGGCCGCGGGAACCGGGTCGTTCGTGGCCCTGATCCACCGCGTCCGGCCGTCGGCCCGGATGATCCGCAGGTCGGCACGGGTGGGTTCGCCGCGGTCAGCGGCGGCGTTCATGCCGTGGGCCAGGTCGAGGTCCTCGGGATGGATCTGGCCCATGATCTCCGCGAAGCTGGGGCGAGCGGCTGCGGGATCCGATCCGAAGATCCTCAGCACGCTCCTGTTGAGGTAGAGGACCTCGCTCGGTGTGCGCAGGAAGAACCCGACCTCGGTGCTGCTGGCCAGCTGGTCGAAGCGCTGTTCGCTGGCAAGGACCTCGTTCTCGGCGAGCTTGCGGGCCGTGATGTCCTCGAAGATGCTGGCGACCCGCCGATCGTGGGCGTCCAGGTCGCCAGTGAAGAGGAAGGACCTGCTCCTGATCCAGCGCACGCCGCCGGGCAGCACGATCCGCCATTCCAGCTCGGCGATGGCTCCGTCGACGACGGTCTCGATGAGCCGGGACACGGCGGCGGCGTCGTCCGGGTGCCGGAGGGCCAGGATGTCGACGGTGGTGGGGGCAGGGCCGAGCGGGTCAAAGCCGAATACCGTGAAGAACGCGGGGTTGAGGTAGTGGAACTGCTGTGAGTCGTGCCGACGGATCGCGAAGCCGAGGTCGACGTGGGTGGCCAGCTCGTGAAAGCGTCCCTCCACTTCGGCGATCGACGCGACCCGGTCGCTGATGTCGTACATCTGCGAGACGGCGTAGGCCGGCGATCCGTCCGTGTCGGTCACGACGGACGTGACCAGGTGGATCCAGACGGTGTGCCCGTCGGCGTGGACGTAGCGCTTGTCCACCTCCCACGAGCTCCGCTCGCCGCTGACGAGGGACCGGGCCACCACCTGGGTCTCAGCCAGGTCATCAGGGTGGGTCAGGTCGAGGAACCCGCGGTCCAACAGTCCCTGCTCTGAGTGCCCTACCAGCTGGCACAGTGCCGTGTTCACCCGCAGGAAGCGGCCGGCCTCACCCGGGCGCAAAGAGGTCAGAGCCATCCCGGTCCGGGAGTCGTCGAAGGCGAGCCGGAACCGTTGTTCGCTGTCGGCCAACCTCTGCTGGGCGATCTCACGGTCGCTGACGTCAGTGGCCACGGTGATGAAGCCGGTCGGCTCTCCCTCGAGATCGAGGATCGAGGTGACCGTCACCAGCACACTCAGGCGCCCTCCCCCACGGGTGAGGTACGACCACAGTCGAGTGTCGGGCGCGCTGGTCCGGTCGGTCGGCACGAGGACGCTGAAACCGGGTTCGATCCCCAGCTCAAGCGCACGGGCTGCGATCTCACCTGGGTCGTGCAGGACGTCCGGGCTGCGGCCCAGCATCTCGCCCTCGGTGTAGCCGAGCATCCTGCTCGCCCCCGCACTGAAGACCGTGATCCGCCCATCGAGGTCGACGGCGATGATCGCCTGGCCCACAGCCCCGTTGAGCACGTCCCGAAACCCGTCCCGGGCGATCCTCAGCTCCCGTTGCAGCGCCCGGGACGCGCTCACGTCGCGAATGCTGGCCAGCACCGTCTGCCCGTCGGCCAGGTCGACCGCGGCGACGTTGACCTCGACCGGGACGGTGCTGCCGTCGCTCCGGACGGCGATGACGTCGCGGCCGGTACCCGCCGGCACCAGCTCCCCGTTCGAGACGTCGCCCCGGCGGCGCTTCCGACCCTCCCGGTTCTCCGCGTCGGCAGGATGGAGCGCCGCAGGCATCAGCATCTCGGCCGGTTGCCCGATCAGCTCGGCGGCGGTGTAGCCGAAGAGGTCCAGTGCCCGGGTGTTGACCTGCTCGATGCGCCCGTGCGCGTCGGCGATGACGACCGCATCCGGGGCCGCCTCCAGAAGTCGACGGGCTCGTGCCTCGCTCTGGGCGAGAGCGACCGTGTGCCCCCGTGCGGTCGCGTGCGCGAGCCGAAGCTCCAGCTGCGCGACCACCTGGGCAGCGAGCCCGGTCAGGATCTCGACCTGCTCCCCACTGACGGTCCGCGGCACGACGTCCATCACGCACAACGCCCCGAGGACCTGTCCCGCGTGATCGACCAGCGGCACGCCCGCGTAGAACCGCAGGTGAGGCGCGCCGGTCACCAGCGGCCTGGCAGCGAACCGCGGGTCTCGAGCCAGGTCATCGACGACGACGGGCGCACCATCGGACACGACCGTCCCGCACATGCCGTCCCCGCGCGGGGTCCACTGCTGCTCGAGACCGACCGAGGACTTGAACCACTGGCGGGACTCGTCCACCAACGTCACCGCCGCTATCGGGGTCCTGAAGATCGCCGCGGTCAGGCGGGCCAGCTCGTCGAACGCCGGCTCCGGCCCGGTGTCGAGGATCGCGTACTGCGCCAGTGCCTCCAACCGGATCGACTCGTCGCTCAGCCCGCCCTCCTGCCCTGTGCGCACTGACACCACGGCTCCCAGGTCCTCTACGCGCATCGGATCAGCCTCTACCGTCTTCAAGCGGAACCGCTCGGGGTAGCCAGCGGGTCGAGCACCGGCGCCCGGCGTCAGAACTGTCCTTCGTCGATCGTGCGTGGAGAACGTCTCGGGTCGCCGGGGCAACCCGTACGAATGCTTCCATTTTATCACTAAGGGTGCATATCATTGACATGGTGGTCGGTCAGGGCTTCCCTGCTCAGGGAGCTCGTCACGGTGTCCTTGACCGTAGGTGCCAGCTTCGGCCGGAGTTGGTTGTCTGTCAGGAGTGGGGGGCCTAGTGTGGGAGGCTCGCGCCGTTGATGCGTCGCGGCCGCTGCCCTGGTCCCGGTGCCGGAGTCCTCCGAGCACCGATTTGCGGTGGGTGAAGATGGCATGCCCGGTACCCAGGTTCAACGGATCCTCGATACGGTCCACTCCCGCGACCGGCAGGGGCGATCCCTGCCGGAGGTCCTGTGCGCGGAGTGCGCCGCGGCTCTGCCCGTGAGCGGGGTGGGGCTGGCCTTGATGAGTGAGCGGGGCCATGAAGGTCTCGTGGCGGCGACCGACGGTCCGGCGAGCATGATGGAGGAGCTGCAGTTCAGCCTCGGCGAGGGGCCGTGCCTGGAGGCTTCCGGGCGGGCGCACCCGGTACTGCAACCGAGCCTACGGCTCACCGGTCCGGCACGCTGGCCAGGGTTCGCACCTGCTGCCCTCGACCAGGGAATCGAGGCCGTCTTTGCCTTCCCCCTGCACATCGGGGGGATCCGCCTCGGTGTCCTGGACCTGTACCGTTCGGAGCCGGGTCCGCTCGAGCCCGACGAGCTGAGCAAAGCCCTGGCGTTCGCTGACGCCGCGACCAGAGTCCTGCTCCACCTGCAAGACCAGATGCCGACGGACGGTGGACTGCACCCCGACCTGGGTGACCGCTCGAGCAACCGACGAGAGGTGCATCAGGCGACCGGCATGATCTCTGTCCAGGCTGCCGTCGGGCTCGCCGAGGCCCTCCTGCTGCTGCGGGCGCGGGCCTTCTCCCGCGGGGTCAGTGTCTTCGACATCGCCCGCGAGGTCGTCTCGCGAGACCTGCGCTTCGCCCCCGAGACCAGCCATCATGAATGATCGAGACAACTCCTCATCCCCTCAAGACGAAAGGGCCCCGCAATGGCCAGCCAACAACGCCTCCTGGCAGCTTTTGTCGGGCTCGCCGACACCCTCGTCGCCGACTTCGACGTCATCGACTTCCTCCACACGCTGACCGAGACCGCAGTCGAGCTGCTGGACGCCGACGCCGCCGGCCTGATGCTGGCCGACCAGCGCGGTGACCTCGAAGTGGTCGCTTCCTCCACCGAAGAGACGAGGCTGCTCGAGCTCTTCGAGCTCCAGCACGAGGAGGGACCGTGCCTCGACAGCTACCGGCAGCGGAAACCCGTCACGAACATCGACCCCGACGAGGCCGAACGGCGGTGGCCCACCTTCGGGGCCGCCGTCCGCGCCGCCAACTTCACCTCCGTGCACGCCGTTCCACTGCGTCTGCGCGACGAGGTGATCGGTGCCATGAACCTCTTCCTCAACCGTCCCGGCACCCTCACCCCAGACGACCTCGCGCTCGGTCAGGGCCTGGCCGACATCGCCACGATAGGACTGCTCCAGCAACGCGCCATCAACGAACACCAGGTCCTTGCCGAGCAGCTGCAGGGCGCCCTCCAGAGCCGGGTCCTCATCGAGCAGGCCAAAGGGGTGCTCGCCGAACGGCACAACCTGGACATGCCCCAGGCCTTCGACACCATGAGAGGCCACGCCCGGACCAGCGGCACACGCCTTCTCGACGTCGCCGCCGGCATCATCGACGGCACCCTCGACGAAGCGACGCTGCTCCTCCCCTAGCCCCGCCCAGCGCCTGCCGCCCGACGTACCCAACCGAGCTAGCGTCGCTCCTGGCGCACGCCCCCGCAGGAGCAGCGCCGGCTGTGGCGGTCGTCGCACCGGCAGTGGCTGCTGCACTCACAGCAGCCACAGGTGGCCGACTGCTCGGGTCGGCAGGGGCGGGCGGGTGCGTCGAGGTGGAGCGTGTGGTGACAACAGTGCTCGCAAGGCTGCTCCTCGTGCTCGCCATGGTGCCCCTCGTGCTCACACCCGTGTTCCCCGGGTTCCCCGCGGTGCGGCCGAGGGCAGCCGTAGCCCTGCGGGTAGCCGTCGAGCGAGGGGGGGACCTGCTTCGCGTCACCCCCGAGGGCGTCGACCCGCTCACCGAGCAGCCCGATGTAGCGCACGAGCACCGGGTGCCACGGGTCCGTCACGGGCGTCGTGGAGAGTCGGGCCCGGAAGATGGCGAGGCGGTCCTGCTCCGAAGGCAGCATGGCCTTCTCGGACTGCACCGGGATGCGCACCTGGAAGCTGCCCACGACGTAGCGCTCACGCAGGCCCCGCTGGGTGTCGGCGGGGTCGTTACCGCCCTGCCCCTCCGGCCCTCCTGGCCCGTCCGGCCCTTCGCCCTTCCCCGGGACGAACGAGCCGGTGTGGTGGGTGCCGCCGGCGGCGGCCTTGCTGGCCCGACGGGAAGGGCGTCCGGCGGTGACGGCCGCCGCCACGACCTCACCCCGGAGACGGATGACCGGTGGGGGAGCGTCCTGCTCGATGGTCCGCGACGAGAGGCGCCGGACGACGACGTCGTACGTCTGGCCCTTGACGACGGACGGCGGCAGGTCGACGGTCAGCAGGCCGGGCAGGCTGTCGCCGGCCGAGGCGGGGATCGGCACGTAGCTCACGCCCGAGACCGTCGGCATCGAGACCGTGTGGGCGTCGGTGGCGGTGAGGTCGTGGACGCCGTAGAGGCGGGCAGCGAGGGCGACGACCTCGGCGGCGTCGCCGGCCGGCCAGTAGATCTCCGCGCTGCTGCCGGGCGGGACGGTGCCCCAGGTGATCATCAGCTCGTCGGGCAGGTCTCGGGCGTCACCGCTGACGGCACGACCCGGGAGCAGCTCGAAGGTCTGTGGGACCTGGCGGGTGGGGCCGGTGCCGGGGTTGCCGGAGATGCCGACCTGCAGGTTGCGCTGAGCCAGCTTGTCGGAGTTCTCCGGCGAGGCCACGACGCCGCCGACGTTCTGGATCGGCGCACCGGAGTGGGCGATCTGGGCGACGAGGCAGTGGTGGTCGCCGACGAGCACGTTCTGCACCGGTTGCCCGTGCACGAGGAACGCCGGGTCGTAGACGTTGAGGAAGCAGCCGAAGTAGGCCCATTGGCCGGCCGGGTGGGCCACAGTGACGGTCCGGTTGTTGATACCCGAGGTGCCGTACTCCGGGTTGCCCGGGTCGTTGACGTTCGGGGCGTTCCCCGTGGCGTAGAAGGGGATCGCGTGGTTGTCGCCCGGCACCAGCGGCCACACCGGGTTGCCGCCGGAGTCGTTCTGGCTGAGGTAGGCCCCACCGGGGTCGAAGCCCGTGTCGGCCGTCTGGGTCCGCCACAGCCGGAAGAAGGTCTTGACCCCGGTCGCGGACGCACCGAACCCGCCGTTCAGCCGCACCCGACAGATCGCGAAGCTGTAGTTGGTGAACCGCTGCGCGAAGGGGATCCACGTCGACGGGGTCACCGACGAGTCGCTCGTGAAGGCGCCGGTCTGACCGGGCAGGATCGAGCTGCCGACGTCGAAGGGGTCGAGACCTGCCGGGTCTCCGTACGACGCGTTGAGGTGGGTGATGAGGGCCTGGGTCCAGGCGTAGGCACCGGCGACGGAGTCGGTGCCGAACTGGGGGCCACCGGCGACGGGGAACTGGTCGAGCGCCGGGGTCGCGGTGAAGACCCGCAGGTCCTGGCTGAGCCAGGGCGCGTTCTCCTTCGCGGGATCCGGGTGGAAGCGGACGTTGGTGAAGTAGGGGTCCTGGCCGGCGGTGAAGAAGAACTCGTCGAGCGCCGAGAAGGTGCGCCCGCGCATGGTGATGGCACTGGAGGCCGCCGCCGGCGTCTGGCCCGTGGCGGGGAAGGCACCCTCGGTCGCGGCGGTGACGTGGACGTCGTAGGGGAAGAGGATCCGTTGTGGCACAGCGGGGTTGCTCGACTGGAACTGCGCGTCGGCACTGTTGCGCACGGTCGTCACACCGGTGAAGGCGACCGTCGGGTCACTGGGCCGGTTGAGGCCGAGGCTCTGCGCTGAGAAGCCGTCGAGGGCGAGGAAGAAGTCCAGCGGGCGGGTGCCGCCCGCGGTGTTGACGAGATCGGTCACCTCGCTGCGGCTGAACGTGTTCTTCGCCCCGTAGAAGGTGAGGCTGCCCAGCGGGAACGGGTCGTCGAGGTTGCCGGAGGTAGTCGTCGCCGTGCCGGGGAAGGCGGCGCCGACCAGCTGCCTGAAGTACGGGAAGGGGTCGCTGGCGTCGCCGGTGAGGTTCGTGTAGACGTCGCCCAGCTGCTGGGCTCCCGCCGCGCAGATCTGGGGGATGGTGAAGCCCAGCTGGTCGAAGAGGTAGTAGACGAAGAGCACGGCGCAGCCGCACTCCGGCACGAAGCCGTTCTTCTTCGGGTCGACGTGGTTGACGAAGTCGTCACGGTTGGCGGACTTCAGCCAGGTCCAGGCGATGTTGTAGCCGCTGGGGACGGCCTGGGAGTTCTGGATCATGAACTGCGCGCCGAGGAACCTCGAGAGGCCCTCGCCGGCGCTGCCCTCCGTGCCGCCCGAGGCCCACGTGCTCCCTGACCAGCCCAGCCCCTGCGCCTCCATGAACATCTCGACGACCTCGGAGACGAGCAGGTAGCGCGGGAGCCACTGGTCCGTGGAGGCGCCGGCGTTGTGCGCGGTCAGGCCGGGGATGAGGGTGATGGGGCCGCCGCGGTCGTTCCAGCTCGCCCCGGTCCCGCCCGTGGAGGTGAAGCCCGACTGGATGTTGACGGTCATCCGGGTCGACGTGAAGGGCGACGCCTGCCCGCCGAACCACGCCGTCATGGTGGCGAAGTCACCCTCGGCGGCCGCCACGAGGGCGTTGCCGACGGCCTTGCCGACGGCGGCGTCGAGCTGGTCGTCGTACTGGATCTGGTAGTGGGTGGTCTGGCCACCGTTGTTGAGACCGGTCGTGATGAAGGCCACGGTGCACTCCTCGGTAGGGGCGGGCAGGACGCCCGCGATGGTGCGAGGAGGAGTGACGGGTTGGCCCCCCGGATACCGCAGCCCGGCTCCGAGTTGGCCGTGGGGAGTCGGGGACTTGAGGGACTGGGGGGGGGGCCTCGGGGCGCTCGCGGTCGGGGCCTCAGCGGCCGTCCCGGACCCAGGCCGGGTCCCTGCCCGCGAAGCCCAGGAGCCGGTCGAGGGCGGGCGCGTCCTGCGCCACCTCGACCTCGGTGTCGAAGAGGCCGCCGTCCGGGCCGCGGTACTGCGGGGCGACGATCCCGGTGAAGAACTCGTGGGCGGCGGTGACCGCTTCCTCGGGTGGCGTCCAGCGCTGCCCGGTCGCGCGGGCCAGGTCCCACCCGTGGACGACGTACTCTCCGAGGACCAGACCGAGGGCCGCGGGCCCGCTCATGCGGGACTTCGCCATGACGACCTCCCCGTCGAGGACCCCTGCAGCGAGCGCCTGCTCGAAGCGCCCTGCTGCCGTGCGGACGACGTCCTGCGGCGTCGCGAAGGCCGGTGTGGGCAGGGCGGCGGTCCTGAACGCCTCCGGGTCGGGGCGGGTCGACGCGCGTGCGGGGTCGGTGAAGGCGACGCTGAAGAGGTCGAGCCAGCCCAGCACGTGGTCGCGGAGGGCGGCGACGTCGTAGTCGGCGCAGGGGGTCGGTCGGGCCAGGTCGTCGTCTGCGGTCCTGGCCACGGCGGCGGCGAGGTCGTCGAGCACGGGCAGGAGCATCCGCCGTACGGCGTCCTGATCGGCCAGTACGGGGGGTGCCGGCGCCGGGAAGAAGGGGATCTCGTCGGTCTGCTGGTTCGTCGTGGTCATGCTGCGAGCGTAGGTCGGACGACGCCGGCGCGATTGAACCTTTGCGACACTCCTGCGCAGGCGACGGCGACGGCGTGCCTGCCGTGGACGGTGGCTGTCGTCCGACCCGGTTACGGTGACGTGGTGCGGTCCACCGTCCCCGGCCCCGACGACACCAGAGGCATCGTCGACCCTGCCTTCATGCGCACCCTCGTCTCGCTGGAGCGCTACCCGCCCGGGGAGGTGCTGGACGGCGTCGTCGACTGGTTCTGGGCGGTCTCCTGGCAGCTGCCTGACGGGGCCGAGCACGTCCAGAAGGTGCTCACCCACCCCGGGTCGCACCTGTCGGTCGGCACCCTCGACCGCGGGGGACGCATCCTGCACCCCGCCGGCGCCCGGGTCTACGGGGTGCATCGGCGGCTCGAGTCGCGCCGTCTCGTCGGCACCGGGTGGACCGTGGCCGCGAAGACGAGCGGCGGGCTCGGGGTGCTCACTGACCGCGCTGCGCACACCCTGACCGACGCGGAGGTGGAGATGGACGAGGCGCTCGGGGTCAGCGGAGTCGCGGCGACCGTGGCGGGAGCCGGTGCCGAGCCGGCCCGGGTCGCCGCGCTGCGGGTCGTGCTCGAGGGCGTCGTGGCCCGCCGGCCGGCGCCGCTGGTCGCGCAGGCCCGCGAGGTGACCTCGGTCGCGGCCCTGGCGGAGCACGACCGGTCGGTGCTACGGGTCGGCCAGCTCGCGGGCGCTGCCGGGGTCGGCGTCCGCAGCCTGCAGCGGATGTTCTCCCAGTCGTTGGGAGTCAGCCCCGCCTGGGTGATCCGCCGTTGGCGGATCGTCGAGGCGGCCGACCGGGCGGCGGCCGGCGCCGATGTCGGGTGGGCCGACCTCGCTGCCGACCTCGGCTACGCCGACCAGGCTCACCTGGTCCGCGACTTCCGCTCGCACCTCGGCACGACACCCGCCGCCTACGCCCGCACCCTCGTGGCCGGCTGAGCTCGGCCCCAAGGTGGGATCGATGGCTGAGAGCGGGAGCCCCCGCGGGGGCGCCCTGGGTGCACGGCCCGGGGAGCCGGCGCCAGGGCGGAGCGCCGCGCACCTGCCCATGGGCGGGCGCGTCCTTCCGCCTGGTGTGGGACAGCCGCACGAGCTCGCTGCACTCGGCTGCCCCACCCGGTGAGGTTGACTCCGAGTCTCTGCACTCGGCTGCCCCACCCGGTGAGGTTGACTCCGAGTCTCTGCACTCGGCTGATGCTCTAACAGCAGTCAACCCCAGCGACTCTGAGTCAACCGCACTTAGACGAGCAGTCCACCCCAGCGACTCTGAGTCAACCGCACTCAGACGAGCAGCCAACCCCAGCGGCTCGAACGTCGTCACGAACTGCAGCAGCCCGAAGACCAGCCCGACACTGTGTTACGTCAACGGCCCAGGATCAGGACTCTTGATCTCACTCGACTCGGACGTCGGCGCGCCGTCCGGCCAGGCGGCGATGCACACCTTGTTGCCCGAGCGATCCGCGAGAATCCACGCGCCCGGCGCATCCGAGTCGTCCACGATGCGTCCGCCCGCGGAGACCGCCGCCCGGACCCGTGCCTCGGCGCAGTCCTGCGCCACTGACACGTCGACGTGCATGGCATGACGCAGAGCATTGCCCGGGTCGAGACCCTGCATCCAGACCGTCGAGCCCTGACCGAGAGGATCAAGGCAGTTGTCCTCGTGCAGGGGCGCGTACCCGAGAACGACACGCCAGAAGTCCAGGTCGATCACGTCGGGCAGCGCCGCCACCGCCAGCTGGACCTCCTGTACGGCGGACCGGTCCGCTGTGGCGCCGCGCGCGCGGGCAACAGCGGAGATGGCCCGAGCCACGTCGATGTGCCGGGCCTCCGTACCCCACATCTCGCGGGTCAGCTTCACCGTGAGAACGTCAGCTGTGACGGTCATCATGGTCCGAGGCTCCAGGCCAGGCACCTCCGCCACCGCGGCCGCCAGCCGCGCCGAATCCACCAGAGACGCGACTCGAAAGACCGCCGTCGGCCCTCCGTGAAGAACGACCCAGTCGCCGAGGTCATCGGCGGCGACGAATTCACGCCAACCCTGCTCGCTCATCCCGCGACTATAGAGCGCCGCTTTCCGCGATCTCCTTCTGACGGTGCCGGCGAGGATCGGCGACCTCCCCTCAGCCGTCGGAGCGGAGGAAGAGCCCGTGCGCTGCCCAGCCGGTGGTGGCGTCCACCGTGCTGGGGGTGCCGGTGGTGTGGTCGATGGACCAGGCGATGGAGTGCAGGACCCCGTCGG
>JBBRNQ010000092.1:0-17721 GCA_038230235.1 Actinomycetales bacterium
GCCGATGACCGCCCGCCGCCCCTTGAGGGCCGTCTCCAGCAGGCGCCGGGCGTGGGGCGACAGGGGTGCCGGCACCAGCCCGACGGCGTCGGTCTCGCGGGCTCTGACGATGGATCGCGGCCCGAGGGCGAACCGCGCCCCGGTGGCCTCCTCCGAGGGCAGGAGCACCGCCACCAGCGTCGCGGGCAGCGACCACCCGGCCGCGGTGGCCGCCTGCTGCACGGCCACCTCGTCGGCCTGCCCGCGCAGGATCAGCTCGAGCACCTCGACCCGACGCCGGTCGGTCTCCCCGGCCCGCTCCGACTGCTCGAAGGCGAAGCCCTGGGCGCTGGCGGCCGAGACCTCCTCGATGTAGACGAGGATCGACTCGCTGAGCGCGACGAGCAGCGGGGCGTCGTACCCGCCGGCCATCGCCGCCTCCGAGAAGCGGCGCACCGTCACCCGGGTGCCCACCCGGTAGGCCGCGAGGAGGCTGTCGAGGGTGCGGCCCTGCCGCATCTCGCCACGCCCGAGCGCGACGTACACGTCCCTGGCCTCCTCCGAGAGGGCATTGCGCGAGGTGCCGGGGAGCGCCAGGAAGCTCGAGAGGGCGACCTCGGTCCCGCGACGCACGGCCTGCCCGAAGCGGCCCTCGAACGGCCGCGCATAGACCGGGACGCCGTCGCGGATCCCGGCGATGATCTCCTCGACGAGCGCGGGGAGGGTGGGACGCAGCAGGGACGCGATTTCAGCGGGCAGCGCCAACCATGGTTGCTCTGAGGAACCTGTGACCACGCTCTCACCCACCTGTTTTGTCGTCTCACGACAGTTTGGTCCCACACACTGTATGCCTCCGCACGAGATCCGCCGGCCTCTCGGCTGCGAATATTGGTACGTGAGCAGATTCCGTCCCCTTTCCCGCGTCGCGCAGGTCTTCACGACCCCGCACGCGCCGGAGGACTTCCTGCGCCTGGTCAACCCCCTGTCGTCGGCCCGGCAGCTGCGCGGGGTCGTCACGCGGGTCGACCGCGAGACCCCCGGCTCCGCGACCATCCACTTCCGGCCCGGCCGCGGCTGGCACGCTCACGAGGCCGGCCAGTGGGCCCGCATCGGGGTCGAGATCGACGGCGTGCGCCAGTGGCGCTCGTACTCCCTGACCACTGCCGGCGGCGACGACCCCGCCATCACGGTGACGGCGATCGGCGCCATCTCGCAGGCCCTCGTGCACGCCACCGTGCCCGGCGACGTGCTCTTCCTGGCCCCCCCGCAGGGCGACTTCGTGCTCCCGGAGCACCCGCGCCCCCTGCTGATGCTCACCGCGGGCAGCGGCCTCACCCCGGTGATGTCGATGATCCGCACCCTCGTACGACGTCGTGCCGACGCCGACGTGCAGCTGGTGCACTCCTCACGCACCCCGCAGGAGGCGCTCTTCCGCGACGAGCTGCAGGAGCTCGCGGCTCTCGACCACGGGCTGACCGTCCACCACTGGACCAGTGGCGAGCGGGGTCGCCTCGACCTGACCACCACCGCCGACCTCGACGCCCTCGTGCCCGACTGGCGCGAGCGGGCGACGTACGTCTGCGGACCCACCGAGATGATCGACGCGGCCGAGCTGCTCTGGAAGAGCGCCGAGGTGGAGCACCACCTGGTCATCGAGCGCTTCGCGCCCGTCGTGCTGCCGGGCGCGGGCGGTGAGGGCGGCCGTGTCGTCTTCGAGAAGTCCGACCGGGAAGTCGTCGTCGACGGCTCCACGACCCTGCTCGACGCCGGCGAGGACGCCGGGCTGATCATGCCGAGCGGCTGCCGGATGGGTATCTGCCAGAGCTGCCTGGTGCCCCTGCAGTCGGGGCGGGTACGAGACATCCGCTCCGGCGAGGTCCACGGCGACGAGGGCCAGCTGATCCAGACCTGCGTCTCGACCGCGGCCGGCGACGTCTTCCTCGACGTCTAGCACCCTCGCGCACCCCCACCACACACTTCCTCCCCCCTCCCTCGAACCCCCAAGGAGATCCCATGACCGCCACCGCAGAGCTGCTCGACACCACGAGCGCCACCCCCACGGGCGCGACCCCCACGAGCGCTACCCCCACCAGCCCGACCACGCGGCCGCGCCGCGCCCTCTTCGAGGTCGAGGGCAGCCCCCTCGTGCGGCCCACCGCCGCAGCCCACCTCAGTGACGCCGACGTGGCGCAGCTGGGCGCCGAGCTCGACGCCATCAAGGACTCGGTCATGTCGGACCGCGGCGCCAAGGACGCGGCCTACATCCGCCGCGTCATCCGCGCCCAGCGCACCCTCGAGCTCGCGGGCCGCGCCAGCCTGGTCTTCGCCAGCTTCCCGCCGGCGTGGATCGCGGGCGTGGGCATGCTCTCCGTCGCCAAGATCATCGAGAACATGGAGATCGGGCACAACGTGCTCCATGGCCAGTGGGACTGGATGCGTGACCCCGACATCCACTCGACCACCTGGGAGTGGGACTTCGTGACGCCCGCCGCGTCGTGGAAGCACACCCACAACGACCTGCACCACGTGTGGACCAACGTCGTCGGCAAGGACCGCGACGTGGGCTACACCATGCTGCGTGTGAGCGACGACCAGGTCTGGCGTCCGTGGAACCTCGGCAACCCGCTCTACAACGCCCTCCTGGCTCCGGTCTTCGAGTGGGGCATCGCCGTCTACGACCTCGAGCTCGACGACGTCGCCGCCGGCACCAAGTCCAAGACCGAGCTGCGCCGCGACCTGCGGGCCATGGGCAAGAAGGTCGTGCGGCAGTTCGGCAAGGACTACGTCGCGACCCCTGCCGTCGCGGCCCTCACCGGCTCCTTCGTGCCCGCCCTCGTCGGCACCCTCACCGCCAACGCCATCCGCAACATCTGGGCCCACGCCGTGATCTTCTGCGGCCACTTCCCCGAGGGCGCAGACACCTTCACCGAGGACATGATCGAGGGCGAGACCCGCGGCGACTGGTACGTCCGTCAGATGATCGGCTCGGCCAACATCTCGGGCTCGAAGGCCATGCACTTCATGACCGGCAACCTCAGCCACCAGATCGAGCACCACCTCTTCCCCGACCTGCCCAGCAACCGGTATGCCGAGGTGGCCCCGAAGGTGCGCGAGATCTGCACCCGCTACGGCCTGCCCTACAACACGGGTCTCATGCACCGTCAGGTCGGCTCGACGTGGGCCAAGATCTTCCGCCTCGCCCTGCCGCCGAAGGGCCGTTTCGGCCGCCGCGCCGCCACGACCTGACCGTCTTCCCACCGCCGTTGGTTAGCCTCCTAGGGTGAGCCCCACCGACGACGACGACCCCCGCCAGCTCGCCGGTGGTGACCGCGGTGCCGCCGGCGACGGTGGGTCCACGGGCGCCGCGGCGGAGCCGGATGCTGCCTGGCCTGCCCCGTTTCGTCAGGTGATGGTGCGGGACGCCGTACGGGGCTGGCAACGGGCCCTGGCCGATGTCGGGGGCCCCAACACCCTGCTCTGGTACCACGACCTGCCCCTGGGCACCCTCGACCTCACGACCGCCCACCCGAGCGGGTTGTCAAAGCTGCTCGCCGGGCGCGCCACGACCATCGCCGACCTGGTGCGCGAGCGCAGCTCGGTCGCGAAGGCGCGGGCCCGCGCCCGTTCCATCGCCGCGACGTGTGACCGGGTCCTCGAGCAGCGGGGGCTGCACGTCGGCTTCCTCGCCCTGGGCCTGGCCACCTGGGAGACGGCGGGCGGGCGGTCGCCCCAGGCTCCCGTGCTGCTTCGACCGATCGTGCTGCGTCCCCACGGCAACGCCCTCGCCGGCCCCCGTGACGCCGAGGTCGAGCTGGCTCTCGGCCCCGAGGTCGAGGTCAACCCCGTGCTCGTGCGGGCCCTCCGCGCCCAGGCCGGCATCGAGCTCGACGAGGCGGCGCTCGCCGCGAGCTCGGTCGCCTCCGGGGGCTTCGACCCCCGCCCCGCGTATGCAGTGCTGCAGGTCGAGTGCGCCGCCCTCCCCGGTTTCGCCGTGACTCCGCGCCTCGTGGTCGGCACCTTCCCGCACAGCAAGCTGGAGATGGTCGCCGACCTGGCCGACCACGCGGCGGACCTCACCGACCACGACGTGGTCGCGGCATTGGCTGGCGACGAGAGGGCGCGCGCCGCCGTACGGGCCACGACGCCCGACCCGGCCCCTGACGCTGACCGCGACCCGGCAGCCGAGCGGCTGGTGCTGCCGCTCGACGCCTCGCAGGGTGACGTGGTCGACGCCGTGCTGCGGGGGGCGAGCCTGGCCGTCACGACCGCTCCCGGTACCGGCGCCACCCAGACGGTGGCCGCGCTCGTCGCGGCTCTCGCCGGTGAGGGTCGCTCCGTCCTCGTCGTCTCGCCGCTGCGACGTGACCTCACCGACCTCATCGGTCGCCTCGACGACCTGGGCTCGCTCGAGGGGATGGGCGGCGTCGGCCTCGGCGACCTCGTGCTCGACGCCGCCGGGGCCGCTACCGACCGCCGGGCCACGCTGCAGCAGGTGGTCGACTCCTTCCAGTCGGTGGTCGACCGGAGTGACCACCTCGAGCCCCAGGGGTCCGGGGGTGTGGCGGCCCCTGACCCGGGCGTCCTCACCGCCCACCGTGACGTGCTGCGCGACCACGTCGCGGCCCTGCACGAGATCCGCGCGCCCTGGGGGGTGAGCGTGCACGAGGCCCAGTGGGCCATCGCCGAGCTCGCCCTGCGCACGCCGGCGCCGTCGTCGCGGGTGCGCCTCACCGGCCCGACCCTGCAGGGCCTGCCCCGGGTCCGGTTCGACGAGATGGCCCGGCGGCTCACCGACGCCGCCCGCGCGGGAGCCTGGTCCGACCGCGAGGCCGACGACCCCTGGTACGGCGCTCACGTGCGCACCGAGGCCGACGCCGAGCGGGCGCAGGAGATCGTCGCGCGTCTTTCCGGTGGCGGGCTCGAGCGCGCGACGGCCGCGCTCGACGTCGTCATGCAGGCGTCGTCCCTGCCCCGGGCCGCCACCGTCGACGACTGGGCTCACGCGCTCGGCATCATGGCCGGGGTGAGGTCCACCCTCGAGGTCTTCCGCCCGGAGGTCTTCGACACCCCGCTCGACGAGCACGTGGCCGCCGCCGCGTCGGCGCAACAGCGTCGGACCGAGCCTTCTGCCGGGGCCGAGCTCGGCACGTTCGCCCGCGCCCGCGTGCGCGCCCAGGCCCGACGGCTCCTGCGCCCGGGTCGCCCTCCGGCTGACCTGCACGCCGAGCTCGTCGCCGCGCGGCGGCACCGCCGCGCCTGGCACGAGCTCGTCGGCGCAGGCGGTCGTCCCGAGATCTCGCCGCAGCTGGACGAAGCCCTGCTGACCTACGAGCGGCTGCGTGACGACCTCGGGTGGCTGGGCGGGCTGCTGGCCACGACCCGGTCAACCGGGGGCGACCTCACCCACCTGCCGCTCGCCGACCTCGGCGACCGGCTGGCCACCCTGGCCGAGCACCCCGACCGGCTGCGCATCCTGCCGCAGGTCATCCCCGTCATCGAGGACCTGCGGGCCAGCGGTCTGGGCGAGGTCGTCGACGACTTCGCCGCCCGCACCGTGAGCGCCGACGAGGTCACCGCCGAGCTCGAGCACGTCTGGTGGGTCTCCGTCGTGCGGCACGTGACCCGCACCGACCCCTACTACGCAGCTCACGACGGCGACCGCCTGCGGGAGGCTGCCGTCGGCTACGTCGCGGCCGACACCGCCCACCGGGCCGCGACGGCCGCGCGGGTGCGAGCAGTGGTCGACCGGCGCACCCGCGACGCCGTCTCGTCCGACCCGGAGGCTGCCGCGGGCCTGCTGGCCGAGGCCGACGGCTCGGGTCGGCCCCGGTCGGTGCGCGACCTGCTGGGCTCGAGCGCCCCGCTGCTGCTCGCCACGCGCCCCTGCTGGGTGCTCAGCCCGTATGCCGTCGCCGAGACCGTGCCTCCCCGTCCCCTCTTCGACGTCGTCGTCATCGACTCGGCAGGACTGATCACGCCGCAGGAGGCGATCTCGGCCCTCACCCGGGCCCGTCAGGTCGTCGTCCTCGGGGATCCCGCCGGTCCGCCGCCGACCCCCTTCACGACGTCACCTCCCCCACTCCCGGCCCGACCGTCGAGTGCCTCCCACCCCGACCCGAAGGCCCCCACCGCCACGGCCGACGAGGCGGACCCCGCCACCAGCCCTGACCTCCATACGGGCCCTGATGTCGCCACTGGTTCTGACCTCGCCTCCGGCCCTGATGTCGACGCCGGTCCTGACCTCGTCACGGGCCCTGATGTCGACGCCGGTCCTGACCTCGTCACGGGCCCTGATGTCGACGCCGGTCCTGACCTCGCCACCGGCCCTGATGTCGCCGCGACTGCCGATGTCGCCGCGACCCCTGGTGTCGCCACCAGCTCCGACCCGGGCGCTGCGGCGGTCCCTGCCGCCGGTCCCACGACACCCGGTGGTGGCGTGCGCTCCGCCTTCGACGCGCTCGCCGAGGTGCTGCCCACCCGGCGACTGGTCTGGGACCACACGACCACCGACGAACGGCTGGTCCGGGCCGCCGACCACGCGGCATACGGTCGTCGGTTGATGACTGCACCCGGGGTGCGCGAGGCCTCACCGGTCGCGGTCGAGCGCGTCCAGGGTGCCGGGCACGTGGTCGCCGGCACCGACACGGCCATCGAGTCGACCGAGGCGGAGGTGTCACGGGTCGTCGAGCTGGTGATCGAGCATGCCCGGACGCGCCCGGACGAGTCGCTCGGGGTCATCGGGGTGACGGCCGCCCACGCGGCCCGCCTACGAGAGGTGCTCGACCACGAGCTGCGTGGGCTCGACGACGGAGCCGCGTTCTTCGGCCGCCTCGGCCACGTCGGCCATGTCGGGCACGTCCGGCCAGGGGCATCCGATGCCTTCGACGTCCGGGGTCTGGGTGAGCTCGGGCCGTCTCGCTGGGACGCGGTCATCCTGTCCGTGGGCTACGGCAAGACGCCGCACGGTCGGGTGCTCCACCGCTTCCCCGACCTCATGGCCCCTGGTGCCGACCGGCTCCTGGTCTCGGCGACGACGCGGGCCCGCAGGCGCCTCACCCTCGTGAGCGCGCTCGGCGCCGACGACCTCGACGTCGACCGACTGCGGGGCCCGGGGCCGCTGGCGCTGCGCGGTCTCCTCGTCGACCTCACCGCGGCCGCGCACGACCCGCGCGCGAGCGGCGACCGGGCCCGCGACCCGCTGATGGCCGACCTCGGTGACCGGTTGCGCCGGGAGGGCCTCGAGGTGCTGGAAGACGTCGGTTCCGGTCGTCACCTGATCGATCTCGTCGTCACCGACCCCCACCACCCCGACCTGCCGCCGGTGGCGGTCGAGGGCGACGGGGCGTCGTACGCCGCCATGACCGGTACCCGCGAGCGGGACCGGCTGTGGGAGGAGCACCTCACCGGCCTGGGCTGGCGGTTCGTGCGCGTGTGGTCGACCGACCTCTATCGCGACCCGGCACGGGAGGTGGCCC
The DNA here is from genome assembly GCA_038230235.1 of Actinomycetales bacterium. Classification (GTDB taxonomy): domain Bacteria; phylum Actinomycetota; class Actinomycetes; order Actinomycetales; family Dermatophilaceae; genus Lapillicoccus. The sequence continues at coordinate 7,455 of JBBRNQ010000092.1, forward strand.
GCGTCATCGCCGCCACGAGACCACGACCGGCCGGCCAGGACGAACAGGCTGGGAGGAGTGAGCCGGGTGGGGCGACCCGGCTCACCACGCAGCCGTGAGTGGTGACGGGGGAACGGACCTCTCGCAGGTGGTCGGCACACCTCCCGTGAGGGACGCGGCGGAGGCGAGGGAGGCGAGGGAAGCGGCGGAGGCGACGGAAGCGACGGAAGCGACAGGTGTCCGGCCCACGCCGCCGAGCCGACTGGGACACCGTCGCGCCATCCGCGGGGCCACCGGGGCCACCGGGGCCACCGGGGCACTGACGCAGCGTGAGGGGCAGGAGGGGCAGGAGGGGCAGGAGGGGCAGGAGGGGCAGGAGTCCGACCAGGACCCGGGAGAGTCGCGCCGAGGTGCGTTCAGCGAAGCCACCCGTGACGATACCGACGCGGGATGGGGGGAGCGGGTCGACGACGCCGCCCACCAACAGTGGCTCACCGCCCAGAGGCCCCCGCACTGGGGCTGAGCACGACCCACCCCCGATGTGGGGGCAGATGCCCGTGAAGGCGGCCCAGGGCGGGGGTGCGCCGCATTCGAGGGCACGTGCCCCTGTATGCGGGCTGAAACAGCGGTTTGACGCGCATTCGGGGGCACGTGCCCGGAGATGCGGCCCCGGGTGCAGGTGCGCGACGCGTGGGGGGAGGTGCCCGCGGAGGCGATCGATCCTGGCCAGGGTTGCCACGCGTGGAGGCAACGTGCCGCGCAGGCGACCTGGGGTGGCGCTGGGATGCGGGTGTCCGACGGCCATCCGGGCCGACGATCCGTAGGCAGAGCCGGGGCTCCCTCGGGTGCCCGGGCACGACAACGGGGTGGGAACGACGCTGTTCCCACCCCGTCAGCTCGTGGCGCCGGGCGCCCTCGTCCCTCAGGACTTCGTGAGGTCCGTGCGATCGGCGATGCTCTGACCGCGCAGGAGGTCCCGGATCTCCTGAAGCAGGATGACATCCTCCGAAGGAGCGTCCGGCTCCGGCTCCTCACCGGTCTTCCGCATGGCCATGATGCGGTTCATCGGGACGACGATGATGAAGTAGACCACAGCGGCCGTCAGCACGAAGATGATGATCTGGCTGATGATGAGGCCGAAGTCCATGAAGGTCTTGGGGTTGTCGCTGCGCAACTTGAACCCGAAGCCCAGGTTGTTGCCGGAGACGAGGGCCGCGAGCAGCGGGTTGATGATGTTGCCGACGATGGTGTCGACGACCTTGGCGAACGCACCACCGATGACGACGGCGACCGCGAGGTCGACGACGTTGCCGCGGAGAAGGAAGTCCTTAAAGCCTTTGATCATTGCTGCTGATGTCCTTTGGTGCGGGGGCTGGCCCCGGGATGACGGTCGGCGAGAAGGCTAGCCCCACAGACGACCCCCGCGTGGCTCTTGGCCACCACATTCTTCGCGCTGTGGGCTGGTACGTCGGCCCGTGCCCAGAATGTGCGGGCCTCATGGACCGCTCACCCGCTGTTGAGCGCTATGACGAACCCGGTCAGCCCGCTCGCTCCCCCCATCGCGGCGGCCAACCCGGCGGCTTCCTGCGTCGTCAGGGCCACCACCAGGCGGGCGCTGGTACCCCCGGACGAGGCCTGCCCCAGGACGTCGCCGCCCCCAGCCCCGGAGCTGCCGTCGGCAGAGGTCACGGACACCACCGGCGCCGCCGTCGCGACCCTCGACCCGGTGCCAGGGGCGAGAACGGTGACGGTGTCGCCCGCATGGAGGGCGGTCAGCAGCCCGTCGTCGACGAGCGGGATGCTCACGGCGACCCGGGTGGGAGCCAGACCGGCGAGTGCCGAAGGACCCCGGAAGCGCGCCGTCGTCAGAAGCTCACCGGCACCGACCGGGCCCGCGGTCACCTGACCCACGGCCCCGGTCAGGTCGGGCACGGCCGATCCCGGCCGTTGCGACACGGGCCGGTGCTCGACCCGGACGTCGTCGGCTCCGACCATCGCCCCGAGAGTGAGGTCGTGGACGGCGACGACGACTGGCACGCCGGCCTCGACCGGATGAGGCACGACGGCAGACGCGACCAGCCAGGTCGCGGCCCCCGCCAGGAGCGCAGCGGCCCCCCGACGAGCCTGGGCGCGCCGCCAGGCCGCGCGCCGTGTCGGCGCCGCCCGCGACCCTGGCCACCCCGCCAACCCCCGCAACCCCGCCACGCGCGGAAGGCGTGGGCTCGACCGGTTCGGCTCCGGTGACCGGCTCGACGGGTGAGGGTGCCCGGAGCCCCGGACCGGGTCGAGACCCGACCACGCGGGTGGCTGCCCTGCCCGGATGCCGCGCAGCCGCCGTGGCACCCTCGGGCTGCGACCCCACCCCCTGATCACGTCACTCCCCACTCATCGTCGAGCCCTGCCGAACCGTCAGGGCAGCTCGAAGGGCAGGGTCAGCCCGTCGAGCACCCGCCGACAGGAGCAGGTGGCCGAGTCGTCGTCCTCCAGGGCCGGGAGGGTGGGGATGGCCCTAGCCAGCACCGACTTCATCGCCTCGATGTTCTGCGCGAAGACCTCGAGGACCTCGGTGTGGGTGACCCCGGCGTCACCCTCCACTCCCGCGTCGTGGTCGGTGACCAGGGCGACGTGTGAGAAGCACAGGGCCAGCTCGCGGGCGATGGCCGCCTCGGGCATGCCAGTCATCCCGATGATGCTCCACCCGGCCTGCTGGTGCCAGTGGCTCTCGGCCCGGGAGGAGAACCGCGGACCGTTGACGACCACCAGCGTGCCGGAGCCCTCGACCGGCAGCCCGGCCCCTGTGGCCGTGCGGGTGACGGCCGCGCGCAACCGGGGGCAGTAGGGATCGGCGAAGCCCACGTGCACGACCGGACCCTCGGCGTCGTAGACGGTGTGGGCTCTCCCCCACGTGCGGTCGACGACCTGGTCGGGCACGACGACCGTGCCCGGCCCGAGCTCGGCCCGCAGCGACCCGACGGCGCACGGCGCGAGCACCTGGCGCACACCGACGGCCCGCAGGGCCCAGAGGTTGGCCCGGTAGTTGACCCGGTGGGGCGGGAACCGGTGGCCCTGGCCGTGACGGGCCAGGAACGCGACGCGGCGCCCACCGACCTCTCCGATGACCAGGTCGTCGCTCGGCGGTCCGAAGGGGGTCTCCACACTGACGCGCTCGGCGTCGGTGAAGAACTCGTAGAACCCCGAGCCCCCGATGATGCCGATCTCGGCCAGGGGTGCGGTGGTGGTGGAGGAGGCGCTCGGCGTCATGGACCGACCCTAAGGCGGGCGGGGGCTCCATACGGGACCGGCTCTGGGGGTTGTGGACGGTTCCTCGGACCGTCGGGGCTGTGGACGGGGAGCCTCTCGGCGCCACCTCGGCAGACGATCAGAAGTAGCAGACGGTCAGAAGTAGTCGCGCACGTGCACCGCGCCGCGCAGGCCCCAGCACCCGTCGAGCGCTCCGTCGTCCCCCGGGCCGTGGAGCAACCCGGCGAGGCGCAGGGAGGCGCACGACTCCACGCCCGCGTAGGCCAGCGCCAGACCGCGGGGAGCGAACGTGGGCACGCGGGCGTCCGGCTGGTCGCGCACCCGTCGGCAGCCCCCGTCGGAGACCTCGTAGGTCCCGTCCATGACCCCGAGCCGGTCACCGTCGACGGCGAAGCGGGCGGAGCCCGTCGGCGCGAGGGCGGTGACCGCGGAAGCGACGTCGTCGACCCGCAGCATGTAGGGCCGCGACTCGGTGACCGCACCCATCGAGCCGGGCAGGCGTCGGCGCGCAACGTCGACCCCGGACGTGCGCACCCGCAGCGTGCCGGCGACGCTGGAGAAGGAGGCGAAGAACGACCAGAGCCGGTCGAGGGCGCGGTGGTCGGTGGCGAGCAGGTCGTGCACCCTGATCACCGCGCTTCCGTCGTAGCCCGGGCCCCGGTCCCACGACGTGTAGCCCACGACCACCCCGTCCTCGCCGAGCGCCAGGGTCGTACCCGTGCGAGCGTCCAGGAGCTCGGCGTCGGTGGCGGAGAACGAGGGCCCGCGACGGGTGAGCGGCCCGCGCTGGGCCGCAGCCCAGGTGTCGTAGACCGCCCGCACCGCGGGCACGTCGCCCACCTGGGCCCGGCGCAGCGAGATCTCCGGGCTGGGGCGCAACCGGGCCAGGCTGGCGAGGGGCACGTCGACGAGATCGTACGACGTCACCACCTCGTAGCCCAGCGAACGGTAGATGCCCGTGGCGGTCGGGTAGAGCGTCGACAGGACGCAGGCGCCGTCGGCGCGCTCGACCTCCAGGGCTTCGCCGAGCAGGCTGGCGAGCAGCCCGTCTCCGCGCCGTTCGGCAGCGACCGTCACGGAGGCGATGCTCGCCGTCGGTATGGAGACGCCCGACCACCACGAGTCGTACCGGTGCACCGCGAGCTGCGCGACGAGACGCCCGTCGTCGAAGGACCCCCAGCGCCGACGCCCCGGCTGCTCCAGCGGCGGTGGCTCGTAGCCGGCGGGGTAGGGCCCGAAGGCCTCCTGCGACAGGGCAGAGACGGGCCCCGCGTCGTCCTGCACGAGGGGGCGGATCTGCGTCATGACCCGGCCGCCACCGGTCAGGAGGCGGTCGAGGCGCTGCTGGCGCCGCCCGACGAGCCCGACGTCCCGGACTTGCTGGGGGAGCCGGACGTGCTGGGGGAGCCCGACGTGCTGGGGGTGGACGACGACCCGGAGGACTCGGAGGAGGAGCCCGAGCCGGAGGAGCCGGAGCCTGAGGAGCCGGAGCCGGAGGAGCCGGAGTCCGAGGACCCGCCCCCGCCACTCGACCCGGACTCCGAGGAGGAGGAGCCCTCGCCCTTCTTGGCACCGCCCGAGCCGTTGCTGGCCGCCCGGGAGTCGTTGCGGTAGAAGCCGGATCCCTTGAAGGACACGCCGATCGAGCCGTAGACCTTGCGCAGCCGACCGTTGCACTCGGGGCAGCTGGTCAGGGCGTCGTCGGTGAACTTCTGCACGAGGTCGAACGCGTGACCGCACTCGGTGCAGGAGTAGGCATAGGTGGGCACGAGGTCCTCCGGGTTGGTGCTGGTCAGGTGCCGCAGGGCGACCGTCCGAGTGTACGAGGACTCGGGGCGAGCTCCGACCGCCGTCCACCACCCGGCTCGCGCCACCGCCCGGAGCTGCCGCCGACCGGCGCCGGCGTCCGCGCAGGCGTCAGGCCCAGCCGGCGAGCCGTCCGCCCCGGTCGACGGCCCGCACCCGGGCCTCGGCGGCAGCACGCGACTGCGTGGTGGTCACGATGAGCAGCTGGTCGCCGCGGCGCAGCGTCGTCTGCGGGGTAGGGGCCAGGCCGACCCCGTCGCGCACGACCAGGGTGACCGTCGCCCCCGCCGGGAGCCGGAGCTCGAAGACCTCGACCCCGTGGATCCGCGAGCGCTCTCCGACCGTGACCTCGACGATCTCGGCCCCCATCCGCTCGAGCGGCGTGTTCTCCACCTGCAGCCCCACCTGGTGCACCGACTCGACGAGACCGAGCCGACGGGCCACCCACGGCAGGCTGGGCGCCTGCACGAACGTGAAGATGACCACGAGCACGAAGACCAGGTCGAAGATCCAGGCGGTGCCGGGAGTGCCGAGGGTGGTCGGCACCGTCGCCAGCACGACCGGTACGGCGCCGCGCAGGCCGGCCCACGAGAGGAAGACCTGGTCCCGCCAGCCGATGCGGAAGGGCGTCAGCGACACCAGCACCGAGAGCGGGCGGGCCACGAGGAGCAGGACGAGCCCCACGACCAGGGCCGTGGGGATGCGCTCTGCCAGCCGTCCGGGCGACGCCAGCAGGCCCAGCAGCACGAAGAGGCCGATCTGCGCGACCGATCCCAGGGCCGACGAGAAGGCGTGGACGGCAGCGCCGTGGGGCAGCCCCATGTTGCCGAGCACCAGCGCAGAGAGGTAGGCCGCGAGGAAGCCGCTGGTGTGCGCGGTGTCGGCGACGGCGTACGCGAGGACCGACAGGGCGATGACCCCGATCGAGAACAGGCCGGACGAGGCGCCGGCGGCGCGCCGCAGGAACCCTCCCCCCAACCGGCCCAGGAGCAGCCCGATGGCGGCGCCACCGGCCAGCTCGCCGACGGCCTCGAGCACGATGAGCCACCAGGGGTGCGGGGTGGATCCCGGCACCGACTGGGCCGCGAGGGTGACGACCAGGATCACCACCGGCGCGTCGTTGAAGCCCGACTCGGCCTCGAGCAGGCCCGACAGCCGACGGGGCAGGGGCACGGTCCGCAGGACCGAGAAGACGGCTGCGGCATCCGTCGAGGTGAGGATCGCCCCCACCAGCAGGGCGACGGTCCAGTCGAGGTGCAGCAGGAAGCGGGACGCGACCCCCACGACGGCGACCGACACGACGACGCCGACGGTGGAGAGCACGGCGGCGGGTGCCACCGACGCCCGGATGCCTGACCAGCGCGTGGTCAACCCACCTTCGGCGAGGATGAGGATCAGGGCCGCGTAGCCCAGCACCTGGGTCAGCGAGCCGGAGTCGAAGCGGATGCCGAGCCCGCCCTCCCCGATGGCCAGCCCGATCCCGAGGAAGAGGAGCAGGGCCGGCACGCCCGAGCGGAGGGAGAGCCGCACCGCCACCACCGCCACGAGCAGGACCGCCGATCCCACGAGCAGCGACCGGGTGAGGTCGGTGAGGTCGAAGGACCCCGAGACCCCGTCGGCGGAGGCCCGTGAGCCGAGAGCCGGCAGAACGACCTGGAGCAGGTCGGTCACGGGCGGGCCTCCTCGGTCGGTCGGCGTTGCCCCATTAGTCTCGCAGGGTGGAGCGAGCGAGAGTCCTGCGGAGGGTCGGCCTGGGTGTGGCCATCCTCCTTGTCATCCTGGTCGCGCTCGCTGCCGTGGCAGGCACGGCGCTGGTGCGTCAGTCCTTCCCGCAGACCCGCGGCCAGATCGAGCTGAACGGGCTCGGTGGCCGGGTCACCGTGCTGCGTGACGCCCAGGGCACCCCGCAGATCTACGCCGACTCCACCGACGACCTCTTTCGCGCGCAGGGGTTCGTCGCCGCACAGGACCGCTTCTTCGAGATGGACTACCGACGCCACGTCACCGCAGGCCGCCTGTCCGAGCTGGTCGGCTCGGCGGGCCTGCAGGCCGACAGGGTCGTGCGGACGCTGGGCTGGCGCCAGGTCGCCGAGGCCGAGCTCCCCAAGCTCGCGCCGAGCACCCGGGCCTACCTCAACGCCTACGCCGACGGGGTCAACGACTACCTCGGCCGCGCCGGCGGTGAGAACGCCAACCTGGCCCTCGAGTACGTCGTGCTCGGGCAGACCGTCAAGAACTACGCGGTCGAGCGGTGGAGCGCGCTCGACTCCCTCTCCTGGCTCAAGGCCATGGCGTGGGACCTGCGCAGCAACTACGACGACGAGCTGGCGCGCGCCCGCCTCGGCACCACGTACTCGCAAGCCCAGCTCAAGGTCATCTACCCCGACTACGCCACGGCGGGACACGGCCCGATCCTGTCCGCCCGTGACTGGGCTCCGGCCACGAGCACGGTGGGCTCCGCCGTCCCGCAGGCGCTGCGGCGTGAGTCGCCCGCCACCCCCACGGCCGACGGGCAGGCGTACGGTGCCGCGCAGGCGTACGGTGCCGCGCCGACCGTCGCAGCGGTCGACGCCGCCGTCACCCCGTCAGCCGGTGGCCTCTACGCGGGCGTGCAGCAGGCGCTCGACGCGCTGCCCACCCTGCTCGGCCACGGTGAGGGCATCGGCTCGAACTCGTGGGTCGTCGGCGGAGAGCACACCACCACGGGCAAGCCGCTGCTCGCCAACGACCCTCATCTCGCGACATCTCTTCCTGGGATCTGGTATCAGACGGGGCTGCACTGCCGCTCGGTCTCGGCCACCTGTCCGTTCGACGTCTCGGGCTTCTCCTTCGCCGGGCTACCGGGCATCGTCATCGGCCACAACGCTTCCGTGGCATGGGGTTTCACCAACCTCGGCCCCGACGTCTCGGACTTCTACCTCGAGAAGGTCACCGACGACACCTACCTGCGAGACGGCAAGCAGGTGCCCCTCCAGACGTCGACCCAGACGATCAAGGTCGCCGGGGGCGCAGACGTGCCGCTGACCGTGCGTCGTACGGTGCACGGCCCGGTGATCAGCGACGTCATCGACTCCGCGGCGCAGGTGGGGAAGCGGGCGCTGGTGCGCCTCACCCCCCAGCAGGACACCTACGCCGTCTCGCTCGCCTGGACGGGGCTCGTGCCGTCGACGACGGCTGACGCGATCTTCGCGCTGGACCGGGCGACCGACTTCGCGCAGTTCCGTGCCGCAGCCAAGCTCTTCGCCGTGCCGTCACAGAACCTCGTCTACGCCGACACCGCCGGCCACATCGGATACCAGGCGCCGGGGCTGATCCCGATCCGGTCGACCTCGGTGCCCAACACCGTGCCCGGCTACTGGCCGGCGCCCGGTTGGGACAGCGCCTACGACTGGCGCGGCTACGTGCCCTTCGACCGGCTGCCGTGGTCCTACGACCCGCCCGAGGGCTTCGTCGTCACGGCCAACCAGCAGGTGACGGCGGCACGCGGGGGGCCGTTCCTCAGCGCCGACTGGGACCTCGGTTTCCGGTCGCAGCGCATCCACGACCTGCTGCAGACCCGGATCCAGGGCGGCGGCAAGGTCTCGCCCGACGACATGCGCTCCATCCAGCTCGACACCCGCAACGAGTTCGCCCCGACCCTGGTCAAGGCGCTGCTCTCGGTCAACCTCCTCAGCCAGACGGGCGAGGAGCCGGGGGTCGACAACACCGCGACCGAGCAGTTCGCCCAGCAGGCGCAGGCCCTCCTGGCCGACTGGGACTTCACCGAGCCCGCCGACCGCAGCAAGGCGAGCGTGCGGGCGTCGTACTTCAACGCTGTCTGGGTGCGCCTGCTGCAGTACACCTTCAACGACGAGCTCCCGAGCGGCATCGCGGCCAACGGCGGGTCGCGGTGGATGGTCGCGGTCACGACGCTCCTCGACCAGCCCAACAACCCCTGGTGGGACGACAAGCAGACCCCGGGAGTCGTCGAGGGGCGCGACGAGATCCTCAAGAAGGCGCTGATCGGCGCCCGGCTCGACCTGACCCGGCACCTGGGCAAGGATCCCGTCACGTGGTCGTGGGGCGCGTTGCACGAGGTCACCCTCACCCACCCGGTGCTGGGCGGACCCACGGTGCCCGACCTCGTGCGCTCGATCTTCAACCGCGGGCCGATCGGACTGCCCGGAGGCAGCTCGATCGTCAACGCCAACAGCTACAACGCGGCCGCCCGGGCACCCGGCGCCTCGCCGACCGACATCAGCGGCACGACCTTCCAGGTCACGACCGCGCCGTCGATGCGGATGGTCGTCGACCTCGGTGACCTCGACGCCTCCACCTGGGTCAACCAGACCGGCAACAGCGGTCACCCCTACGACGCGCACTACATCGACCAGGCCGACACCTGGGCCAGTGGTGGCAGCTACCCCTGGCCGTCGACGCAGGCGGCGGTCGAGCGTACGGCGCAGGAGACGCTCACCCTGGTGCCGAGCGGCCAGGTGCAGGGGAGCTGACCGCTCCCTGCCCCATGGGTCGCCGGGTACTCCCTGGCGGCGTCCAGGTGGGGCGGGGAGGGCCGGGGTCGACGAGGCTCCCGCACCCCGTCGGTCCCGTCGCTCGGGGCTGAGGCCCCGAGGTCAACGGCACCTCGTCGACGCTCTTGTGCAGCCGTCAAGGTGGCGATATCATCGAACAGGTGTTCGAGAGATTGGGGGTGTGTGGTGGGGTGGGAACAGCTGTCGAAGGACGTCGACGACGGTCTCGTGTCTCCGCTTGCGGTGGTCGCCGAGCTCGCTGATCTGAGTGACGGCGAGCTCCTGCGGTTCGACGCGGGTGCCGCGCTCAGTGTGGTCGAGGTGACCCGCGCGGCGGTGGCAGCCCTCGAGGCCGTCCAGGCGCTCGCGGTCGAGGCTTTCGCCCGTCGTGAGGATGAGGCGGTCGCCGCGCTGCGGTCCTCTCGGCGCAGTGGTGGGCCCCTGGGCCTTCAGGGTGAGGAGGCCACGACCGCCTCGCTGGCGCCGGTCTTCCGGGTGGCGCCACGCGTCATGGGCAGCCTGCTGTGCGATCTGCGGGTGCTGGTCAACGACCTCCCCGAGACGTTCGCCCTGGTGCGGGCCGGCCGGCTCGACCTGGCGCGGGCACGCATCGTCGCTGACGCCGGGCTCGATGTCTCCCGCTCGCTCCGCGCTTGCTTCGACGAGGCCATAAGGCATCCGGACCGGCGTCGGTGGCGCCTGGGGCTGCC
>JBBRNQ010000093.1:0-17302 GCA_038230235.1 Actinomycetales bacterium
CGCCGACGTCTGCACGGCCTTCTCCGCCGCCTCCGACTCCCCGGTCAGCACGGCTTCGTCACACTCCAGACCGATGGCGGTCAGCAGCCTCAGGTCGGCGGGCACGAGCACCCCGGCCGAGAGCTGCACCACGTCGCCGGGCACCACCTCGGTGACGTCGACCCGCCTGAGGGTGCCGTCACGCCGTACGAGAGTGGTGTGGCGCAGCAGGTCGTGCAGGCCGGCGGCCGCCCTCTCGGCGCGGTACTCGTTGGTGAAGCCGAGGCCCACGCTGGCGACGAGGATGAGCCCGATGATGACGGACTCGGTGCCGTTGCCCAGGAAGGCAGACAGCACGGCCGTGGCCGCGAGCAGCACCAGCACCGGGCTGCGCAGCTGCCGAAGGAGCAGCCGCAGGGCCACCGGGTGGTGGGACCGTACGGCGTTGGGGCCGTAGGTCGCGAGCCGTGTGGCCGCCTCCGCCGACGTGAGGCCTTCGGCCGTCGAGTGCAGGAGCTCGAGCACCTCGCAGAGCGAGCCGTCCGTCACCGACGAGGCGGTGCTGACAGCCACGGAGGGCACACGAGACGCCGACCCCGTGACTGTCATGCTCTCAGGCTCGCCGACCCGAGAGGTGGCTCGGGGGACCTTGGTCCCGTCCTCCGGCTCGACCCCTCAGCCAGCCTCAGGCGAAGGCCGACTGGCCCGTCAGCGCCCGGCCGATCGTCAGCTGGTGCACCTCGCTCGTCCCCTCGTAGGTGAGCACCGACTCGAGGTTGGCGGCGTGACGGATCGGGCTGTACTCCAACGAGATCCCGTTGGCGCCGAGGATCGTGCGGCACTCGCGGGCGATGGCGATGGCCTCGCGCACGTTGTTGAGCTTGCCGAGGCTGATCTGCTCCGGCCGCAGCGTGCCGGCGTCCTTGAGCCGCCCCAGGTGCAGCGCGAGCAGCATCCCCTTGCCCAGCTCGAGGGTCATGTCGGCGAGCTTGGCCTGGGTCAGCTGGAAGCTCGAGAGGGGACGGTCGAAGATGATGCGGTCCGCGGCGTACGACAAGGCGGTCTCGAGGCTGTCGCGGGCGGCGCCGAGGGCGCCGAAGACGATGCCGTAGCGCGCCTCGTCGAGGCACGACAGGGGCCCGCGCAGCCCTCCGACCTCCGGCAGCATCGCCGAGGCGGGCACCCGCACGCCGTCGAGCACCAGCTCGCCGGTGACCGACGCACGCAGCGACAGCTTGTGGTGCACCGCCCTTGCCGAGAACCCGGGCGTGTCCGTCGGAACCACGAACCCCCGGATCTTGTCGTCGGTCTGCGCCCAGATGACGGCGACATCGGCGATCGAGCCGTTGGTGATCCACATCTTGGAGCCGTCGATGACGAAGTCGTCGCCGTCACGGCGGGCTCGGGTGCGCATGCCCGCCGGGTTGCTGCCGTAGTCGGCCTCGGTCAGACCGAAGCAGCCGATCGCCTCCCCCGCGGCCATCCTCGGGAGCCACTCCTGCTTGTGCTTCTCGGAGCCGAACCTCCAGATCGCGAACATCGCCAGCGAACCCTGCACCGAGACCAGTGAGCGCAGACCCGAGTCGCCCGCCTCGAGCTCCATACAGGCCAGCCCGTATGCCGTCCCGCTGGCTCCCGCGCAGCCGTAGCCCTCGAGGTGCATCCCGAGCACCCCGAGCGACCCCAGCTCCTTCGCCAGGTCGCGGGCGGGGATCTCGCCGTCCTCGAACCACCGCCCGATCTCGGGCTTGATCCGCTCCTCGACGAAGGTGCGCACCGCCAGCTGCAGGTCGCGGTCCTCCTCGCCGACGAGGGCGTCGGTGCCGAAGAGCTCGAGCGGGGTCTGGGTCGCTGACGTCATCCGCCCATCCTGCCACTCGTCGGCCCGTCCGGCACCGCCGCGGACGCGGTGCCGGTGGGGTCAAAGCCAAGCGTCCCGCCTTCCGCGGAAGCCCGCCCGCTTTCGTTTCTCTTGTCCTCATTGCCTTTCCACTTACGGATCCCTACGCTCACGCCTGTGCCCAGCGAAGGGCACGGCAGCCGCACGACGAGGAGGTCTCGTGGCGTCACTGAGTGAGTTCGACCGCGAGCAGGCGATCCTCACCGAGCTCGACGAGCAGGGACGCGTGGAGGTCGGCACGCTGTCGCAGCGCTTCGGGGTCTCGACCGTCACGGTGCGCAAGGACCTCGAGAGCCTCGAGCAGCGCGGCATGCTCCGCCGGATCCGCGGCGGCGCCCTGGTGGCCCCGCACTCCGACGAGGGAGCGTTCGACTTCCGCCAACGGGTGGCGCCCCAGGCCAAGCGGGCCATCGCCCGGCACGCCGCCGGCCTCGTGCGCCCCGGCGACGTCATCGCCCTCGACTCCTCCACCACCTGCTACTACCTGGCCGAGGAGCTGCTCCAGGTCTCGCCGCTCACCGTCATCACCAACGGCCTGCGTGCATCGAGCCTCCTGCTCACCCAGAGCGACGCCGCGGTGATCATGCCCGGCGGCGTGCTGCGACGCGCGTCGGAGTCGATGGTCGGCTTCCTCTCCGACGTCCTCGTCGGCCGGGGTCGGGTCGACAAGGGCTTCTTCGGGCTCGTCGGGCTCAGCCTCGAGCGGGGCCTGCTCGACATCACCCCCGAGGAGGCCACGGCCAAGGCCGCTCTCGCGGCCGCCTGCCGCCAGGTCTACGCGCTCTTCGACTCCACCAAGGTCGAGCGCTTCGGCACCCACTCCTTCACGACGGTCGACCGGGTCACCCGGCTCATCTCCGACACCGGCGTGCCGCCCGACGTGCACCGCACCTGGACCGACGCCGGCGTGACGTGGGACCTCGTCGACCCCGAGCTCGCCGCCGTGGCACGACCGCCCACGCCCATCCGGCGCGCTGCCAGCCGTGGCCCGGCGGGGCCCCGTACGGCGTCGGTGCGGTGGCGGTCGTGAGCACCGGCGGCACCACCGTCGCGACGACCGTCGCGGCCGTCGACCTCGGCGCCGAGAGCGGGCGGGTGGCCACCGTCGCGTACGACGGCACCCGGCTGGCCCTCGACGTCGTCCACCGCTTCACCCACCAGCCCCGCGAGGTCGACGGCATCGTGCGGTGGGACCTCGACCAGCTCTGGGGCGGGGTGCGTCAGGGGCTCGACCGGCTCGTGGCCGGCGACCGTGACATCGCCTCCGTGGGCGCTGACGCCTGGGGCGTCGACTACGGGCTGCTCGACGTCGGCGGCCGGCTCCTCGACGACCCCACCTGCTACCGCGACGACCGCCAGCCCCGGGCCCGGGCCCGCGCGGTCGAGGCGGTGGGCGCCGACCGCATCTACACCTCCACCGGCGTGCAGGTCATCGACATCAACACGCTCTTCGCCCTCGTCTCCGACGCCCAGGAGCACCCGGAGCGGCTCGAGCGGGCGCGCACCCTGGTGATGATGCCCGACGTCTTCCACCACCTGCTGTCCGGCTCGAGCGTCACCGAGCTCACCGCGGCGTCCACCACCGGGTTCTACGACATGGGCGAGAACCGCTGGGCCACGCAGCTGCTCGACGACCTGGGTGTGCCCACCCACCTGCTGCCCGAGGTCGTCCCGCCCGGCACCGACGTCGGCAGCCTCCTGCCCCAGCTCGCCACCGGCCGGCTCCGCGGCACGCGGGTCGTCATGCCCGCGGGCCACGACACGGCCAGCGCCGTCGTCGGCACCCCGCTCCACGACCCTGGCAGCCTCTACATCTCGAGCGGCACCTGGTCACTCGTCGGGATCGAGGTGCCCGATCCGGTCATCACCCCCGCGACCCGAGCAGCCAACCTCACCAACGAGGGAGGCTACGCCGGCACCATCCGCCTGCTGCGCAACGTGACTGGCCTCTGGGTGCTCCAGTCGTGCCGACGCTGGTGGCAGCGGCAGGGCACCGAGCTGTCCTACCCCGAGCTCGTCTCGCTCGCCGCCGACGTCCCCGGGCTGCGCGGCATCATCAACCCCGACGCCCCCGAGTTCCTCGACGGCCGCCGCACCCCCGAGCGCATCCAGGAGTACTGCGCACGCACGGGCAGCCCGGTCCCCCAGACCATCGGGGAGATCACCCGCTGCGTCGTCGACTCGCTCGCGCTCGCCTACCGGCACGTCGTCGAGGACCTCGCCGCCGTCACCGGCCACCGGGCGCCCAGCATCAACGTCGTGGGGGGCGGGGCCAACAACACCCTCCTCTCGCAGCTGACGGCCGACGCCTGCGGCATCCCCGTCTTCTGCGGACCCGTCGAGGCCACCGCCCTCGGCAACGCCGCCACGCAGCTCGTGGCCCTCGGTGAGCTCGGAGGGCTCGACGACATCCGTCGGGTCGTCGCCGCGACCGAGCCGGTCACGTCGTACGAGCCGCGGCCCGGCGGCGGCTGGGATGACGCCTACGAGCGCTTCACCCGGCTGGTCGCCCGGGACCGCGAGCGACAGGGCCTCGCGGTCGAGTGACCAGCGCGCCACCCTGCACCACACCGAACCCCGCATCACCGCCACCTCACACCAACCCACCACCACAGGAGATTCGACGATGAAGCTCACCACCACCGGCCGCACGGCGGCTGTCGCTGTGCTCGCCTCCGCCCTGGCGCTCACCGGGTGCACGAAGAAGAACGACACGGCCGCTCCGGCCGGAGCCGGGGCCTCCACCGCTGCCGGCGGCGCCGGCGGCGGTGCGGGCAAGAAGATCGCGTTCGTGCCGAAGCTGCAGGGCATCCCCTACTTCGAGGCGATGAACACCGGAGGCCAGGAGGCGGCGAAGGCCCTCGGGATCACCTGGCTCTACCAGGGCCCGACGACCGCCGACGCGGCCGCGCAGGCCCAGATCGTGCGCTCCTACATCCAGCAGAAGGTCGACACGCTCATCGTCGCGCCCAACGACCCCGACTCGATGGCTCCGGTGCTGCAGCAGGCACAGGCCGCCGGCATCAAGGTGCTCACCTCCGACACCGACGCACCCAACTCGGTGCGGTCGGCGTTCGTGTCGCAGGCATCGACCGAGGGGATCGGCACCGCCCTCGTCGACGACCTCGCCAAGGTGATGGGCTCCAAGGGGAAGTACGCCATCGTCTCCTGCGGCGAGACCGCGCAGAACCTCAACGGGTGGATCGCGGTGCAGAAGAAGGTCACCGCAGCGAAGTACCCCAACCTGTCGATCGTCGACGTCGTCTTCGCCGGGGAGGACCAGAACAAGGCCACCCAGATGGCCACCGACCTGATGAACGCCCACCCCGACCTGACCGGACTCGTCGGCGAGTGCACCTCGTCGGCTCCCGGTGTGGCCCAGGCCGTCAAGGACGCCGGGAAGATCGGCAAGGTCTTCACCGTCGGCCTCGGCACCCCGAAGTCGATGGCGCCCTACCTGACCGACGGCTCGTCGTCCGCCTCCATCCTCTGGGACGTGCAGAACCTCGGCTACCTCACCGCCTGGGCCGGCCTGCAGGCTGCGGAGGGCAAGGAGTTCGCCGCCACCAACAACGTCAGCGCCAAGCTGCCGGCGGTGACCTACGACAGCGCCTCGAAGACCTTGCTGCTCGGCCCGCCGCTGACCATCACCAAGGACAACGTCAGCCAGTTCAGCTACTGACCTGACCTGACCTGACACAGACGCGACTCACGACACGAGAGGAGGTCGGCGTGGTGGAAGCCCGCCTCGAGCTCAAGGACGTCTCCAAGCGGTACGGAGGCGTGCGCGCCATCCGCCACGCCGACCTCACCGTCGCCCCCGGCACGGTCCACGCGGTCGTCGGTGAGAACGGCGCCGGCAAGTCGACGCTGATCAAGATCGTCGCCGGCGCCGAGTCGGCCGACACCGGCACCATGGCGTTCGAGGGCGCCCCGGTGTCGTTCAGCACCACCCAGGACGCCCTTGCCCACGGCATCCAGACCGTCTACCAGGAACCCCAGCTCTTCGCCGAGCTGACCGTCTCGGAGAACATCTTCGTCGGCCGCGAGATCGTGCGGGGCGGCCGGGTCGACTGGGCCGCGCAGCACGCCCGGGTGATCGAGCTGCTCGACACCATCGGGCTGCCCGCCCGCTACGCCACCCGACCGGTGGGTGACCTGTCCATCGCCGAGCAGCAGCAGGTCTCGATCGCCAAGGCCCTCGCCGGCAACGCCAAGGTGCTCATCCTCGACGAGCCGTCGGCCATCCTCACCGACGCCGAGATCGACGTCCTCTTCTCCGTCGTGCGCCGACTGCGTGACACGGGGGTCAGCGTCATCTACATCTCGCACCGCCTCGACGAGCTCTTCCGCATCTGCGACGAGGTCACGGTCATGCGCGACGGTGAGACGGTGGGCACCTGGCCCATCGGCGAGCTCACGGTCCGCAGGGTCGTCGAGCTCATGGTCGGCGACGCCCTGCACGACGAGGGCGGCGCGCAGGCGCGCTCCATACCGGATGGAGAGCCGCGCCTGGTGCTCGAGTCGCTCGCCTCGGAGGGCAGCTTCGACGACGTGAGCGTCACCGTGCGCCCCGGCGAGATCGTCGGCCTCTACGGCCTCGTGGGCTCCGGCGTGGCCGAGATCGCAGAGGTCGTCTACGGTATGCGGCAGGCCACCGGCGGGCGGATCCTGTTGGAGGGCAATCAGATCAGCCCGAAGCACCCTCGGGCCGCCCAGTCGCTCGGCATCGCCCTGCTGCCCGCCAACCGCAAAGCCCAGGGCATGTTCGCCTTCCAGCCCATCTCCTTCAACATCACGGTCAGCCACCTGCCCCTGATGTCGAGGGCGCGGGTCTGGGTGGACCGCCGGCGCGAGACGCAGGTGGCGAAGGACATGATCAGGCGCCTCGCCATCAAGACCCCCAGCGAGACCCAGCCCATCTCGATGATGTCGGGCGGCAACGCGCAGAAGGTCGTCCTGGCCCGCCAGCTCGTCGAGCGGCCCCGCGTGCTCGTCCTCGCCGAACCCACCCAGGGCGTCGACGTCGGCGCCAAGGAGGAGATCCACAAGATCATCACCGCCCTCGCCGACGAGGGCACGGCCGTGCTCGTCGCGACCTCCGACCTCAGCGAGGCCCTGCGCATCGCCGACCGCCTGCTCATCGTGCGCTCCGGCCGCACGACCCGTGAGTTCCCGCCCGGTGCGTCCCAGGCCGACGTGCTGGCCGCCGCGGCCGGGGCCGACGAGGAGGTCCCCGCATGAGTGCCCCCACCGCACCGTCACCGCCCACCCCGACCCCAGCCGCCCCGACGGGGCCCACGGCCGCGCGTCGCATCCTGCCTCCTGCCGTGACGGGTCAGGAGCGGGTGCTCGTCGTCATCCTCGTCGTGCTGGCCGTGGTGCTCTCGGTCGCCACCCCGGCCTTCAAGACCGCCGGGTCGTGGCAGCCGCTGCTGTCGTCGGTCGCGCCGATCGCCCTGATGGGCGTGGGGATGACGATGGTCATCATCGCGGCCGGCATCGACGTCTCCGTCGGGGGCGCCCTGATGGTCACGGCCGTGACGACCGCCAAGCTGCTCGTCGACCAGGGCGCGTCGCTGCCCCTGGCCCTGCTCGCCGCCGCCGTCCTGGGGCTCGTGCTCGGCACCGTCAACGGTCTGCTCATCGCGTACGGCCGGGTCAACGCGATCATCATCACCTTCGGCACGGCCAACCTCTTCCAGTTCCTCGGCCGCCAGATCTTCGCCAGCCAGACCGTCAACGGCATCCCCGGGACGCTCGAGTTCTTCGGCCGCGGGGAGTCCGGGCGCACCCTCGGCCTGCCCCACAGCTTCCTGCTCACCCTGCTCGTCGCCGCCGCCGCGTGGTACTGGCTGCGGCACAGCCGCCCCGGTCGTCACCTCTACGCCATCGGGGGTGACCCGACAGCGGCCCGGCTGGCCGGCATCCAGGTGCAGCGCCTCACCCTCATGACGTATGCGGTCACCGGCCTGCTCGTCGGTGTGGCCGCCGTCTTCACGGTGGCGTCGGGCACCTCGACGCTCGACCAGTCGGTGGGCAGCGGCCGCGAGCTCGCGGTCATCGCCGCCGTCGTCATCGGGGGCACCTCGATCACCGGCGGGCGCGGTTCGGTGCTCGGCACCGTGCTCGGCGCCCTGCTGGTGCAGACGGTCGCCTCGGGCACGACCCAGCTCGGCTGGCCCAGCCAGCTCAGCGACTTCTTCGTCGGGGTCGCCATCGCCATCGCCGTCGGTGCCGACCTCGTCCGCCAGCGCACCAGGAGGGCGCGATGACCACCACCTCGACCCGACCACCCGCCGTGAAGACGACCGGCCCGAGTCCGGCCGGGCGGGCGCTGCGCTCCCTGCTCACCGACCGGATCGTGCTGCTCGCGGTCCTGCTCGTGGTGGTCGTCGGGTGGATGAGCCTCCTCGGCGCGCAGGGCTACCTCACGGGCGCGTACGACGCCGACTACCTCTCCGGCGCCCTCGTCGACGCCGTACCGCTGGCCATGCTCGCCCTCGGCGAGCTCGTCGTCATCGTGTCCGGTCGCGGGGGCATCGACCTGTCGATCGGCGCGATCGTCTCCCTCACCGGCATGGCCTTCGGCATCGCCTACGGCCGGTGGGGCTGGAGCCTGGCCCTTTCGGTGGTGCTCGCCGTCGTCGTCGGTGGGCTGCTCGGGGCGGTCAACGGCCTGATGGTCGCCTACCTGCGCTTTCCTGCGCTGATCGCGACCCTCGCCAGCTACTACGCCTACAAGTCGCTGGCGCTGGTCGTCACCGACGCCACCCCCATCTCCGACGCGCGCATCGGAGCCCTCTACTCCATCACCCGCTCGGTCGAGATCCCGGTCGTCGGCAGCCAGCTGCCCGACGTGCCGCTCGGGATCTTCACCTTCCTCATCCCCGCCGTACTCGTCACGTGGCTCCTCGTGGCCCGGACCACCTACGGCCGCAGGCTCTTCGCCATCGGCACCAACGACGTGGCCAGCGAGTGGTCGGGGCTCGACGTGCGCCGGACCCGCTTCGCGGCCTACGTCATCGCTGGCATCGTGGCCGGGCTCGTCGCGGTCTACATCAGCGGGCAGTTCGCCTCGGCCCGACCTGACGCCGGCACCAGCGGCAACGGGCTGGCCCTCCCCGCCATCACCGTCGCCGTGCTCGGGGGCGTCGCCATCACCGGAGGCATCGGCCGGGTCGCCGGTGTCGTCCTCGCCACCCTGCTCATCACCTGGCTCAACGCCGGCATCCTGCTGGCCTTCGAGGGCAACGACGGTACGCAGTACCAGCTACTGGCCCTCGGTCTCGTGCTCGTCTTCGCCGCGCTGCTCAACGGGCTCACCACCCGTCGCTTCACCGGGAGCCGGTGATGCCCACCACCTGGGACCCCTCCGTCGTCAGTCCCGACCTGCTGGCGCTCACCCGGCTGCTCGGAGAGCCGGAACGCGACCTCGCGGTGCTCGCCGAGGGCAACACCTCCGAGCTGCTCCCCGACGGCCGCCTCGTCGTCAAGGCCTCCGGCGCCAACCTCGCCGATGCCACGACCGACGACTTCGTCCTCGTCGACATCGACGAGGTGATGGCCGTCGTCGACGACCCGGCCTCGACCCAGGGTGACCTGACGGCTGTGCTCGTCGCGGAGGGGACGCAGCGGCCGGGCGGGGGCGGACCCCGGCGCGGGTCGATCGAGACCGTCGTCCACGCCGCCGTGCACGCCGCTGCCAATGCAGCCGGGCGTGGTGCCGTCGACCCGGCGTCGGCCCGCTTCGTCGGCCACACCCACCCCACCGCCGTCGTTGGCCTGCTCGCGAGCGTCGTTGCCGCACAGGCATGGTCGCAGCTCGTCTACTCCGATGAGGCCGTCGTCATCGGCCTGCCGCTCTTCGTGCCCTACGCGACCCCCGGTATCGACCTCGGTCGCGTCTACGCCGCCCGGCTGCGTGAGCACGTCGAGCTCCATGGGGCCCTCCCCCAGCTCGTGCTGCTGGGCAACCACGGCATCGTCGCGATCGCGCCCACCGTCGAGGGCGTCGAGGCCGTGTCGACGATGGCGGTCAAGGGCGCCCGGGTGCGCTCCATCGCGTACGCCGCCGGCGGCCTCGCCCCGCTCGACGAGGCCGACGTGGCCAAGTTCTTCGACCGCGACGACGTCGCCGAGCGACGCGCCAACCTGCGGCGCGGGGTCTGAGCCCGTGCCCCTGCCCAGCCGCCTCGAGGCGGTGTTCTGCGACGTCGGTGGCCCGATCTACCCCGACGACAGCTTCACCGCCGCCGTGCTGACGGCCCTCGACGAGATCCGGGCGAGCCAGGGCCGCGACGCCGTCGACCGCGGCGAGTTCTTCCGCCTGCACGACGAGATGCGCACCGCCCAGTCGGGTGGCTTCCGGCGCACGCTCGCCCGCGAGCTGCTCGGCGACGAGGGACTGCGCGATGAGCTGCACGAGCGCACCCGACGCTGGTGGACGCACGGCGAGGGCACTGCATACCAGGACGCGTTGGCGATGTTCCGAGCCCTGCACGGGCAGGTCGTGACCGGCGTGCTGGCCAACCAGGAGGCCTCGACGGTGGACGCCCTGCGGCGCGACGGCTTCGGCGACCTCGTCGACGTGTGGGGCGTGAGCGCGCTGGTCGGCCACGAGAAGCCGAGCCGCGAGCTCTTCGACTGGGCGCTGGAGCAGGCCGGCACCACGGCCGCGCACGCGGTGCACATCGGCAACCGGCTCGACACCGACGTGCGCCCCGCCAGGGCCCTCGGCCTCGCGACCATCTGGGTCACGCGGGGGGAGGCTCCCGAGCACCCGACGCGGGAGCAGGTCGCCGAGGCCGACGTCACGGTGACCGACCTCTGCGGGGTCGCCGACCTGCTGCTCCCGCTCGCAGGAGGCCGACGTGGACCGTGATGGTGTCGTCCTGGGAATCGACCTCGCGACCTCGACCGCCCGCTGCGTCGCCGTCAGCCTGCGCGACGGGAGGGTGCTCGCCTCGGCGACCGCCGCCCTGCCCGACCCCGTACGAGGCCCCGGAGGGTCCAGCACCCAGGTGGCGACCTACCCCGGTGTCACCTTCGACCTCGTCGCCCGCGTCGTCCACGAGCTCGGACCGGCCGCCCGCACCGTGAGGGCGATCGCCAGCAGCGGCACCTCCGGCACGGTCGTCGCGGTGGACGGCTTCGGCTCCCCCCTGTCGCCGGCCCTCCTCTACGACGACCTCTCAGGAGCCGGGCTCGCCGCGGCCCACGGGCTCCCGGCCGGGTCGATGCTCGCGCGGATGGCCATTGTGGCTTCCTCGGCCGGCGCCACCGGGCGGGTGGTCGCGACGGTCGACACGGTCAACGCCGGCCTCCTCGACGGCCCCGTCGAGGCCGACACCTCGCACACCCTCAAGGCCGGCATCGACGCCGTCGCGCGCACCTGGCCAGCCGCCGCTGCCGACCTCGGGCTCGGTGGCGTCCTCCCGCCGCTCGTGCCTCCGGCCGTGGTGCTCGGGGTGGTCGACCCGACGGTCGCCTCCCGTCTGGGCCTGCCCACCGAGGTGCAGGTGGTGAGTGGCATGACCGACGGCTGTGCAGGCCAGATCGCGACCGGAGCGGTCTCCCCGGGCCAGAGCGTCGGTGTGCTCGGGACGACGCTGGTGCTCAAGGCGGTCAGCTCCCGCCGGGTGGAGAGCGCCGACGGGGCCGTCTACAGCCACTACTCGCCCGACGGTGACTGGTGGCCGGGTGGGGCGTCGAGCTGCGGGGCCGGCGGTCTCACGGGCCTCAGCGGCGACGAGCTGGCGCGTCTCGACGGGGCCGCGGCCTCGCGGGGACCGGCGACGGTCGTCTGCTATCCCCTGGTGCGCCCGGGCGAGCGCTTCCCGGTCGCCGACCCCACTCTGCAGGCCGTATGGAGCGGCGCACCCCGCGACGAGGTCGAGGCCCACCGCGCCCTCCTCGAGGGAGTCGCCTTCGTCGAGCGCCTCGGCCTCGAGACCCTGGCCCACCTCGGTGCCCCCAGCCGCCGGCACGTGCTCGCCGGTGGCGGCACCCGCAGCGACACGTGGAACCGTCTGCGCGCCACGGTCCTCGCCGGTCACGAGGTCAGCGTCGCCGCCGGCGCCGGCACCGCCGTCGGGGCCGCCGTCCTGGCCGCCCTCGCGCTCGAGCCCGGTGCGACCCTGACCGACCTGACCGCCCGACTGGTCCCACCCGCTCGCCCGGTCGAACCGGTCGAGTGGGAGACCGGCGCGCTCGAGTCGTCGTACACGACGTTCCTCGAGCTGCTCTCGCGGCACACGGACGTGCCGCTCCCGCCCCCCGCTACCACCCCCGAAGGATCTGCTGACCATGGCTGACCAACCCGCATCCGACCTGCCCGAGGGCGTGCAGCAGCTCCTCGCGCGCAGCAACCGCCTCGGCTCCGACCCGGCGGTCACCAACTACGGCGGGGGCAACACCTCGGCCAAGGTGACGGTGACCAGCCCGGCCAGCGGCCAACCGGTCGAGCTGCTCTACGTCAAGGGCTCCGGTGGCGACCTCGGCACCCTGACCGCCGGGGGGCTGGCCGTGCTCGAGCGCGACCGGCTCACCGCGCTCGACGGTGTCTACCGAGGCGTCGAGCACGAGGACGAGATGGTGGGCCTGTTCTCCTACTGCGGCTTCGGGGCCAGCGGTGCGGCACCCTCGATCGACACCCCGATGCACGGGCTCGTCGACTTCGACCACGTCGACCACCTGCACCCCGACGCGGTGATCGCCCTGGCCTGCGCGGCCGATGGCGAGAAGCTGGTCGAGGAGATCTGGGGCGGGGCCGTGGCCTGGGTGCCGTGGAAGCGGCCGGGGTGGGAGCTCGGTCTGGCCATGCGTGAGCTGTCGGCCCGCAAGGGAGTCATCGGCGCCGTGCTCGGAGGGCACGGGCTCACCGCCTGGGGATCCACGAGCGACGAGGTCGAGACACGGAGCCTGCGGATCATCCGCCAGGCCGCTGCCTACCTCGAGGAGCGCTCCGTACCCGAGCCCTTCGGTGCGTACGACGCCTCGCGGGCGCCCCTGCCGGAGCTGGCGCGTCGTGAGCGGGCGGCGGCGCTCTTCCCGCACCTGCGTGGGGTCGCCTCACGCGACACCCGGGCGGTCGGGCACTTCACTGACAGTCCGGTCGTGCTCGACTTCCTTTCCCGCGACAAGACCCACCAGCTGGTCCACCTCGGCACGAGCTGCCCCGACCACTTCCTGCGCACCAAGGTGCGGCCCCTGCTGCTCGACACCGCCCCTGATGCCCCTCTCGGGGAAGTCGTGGCCCGGCTGGGCGCGCTCGAGCAGCAGTACCGCGAGGAGTACGCCGCCTACTACCAGCGGCACGCCACCCCCGACTCGCCGGCGATGCGCGGCGCCGCACCTGCCATCGTGCTGGTGCCCGGGGTGGGGATGTTCTCCTTCGGCGCCGACAAGCAGACCGCACGGGTCGCCGGTGAGTTCTACGTCAACGCCATCAACGTCATGCGGGGCGCCGAGGGGGTCTCGACCTACGCCCCGGTGGACGAGGCCGAGAAGTTCGCGGTGGAGTACTGGATCCTCGAGGAGCTGAAGCTGCAGCGACGGCCGAAGCCGAGGGCCCACGCGGGGCGGGTCGCCCTCGTCACCGGGGGCGCGTCCGGCATCGGCCTCGCGATCGCGCAGGCGCTCGTCGCCGAGGGCGCTACCGTCGTCGTCGCCGACCTCGCGGGTGACAGGGCAGCGCAGGTCGCGGCCGACCTCGGGGGCCCCGACCGGGCCCTGGGGGTGGCCATGGACGTCTCCGACGAGGCGGCCGTCGCGGCCGCCATGGTCGAGGCAACCATCGCCTTCGGGGGTATCGACCTCGTCGTCAGCAACGCCGGCATCACCCGCGCCGGGTCGCTGGCCGACACCACCTTCGAGGACTGGGACCTGCAGTACCAGATCATGCCGCGCGGCTCCTTCGCCGTGGCCAAGGCCGTCGAGCCCGTGCTGCGCGCCCAGGGCCTCGGCGGCGACATCGTGGTCGTCTGCAGCAAGAACGCCGTCTTCGCCGGTCCCAACAACATCGCCTACAGCTCGGCCAAGGCAGCGCAGGCCCACATGGTGCGCCTGCTCGCCGCGGAGCTCGGCGAGATCGGCGTCCGCGTCAACGGCATCAACCCCGACGGTGTCGTCCGCGGCTCCGGCATCTTCTCCGGCGGCTGGGGTGCCTCCCGGGCCAAGACGTACGGCGTCGCCGAGGAGGACCTGGGCAAGTACTACGCGCAGCGCACCGTCCTCAAGGAGGAGGTGCTGCCGGAGCACTGCGCGCAGGCCGTCGTGGCCCTCACCGGAGGGCAGCTGTCGGTGACCACCGGTCTCGTCGTACCCGTCGACTCCGGTGTCCCCCAAGCGTTCCTGCGATGACCACTCCCCGCACGACCCCGACCGTCCCGATGACGTACCTGACGACGAAGGAGAGCTGAGATGACCAACCAGATCGGTGTGCACGCACTCGTGTGGGTCGGGGGGTGGAGTCCCGAGCAGGCGCGCTTCGCCATCGAGTCGACCCGTGAGGCCGGCTACGACCTCATCGAGCTCACCATGCCCGACGAGACCTTCGACTCCGAGATGACGGCAAAGCTGTTGCAGGACAACGGCCTCGGCTCCACCTTCTCCCTCGGGCTCAGCGAGGAGACCGACATCTCGAGCGACGACCCGCACGTCGTCGCCCGGGGACGGGCGTATCTGGGCGACGTCATCTCGCTCGTGCGTGACACCGGCTCGCCCTACCTCGGCGGGGTGATCTTCTCCAAACTCGGCCGGTATGCGGCCCCCGTCACCGAGCGTGGGCGGGCGCACTCGGTCGAGACGATCGCCTCCCTCGCCGACCAGGCCGCCGCGTCGGACATCACGCTCGGGCTGGAGTTCTGCAACCGCTACGAGACCAACGTGCTCAACACCACCGAGCAGACCCTGGCCTTCATCGCCGACGTCGACCGACCGAACGTCGTGGCCCACCTCGACGTCTACCACATGAACATCGAGGAGGTGTCGTTCAGCGCGGCCGTCTACGCCGCCTCGGCGGCCGGCAAGCTCGGCTACGTCCACCTCGGGGAGTCGCACCGCGGCGCCCTGGGCACCGGGTCGGTGCCCTTCGAGGAGTTCTTCGGGGCGCTGCGCGACGTCGCCTACGACGGGGTGCTGACCTTCGAGTCGTTCTCCTCCAAGGTCGTCCATCCCACGCTGTCGTCGAACCTCGCGATCTGGCGTGACACCTGGGACGACTCGATGGCCCTCGCCACCGATGCCCGCGCCTTCATCCGCAACGGCTTCGGGGTCTGATCATGACGTTCGTCGACGACACTGCCCTGGCCCGCCTCGCCGAGCTCGACGACTTCTCCCTGGAGCTGCCTTCATGGGCGTTCGGCAACGCCGGCACCCGGTTCAAGGTCTTCTCGTCGCCCGGAGTGCCGCGCGACCCCTTCGAGAAGGTCTCGGATGCGGCCCAGGTCAACCGGCTCACCGGACTGGCCCCCCGGGTCTCGCTCCACATCCCGTGGGACCTCGTCGACGAGAGCCGCGGCGGCTTCGAGGGCCTGGCCCGGCACGCCGCCGACGAGGGCGTGTCGCTGGGGGCGGTCAACTCCAACCTCTTCCAGGACGACGACTACCGCCTCGGCTCGCTCGCCCACGCCGACAGCTCAGTGCGCGACAAGGCGATCGCGCACCATGCGACGTGCGTCGACGTCATGCGGGCCACCGGGTCGCGCGACCTCAAGCTCTGGCTTCCCGACGGCACCAACTACCCCGGCCAGGACTCCCTGCGGGCCCGACAGGACCGGCTCGCCGACTCGCTCCAGCAGGTCTATGCCCTGTTGGAGCCCCACATGCGCCTGCTCATCGAGTACAAGCTGTTCGAGCCGGCGTTCTACTCGATGGACATCCCCGACTGGGGCACCTCCTTGACCCACTGCCTCGCCCTCGGCGACCAGGCGTCGGTCGTGCTCGACACCGGCCACCACGCCCCGGGCACCAACATCGAGTTCATCGTCACGATGCTGCTGAGGGCGAAGCGGCTGGGAGCGTTCGACTTCAACTCGCGCTTCTACGCCGACGACGACCTGATGGTGGGCGCCGCCGACCCGTTCCAGCTCTTCCGGATCCTCCACGAGATCGTCGAGCAGGGCGCCCACCGGGCGGGCTCCGGCGTCAACTTCATGCTCGACCAGTGCCACAACATCGAGCCGAAGGTGCGCGGGCAGGTGCGCTCGGTGCTCAACGTCGAGGAGGCCCTGGCCAAGTGCCTGCTCGTCGACGAGGCCGCCCTGCGCACCGCCCAGGAGTCCGGTGACGTCCTCGGCGCGAACGACCTCCTCATGGACGCCTACCGCACCGACGTGCGCGACGCCCTCGCCGACCGGCGCGAGAGCCGCGGACTGCCGCGCGACCCCGTACGCGCCCTGCTCGAGTCGGGCTACCAGGAGCAGATGGCGATCGCCCGCGTCGGCGGCACCCAGGCCTCCTGGGGCGCCTGACCCCCGCCCCCGGCCCCCCACGTCCGCTTGTTGCCCCCGATGTGACCGAATCCGCTCTCTGAGAGCCAGATTCGGGCCCATCGGGAGCAACAAGGCGACCGGGGGGTGGGGTGGGAGGGCGTGGGCGTGGGGCTGGGTCCTGGCGTGGGAGGGCGGAGAGGATGCGTCCGCGGCTGGGCGAGATCGTGGTCGCCCACAGCTCATCGGGATCGTGTGCGCGGGCCGGGTCGCTCGACGACGCCCATACACGAGGGCAGCACCACCCGCGGAGCCGCGGATGGTGCTGTCCCCCGTGTCACAGGGTCGGCAGCCAAGGGGTCGAGGCTTGGTGCCGTCTGCTCCCGGACTCGCGTCCGGGACGTCATGGTGGCGAGGACCGCCGTGTTCTCGTCTGCCGTGCTCTCGTCTGCCGTGCTCTCGTCAGCTGCCTGTCGTCAGCCGCGCTGCGCTCTCTCGTCAGCGCAGCGACGGGATGGCGAGTCGCTGCCCGGCGTGCACCTCGGTGGAGCTGAGGTCGTTGGCCAGCTGGATCTGGGCGACCCCTTCGGCGATGGAGACCTCCGGGAGCTCGCGCGCTGCGACCCCCGACAGGGTCTGCCCGGCCGTGACCGTGACGGTGTGGTCGATGGTGGCCGCCGCGGACCGGGCGCCCACCACGGTCACGGCCACCATCAGCGCGACGGCGAGGACGGCCAGCGTCACGAGCAGGCGACCGAACCTCGTCAGCCGCAGCGGTGGACGGGACGAGGAGGGCGCCGACCGCGGGACGAGCGACAGGTGCCGACCATCCGCGTGCCCGAGCCCCGCCCTCGAGCCGCTGACGGCGGGGACGGCGTCCCAGACTGCTGCTGCACTCATGGTGGGCTCCTCGGTGACGATGGCGATGACGCTCGAACGCATGTGCGAAGAAGCGTCTACGAGATTTGTAGCACGCCTGTTCGAGAAAGTC
>JBBRNQ010000094.1:0-17026 GCA_038230235.1 Actinomycetales bacterium
CGCTTGAGGCGGGTGAGGACGGACCCGGCACGGCCGTCATCGTGTTCGGCGGTGCCGGCCTGGACCGGCTGCGCGAGCCACTGGCCCAGCTGACGAGCGCCTTCTGCCGGTCCGCCGTCATCGGATGCTCGACGGCTGGCGAGATCATGGACGACGTTCTCTACGACGACGGCCTGGCCGTGGCCGTGTGCCGATTCGACAGCACGCAGGTCACCGTTGTCTGCGAACCGATCGCCGATGCCGACTCGTCCTACGCCGTTGGGCGCTCCGTCGCCGACAAGCTGCTGGCCGCCCAGCCCGACCTGTCCGCCGTGTTCGTGCTGTCCGACGGGCTGAGCGTCAACGGCAGCACCCTGGCGGCTGGCATCAGCGACCGCGTCGGCGCCTCGATAGCCGTGTCCGGCGGACTGGCCGCGGACGGCTCGCGGTTCTCCCAGACCTGGGTGCTGGCCGACGGCCAGCCCCGCAGCGGATACGTGGCCGCGCTCGGCCTGGCCGGCGACCGGTTGCGGACTGGCCACGGCTCGGAAGGCGGCTGGGATGTCCTCGGCCCCGAACGCCGGGTCACCCGATCGGAGGGCAACGTGCTCTACGAGCTGGACGGTCAGCCCGCGCTGGCACTCTACAAGCGCTACCTGGGCGAGCGGGCCGCCGAGCTTCCGGCCTCGGCGCTGCTGTTCCCCCTGTCCGTCCGCCCCTCACGCGGCGACGAGCACGCCGTGCTGCGCACCATCCTGGGAGTCGACGAGGGGTCCCAGAGCATGACGTTCGCTGGCGACGTCGCCCAGGGTTCGCTGGTACGGCTGATGCGGGCAACCTTCGACCGGCTCATCGACGGCGCCCAGTGCGCGGCCCAGGCCTGCGCCCCCGAGGCTGGCGAGGCGACGCTGGCGCTGGCCGTCAGCTGCGTCGGACGACGGCTGGTGCTCGGGCGACGGACCGAGGACGAGTTGGCCGCCACCGTGGCCGGCCTTCCGGACGGTTCGGCGGTGATCGGTTACTACTCCTATGGGGAGATCTCACCGGGCGGCTCCGGGGTGTGCGACTTCCTCAACCAGACCATGACCGTCACCACCTTCCAGGAAGCGTCGTGACGGGCGACATCCACGTCAGCCTGTCCCGCCAGCTGCGGCGCCTCGCGTTGAGCACGGACGTGCCGCCGACCCGGACCCAGTGGTCGGTCCTGCTCAAGGTGGTCAGCGACTCCTACGCCGATTCCGACGCCGACCGCTACACCCTCGAGCGGTCGATCGAGATCTCCTCGGAGGAGATGCGCGCCCTGCACGACGTGCTCAGCGACCGGGCGCTCACCGACTCCCTCACCGGCCTGCCGAATCGGGCCGCCCTGTGTGCCCTGCTCGACGAGGAGCTGCTTGCCATCGCCGGTCGGCCGGTCAACCTGGCGCTGCTGTTCATCGATCTGGACGGCTTCAAGCGGGTCAACGACAGCCTCGGGCACGCGGCCGGTGACGAGCTGCTGATCCGGGTGGCCGAGCGGATCCGGGCTTCGGTGCGCGCCGACGACGTCGTCGCCCGCCTCGGCGGCGACGAGTTCGTCGTGTGCTGCCGCGATCTGGCGGACCGGACGCTGGTCCCGGTGATAGCCCGCCGGATCGTGGAGCAGGTCGAGGTGCCGTTTCGGATCGGCGGCCAGAACGTCGCGATCGGCGCCAGCGTCGGTATTGCCTACGCCCGCCCGGACGGCGAGGCCGTCGCCCCGGTCAGCGACAGCGAGGAGCTGCTCGGACGGGCCGACTTGGCCATGTACGAGGCCAAGACCACCGGCCGGTCCAGGTTCGTGGTGTTCGACCAGCAGATGGGCCGGCGCGCCGAAGACCGGCTGGCGACCGAGAACGACCTGCGGCGGGCCGTGCACCGTGACGAGCTGGTGCTGCACTACCAACCGATCTTCGACTTCGCCGCCACCCGGCTCATCGGTCTCGAGGCGCTCGTGCGGTGGAATCGTCCGGGCCACGGGCTCGTGCAGCCGGACGACTTCATCCCGATCGCCGAGCAGTCGCGGCTGATCACCACGCTCGATGCCTGGGTGCTGCGCCGCGCCTGCCTGGATGCCGCCACCTGGCCCGACGACAACCTCGGGGTGTCGGTGAACATCTCGGTCCGGGACCTGCAGCACCAGGACGTCGTGACCGCGGTCAGCGACGCCCTGCACGCCTCCGGCCTGCGACCGGGGCGGTTGACCCTCGAGCTCACCGAGACGACCCTGATGTCGGACAGCCCCGCGGTGGCGCTCAACCTCGCCCAGGTCGAGGCCCTCGGCGTCCAGCTGGCGATCGACGACTTCGGCACCGGCCACTGCTCGCTGTCCTCCCTGCGCGACCTGCCCAGCCGGACGGTGAAGATCGACCGGACCTTCATCGACACCATCGCCAGGGACCCGGTGTCGGCCTCCATCGTGGGTGCGATCATCACGATGGCGCACGCCGTCGGCCAGCGGGTGGTGGCCGAGGGGGTGGAGACCGTCGAGCAGGCCGATCAGCTCCGGTTGCTCGGCTGCGATTCGGTGCAGGGTTACCTCTACGGTCGGCCCCAACCGCTGGACAGCGCGGACTGCCCGGTCACCGCCAGCCGGCTGCGACCCGCCTGAGGCTCAGTCTGCGACCCGCCTGAGGGGGTCCGGGCTGGCGCTGTCGCCTTCCGGCGACGCGACGTCACCTGAGGCAGCCGACCCCTAGGCTGGCGCTCGTGCCCGGACCCCTCGATCTCGTCGCCTCCCGCGCCTATCCGATGCTGCCGGGTGCGCTCTACCCAGCCCTGTTGCCGCTTCCGCTCCCGCTGCTCTTCGCCCACGGGTACGGACCGATCCCCGCCATCGGCTCGGTCAGCGACCAGGTGGGCGCATGGGGGACCGTCGGCCAGACCCGCACCATCCACCTGCGCGGTGGTGGCTCCATGCGCGAGCTCCTGCTCGAGGTCACCGCGCCCGTCGACGAGAACGGCGCCGGGCACTTCGGCTATGCGCTGACCGACCTGACGGGCCCGCTCGCGGCGCTCGCTGCCGGCGTCGACGGCTCGTGGACGGTCGAGCCGCTCGGCACAGGAGCCCGCGTGACCTGGAGGTGGAGCATCGCCCCCCGGACCCCCCTGGCCTCGGCAGCGATGCCGCTCCTGGGCCTGATGTGGCGCGGCTACGCCCGCAAAGCCCTCGACGAGCTGGAGCGGCTGCTCTTCCCGTCGTCATGACAGCCGTCGTCGTCGACACAACCGTCGTCGTCGACACAGCCGTCATCGGCGGGTCAGCTTCTGCGCCTCGACCTCGTATCGGCTGAGCGCAACGGCGCCGGCGCGGAAGAACCGTCGACGCAGCGCTCCCGCCACCTCGGCGTGGTCACCGACCCGCAGGCGACCGGCGGCGCGACGGGTGGAAGCGCTCCAGCAGGCGACGTCGATGGTGTCGACCGTCACCCGAGCACTGTCGGGTGCGGACCGGCGGGCCACGTCTCGGGTCACGACCAGCCTCAGCGAGACCAGCACGTCGCCACTGGGCATCACCCGCTCCTCGGGTGCGCCGGAGACGCGTCCGACCAGACGCACCTCGTTGACCGCCGGCACCGTCTGCTGGCTGCCGGTGGCACTGCTCGCGACGGTGCTGCCTCGAGACGAGACCCCGCTCGTCGCCGTGGGGGCATCCGCCTGCCGTGACCGGGTCGCCATCTGACGTCCGTCCTCTCGTGTCGTCGACGGGCCGGGACCGCGCCCGACAACCAGCGTCGGCCGTCAGGTGCGGCCCCGCCACCACGTCGAGCAGGCCTGTGGACGACGGCCAACGCTCGCGAGGATGGGGACGACCAGACGCTCAGGACGACAAGAGGCTCAGGACGACGAGAGGCGCAAGAAGACTAGAGACACAGGCTGACGAGCGGCTCAGGCTCCCGTGGTGCGCAGAGCGCTCTCGAGGTCGTCGAGGGTCACCGAACCCAGCGGGCGACCCTCTGGGTCGAGCACGAGAACGACCGGGGGCACGCCCGACCCGGCACCCGATGCGCCGAGGACGGCATCGACGACCGCGGAGACGTCACCCCGGGGGTCGGCCCCGACGACCCAGCCGTCGGGTTGACGGACCATGACGGCGCCGACGGTGAGGCCCCGCGCGACGACGTCGGGGTCGACGGCCCGGGCCGCCTCGAGATCGACCAGTCCCACGGGACGGCCCGACCTGTCCCAGACGACCACGACGCCGACGAACCCGTCGACGCGAGCCAGCGCCTGCGCCAGGGGCTCGTCGACGGACACGCCCGCCACCGGTCGCAGCACCTGCGCCAGGGGGATGCGCGCGACCGCGCGACCGCTGGTCCCCGACCGGATGGCGTTGGTCGCTCCCACCCAGAGGAAGGCCCCGACGAGACCGGCCCACACCACCGTGGTGATGGAGGGCGACTGCCCCGTCAGCAGCGGACGACCGATGACCAGCACGACGAGCCCCACGGTGAGCACCCGGCCCAGCCACCCCGCCACGATCAGGCCGGTGTGCCGGCTGCCCGTCACCTTCCAGACGAGGGCGTCGACGACGAAACCGCCGTCGAGGGGCAGCCCGGGAAGGAGGTTGAAGAGCCCCACGAACAGGTTCGAGTAGGTCATGGCAGCCAGGAGCAGACCCGTGACCCCGTCGGGGACCACTGTCTGCAGCCCGTAGGCGACGGCGGCGAGCGCGAGGTTGGCCAACGGCCCGGCGACGGCGATGGCGGCACTGCTCCCAGGCCGCGACTGCGCACCGTCGTAGACGGTGTGACCGCCCCAGAGGTCGGCGACCACCCGGTCGACCCGGTGCCCCAGACGGGCCGCCACCACGGCGTGCGCCGCCTCGTGGGCCAGGACCGAGATCAGCAGCAGGAGCGCGTAGGACGCCCCCACGGCGTACCCGAAGCTGCCGCCGCGCGCGCCGGTGTCGGGCTGCACCACGGTCGGCGCGAAGATGAAGACCACGACCAGCGCGATGACGGGCCACGACCGCCCGAGGTAGACCGGCACCCCCTGGAGGGTGCCGAGGCGCCAGCCGTACGGGGACGCGGACTGGCCTGCGCTCATGCCCTCGAGACTACGTCACCGGCCCTGAGCGGGCGGTGACCCGGCTGTGGGAGCGCTGTGCAGCAACGCCAAGCCCGTCCGGGCTCGGATCCGGGCTCGGATCCGGGCTCGGGTCGGGCCTCGGGTCGGGCCACCGAGCTGGTGTCCACTTCCCCTCGGGCGGGGAACAGCGCCGTCGCCACGACGGTTCACCCGGCATACTGGGTCGGATCGACCCTGACACGAGCCACCCCGAGACAGGACCCGAAGGACACCGTGACCGCCAGCCAGACCATCCAGGACCTCCGACCCGACGCGACCCAGGACCTGAGCGAGATGCTGCGCACGAGGATCCTCGTGCTCGACGGGGCGATGGGCACGATGATCCAGCGGCACGGCCTGTCCGAGGAGGACTACCGGGGTGAGCGGTTCTCCGACTGGCCGAGCGACGTCAAGGGCAACAACGACCTGCTGACCCTGACCCAGCCCGCCATCATCTCGACCATCCACCGGCAGTACCTCGAGGCCGGCGCCGACGTGCTCGAGACCAACACCTTCAACGCCAACAAGATCTCGATGCTCGACTACGGCATGGAAGAGCTCGCCTACGAGCTCAACGTCGAGGCCGCCCGCCTCGCCCGGGCCGAGGCCGACGCGATGACGGCGCGCACCCCCGACCGACCCCGTTACGTCGCCGGTGCGCTCGGTCCGACCAACCGTACGGCGTCCATCTCGCCCGACGTCAACGACCCCGGGACCCGCAACGTCGAGTTCGACCAGCTCGTGGACGCCTACCTCGAGGCGGCCCGCGGGCTCGTCGACGGGGGCGCCGACCTGCTCGTCATCGAGACCGTCTTCGACACCCTCAACGCGAAGGCGGCGATCTTCGCGGTCGAGACCCTCTTCGAGGAGCACGGGAGGCGCTGGCCCGTCATCATCTCGGGCACGATCACCGACGCCTCCGGACGCACCCTCTCCGGGCAGGTCACCGAGGCGTTCTGGAACTCCGTACGCCACGCCCGCCCGCTCGCGGTCGGGCTCAACTGCGCGCTCGGCGCGGACGAGATGCGTCCCTACGTCGCCGAGCTCTCTCGCGTCGCCGACACCTTCGTGTCGTGCTACCCCAACGCCGGCCTGCCCAACGCCTTCGGTGAGTACGACGAGACCCCTGAGCAGATGGCCAAGATCGTCGGCGCCTTCGCCACCGACGGGCTGGTCAACTTCCTCGGGGGGTGCTGTGGCACCTCGCCCGAGCACATCGCCGCCATTGCGGAGGCAGCGGCCGCGGGTGTGCCGCGCGAGCCGGCCCAGGTGCCAGCCGCCCTGCGCCTGTCCGGTCTGGAGCCCATGACCGTGCTGCCCGACTCGCTCTTCGTCAACGTGGGTGAGCGGACCAACATCACCGGCTCGGCCCGCTTCCGTCGCCTCATCAAGGACGAGGACTACCCGACGGCGCTCAACGTCGCCCGTCAGCAGGTCGAGGCCGGCGCCCAGGTCATCGACATCAACATGGACGAGGGGATGATCGACGGCGTCGCCGCGATGGACCGCTTCGTCAAGCTCGTCGCCAGTGAGCCCGACATCTCGCGAGTGCCGATCATGGTCGACTCCTCGAAGTGGGAGGTCATCGAGGCCGGCCTGAAGTGCGTGCAGGGCAAGCCGATCGTCAACTCGATCTCGATGAAGGAGGGCGTCGAGCCCTTCCTCCACCACGCCCGGCTGTGCCGCAAGTACGGCGCCGCCGTGGTCGTCATGGCCTTCGACGAGGAGGGTCAGGCCGACACGCTCGAGCGTCGCAAGACCATCTGCCGCAGGGCGTACGACCTGCTCGTCGACGAGGTCGGCTTCCCGGCCGAGGACATCATCTTCGACCCCAACGTCTTCGCTGTCGCCACCGGCATCGAGGAGCACCGCAACTACGGCGTCGACTTCATCGAGGGCACCCGCTGGGTCAAGGAGAACCTTCCCGGCGCGCTGGTCTCCGGGGGCGTCTCCAACGTCAGCTTCTCCTTCCGGGGAAACAACGCCGTGCGTGAGGCCATCCACGCGGTCTTCCTCTACCACGCGATCTCCGCCGGTATGGACATGGGCATCGTCAACGCCGGCGCGCTCGTCGTCTACGACCAGGTCGACCCCGAGCTGCGGGAGCGCATCGAGGACGTCGTGCTCAACCGTCGTGACGACGCCGCCGACCGGCTGCTCGAGGTCGCCGACCGCTTCAACACCGGCGACACCAAGCAGGAGGCCATCGCCCAGGAGTGGCGCTCCCTGCCCGTCGGCGAGCGGATCACCTACGCCCTCGTCAAGGGCATCGACGAGCACGCCGAGACCGACACCGAAGAGCTGCGCGCCGAGATCTTCGCCCGCGGCGGCCGCCCGATCGAGGTCATCGAGGGCCCGCTGATGGACGGCATGAACGTCGTCGGCGACCTCTTCGGCCAGGGCAAGATGTTCCTGCCCCAGGTCGTCAAGAGCGCCCGCGTGATGAAGAAGGCGGTCGCCTACCTCATCCCGTTCATCGAGGCCGAGAAGAAGCCTGGCGACGTCGAGAAGGCCAAGGGCAAGATCGTCATGGCCACGGTCAAGGGCGACGTGCACGACATCGGCAAGAACATCGTCGGCGTGGTGCTGCAGTGCAACAACTACGACGTCGTCGACCTCGGGGTGATGGTGCCGGCCCAGAAGATCCTCGACGCGGCGAAGGCCGAGAAGGCCGACATCATCGGGCTCTCCGGTCTGATCACGCCGTCACTGGACGAGATGGTCAACTTCGCCTCCGAGATGGAGCGGCAGGGGCTCGACATCCCGCTGATGATCGGCGGCGCCACCACCTCGAAGGCCCACACCGCCGTCAAGGTCACCCCCAAGTACCACGGACCGGTGATCTGGGTGAAGGACGCCTCCCGCTCGGTGCCCGTCGCCGCGGCCCTGCTGTCCGACGAGCAGCGACCCCAGCTGCTCGCCGACACCAAGGCCGACTACGACGGCGTCCGGGCTCGGCACGAGGCCAAGCACGGTGAGCGGAAGCTGCTGTCCCTGGCCGACGCCCGCGCCAACGCGACCCCGCTCGACTGGAGCTCGCACCGTCCTCGCCGACCGCGCTTCCTGGCCCAGCAGGCCAAGGACGTGTGCCAGGGTCCGACCTGCGACCACGGGCACGACGTGGCTCGACAGTTCGTGCGCACGTTTGCGAAGTACTCGCTCGAGGAGCTGCGCGGCTACATCGACTGGACGCCGTTCTTCTCGGCCTGGGAGATGAAGGGCCGCTACCCCGACATCCTCAACAACCCGGCGTCGGGCGAGGCCGCTCGCAAGCTCTTCGACGACGCGAACGCGATGCTCGACCGCATCGTCGCCGAGGACTGGCTGACGGCGACCGGCGTCGTCGGGCTCTTCCCCGCCAACGGCGTCGGTGACGACATCGAGGTCTACACCGACGAGACCCGCACGCAGGTGCTGACGACGCTGCGGGGACTGCGCCAGCAGGGCC
Source organism: Actinomycetales bacterium (assembly GCA_038230235.1). Classification (GTDB taxonomy): domain Bacteria; phylum Actinomycetota; class Actinomycetes; order Actinomycetales; family Dermatophilaceae; genus Lapillicoccus. The sequence goes on from JBBRNQ010000094.1 coordinate 8,516, forward strand.
AGCACCGCGACGGCATACCGAACCGTGCGATGAGCGACTACGTCGCGCCGAAGGAGAGCGGGCTGGCCGACTATGTCGGTGGGTTCGCGGTGACCGCCGGGTTGGGTGCGCAGGAACGGGTCGCGCAGTACAAGAAGGAGCTCGACGACTACAACGCCATCCTGCTGGAGTCGCTCGCCGACCGGTTCGCCGAGGCCTTCGCCGAGCGCATGCACGAGAAGGTGCGCAAGGAGCTCTGGGGCTACTCCCCCGACGAGCACCTCGACAGCGATGCCCTGATCAAGGAGCAGTACGACGGCATCCGCCCGGCGCCGGGGTATCCCGCCTGCCCCGACCACACCGAGAAGCTGACGCTGTGGTCGCTGCTCGACGCCGAGGCCCGCACCGGGATCACGCTGACCGAGAGCATGGCCATGTGGCCGGGCGCCTCGGTGAGCGGGTGGTACTTCGGCCACCCGAAGTCGCAGTACTTCGTCGTCGGCCGGCTCGGCCGCGACCAGGTCGAGGACTACGCGGCACGCAAGGGCTGGACCCTCGCCGAGGCCGAGAAGTGGCTGTCTCCCAACCTCGGCTACCAGCCCGAGGACTGAAGGGCACGGTGTCGATCGGCGCGCAATTGTGCCCCGGTGGTCTGCACGACACCCAGCTGTCCGGTTTTCACCCCGCCTGGGTGGAACAACGCGGACAGGTGGGTGTCTAGGAAACCGGGACAGCGGTGCCCACCGTGGTCGCCGTCGTCGCGGATACGGGCGCACGGACGAGGGCGAAGGGCTAGGTTCGAGGCAACCACAGGCGACGACACCACAGCAGACGACCCGGAGGACGACCATGGCGGACTGGCGCGCAGAGCAGCGGGTGAGGGAGTCACTGCGGACCAGCACCCCGATGTCGGCGGCCGACCGCCGCGTCGCCCAGGGCATCCTCGACCGCACCGACCGGCAGCGGTGGGTATGGAGCGTCTGGGTCGGCGTGGGGGTCGTCCTCGCCCTCGCCGGTCTGGTCCTCGGGCACGAGTGGTGGCTGGCCCTGCCCGGTGTGCTGCTCGTGGTCGTCGGCGGCCTCTGGTGGCTGCTCATCACCCGCCGCCCCCTGGCTCAGGGTGCCCGGATGGGGATCGTCCCTCGTCGCCTGCGTCACCAGGCCAGGCACGCGCCGGCCAGGAGCGACCGGCGATGAGCACGGCTCGGCTCTGAGGTCACGACACCTCAGGTCGGGGGCCACTGACCACCGGCCGGGCACACAGGTGACCCTGTCGTCCAGCGGATGACCCCGTCGTTCAGCGGCGGCGCCACGGCGCCGGCCGCCCCTGCAGCCACCACTCGAGCCTGGAGGTGAGCTGCGGCAGGACCGCTCTCGCCACACGAGCCTCGGTGTCCTGATCGTCGGCTACGCCCATCGGTCAGCAGCGGAAGCGCCCCACCAGCTGCTGCATCTCGCAGGCCATTGCCGCCAGCCCGTCCGCTGACTCGTTGGTGATCGTCGCGGCGCTGGTGGTCTCCTCGGCCGACCGGGCGACGCTCGTGATGGTCGAGGCGATGTCTGCGGATCCCCGCGCGGCCTCGGACACGTTGCGCCCGATCTCGCGGGTCGTCGCGTCCTGCTCCTCGACCGCCGCGGCGATGGTCGACTGGGTGGCGTTGATCTGCTCGATGATCCGCGAGATCTCGCCGATGGCCACGACCGCTGCCTCGGTGTCGTCCTGGATCGCCTGCACCCGCCGCCCGATGTCCGAGGTGGCGCGGCCCGTCTCCTGAGCGAGCTCCTTGACCTCGTGGGCCACGACGGCGAAGCCCTTGCCGGCCTCGCCGGCCCGAGCCGCCTCGATGGTCGCGTTCAGGGCCAGCAGGTTGGTCTGCTCGGCGATCGAGGTGATCACCTTGACGACGCTCCCGATCTCGGCCGACGACTCGCCGAGCCGAGCCACCCTCTCGTTGGTGGCTGCGGCGACGTCGACGGCCTCGGAGGCCACCCCGACGGCGTTGCTGGCGCTCTGCGCGATCTCCTGGATCGAGGCGGCCATCTGCTCGGCACCGGAGGCGACGGTGATGATGTTCAACGAGACCTGCGCGGCCGTGGCGGAGACTCCGGCCGCCTGGGCGGCTGAGCTCGGCGCCGACCCGCTCATCTGGCCGGAGACCACACGCAGGTCCTCTGACGCCGTGGCGAGACCTCGGGCCTGTGCGCCCATCGCGACGAAGGCCTCTCGCAGCCGGTCGGTGGCGAGGTCGAGGGCCTGGGCCATCCGCCCGACCTCGTCGCGCGACGACACGTTGGCGTGCTCCGAGAATCCCCTCGGCCAGCCCGGCGAGCACGGTGCTCACGCGACCGAGCGGCCGCAGGATGGAGTTGACGAGGAGCAGGCCGAGGACCATCAGGACGGCAGCGCCGAAGGCCGCGCCCGTCACCAGCAGCCGGATCGCCTGGCTGCGCTGGGAGGCGATCGCCTTCTCGGCGGCGTCCGCGTGCCCGGACACGGCGCGCGCGACCGTCGGCAGCGCGGCCTCGAGGGTCTCGAAGGCCTTCTGGAAGGCGGGGTAGGACACCCGTGCCGCCTCCACGTCACGCCCGGCGAGGTCGACCGCTGCCACTCCCGCAGCGGAATAGGCGTTGACCTGGGGAAGGACCGCGTCGACCGAGGCGACGACGTCGCCACCCAGCCCCGCCGACCTGACGGCTGCCAGCTGGCTCACCAGCGTGGCCGTGTGCTCCCGGACGCTGTCGGCCGCCCTCTTGCGGTCCTCGGCCGTGCCGGTCGTGCCCTCGGCGAGCAGGACGTCTCCTCGTACGGCGTCGTGCATCATGTCCGCCATCAGTGCCGCCTTGGTCGCGGTGTTGGCCTGGAGCAGCACCTCGCTCAGGGCTCCGGCGTCGCGCATCTGGAGGACCGCGACCAGCCCGAAGACGGCGATGACGGTCACGCCCGTGGTCACGAGCCCGAGCACCCGGGTGCGCACGGAGCTGTCCGCGAACCACCGCCGCCACGCGTGGGTGGAGCGGTGCGGTGCGGCGGTAGCGGCGGGCATCGGGGCTCCAGGAGGCAGTCGGGTGGGAGAAGTCACACTGGTCCCCCACTTCGGCACCCATGGGTCGTTCCTGAGCGAAGTCGGGGACCACGTCTGCTCCTCGTGCTCCCAGCGGCGGCGGGGAGGGTGACGACGCTGCCGGACCAGTGGTGTCGGCGGCGCCGCATAAGGTCGGCTGTGTGACGACGACCGAGCAGGTGCAGCCCGGGCGCGGTCCGCTGCCCGGGCGGTCATCGGCACTCTCCCCCAGCCGGGCGTCGGACTTCATGCAGTGCCCGTTGCTCTACCGCTTCCGGGTGGTCGACCGGCTGCCCGCGCCCCCCTCGCCGGCCTCCGCGCGCGGCACCCTCGTCCACGCGGTGCTCGAGCGCCTCTTCGACCTCCCGGCCGACGAGCGCACCCCGGAGGCAGCCACCACCCTCGTCCAGCCCCAGTGGCAGCGGCTCGTCGAGGAGGAGCCGGCGCTGGCGCAGATGATCGAGGACGACGAGCAGCGCACGCAGGCCTCGTGGTTCGCCGAGGCGGCCCGGCTCGTCGAGACGTGGTTCACGCTCGAGGACCCCCGCTCGCTCGAGCCACGCGAGCGCGAGCTCTACGTCGAGGTGCCCCTCGACGGGCTGACGCTGCGCGGCATCATCGACCGGGTCGACGTCGCGCCGGACGGGGCGGTTCGAGTAGTCGACTACAAGACCGGCCGCTCGCCGGCCGAGCGGTTCGAGCGCAGGGCGCTGTTCCAGATGCGGTTCTACGGCCTCGTCCTCTGGCGTCTGCACGGTGTCGTCCCCCAGGTGCTCCAGCTGGTCTACCTTGGCGACAAGGCTGTCCTTCGGTACTTCCCGGACGCCGACGACCTGCGCGCCACCGAGCGCACCATCCACGCGCTGTGGGACGCCATCCAGCTCGCCGACGAGACCGGCGACTGGCGCCCGAGTCGCTCCCGGGCGTGCGACTGGTGCGACTTCAAGGCCTTCTGCCCCGAGTGGGGCGGCACCCCACCTCCCCTGCCGGAGCGAGCACGCCGCGACGCAGGCTGAGGCGCCGCTCAGCCCTGGCGGACCGCTGCGTCGAGCAGCGGCAGCAGGTCCGCGGGGCCGAGACCGGCCAGGGTCGGCACCTGGACGGCACCGGCGATGCGTGGCACCGGCACCACGTGCGGTACGGCGATCGTCGGCACTCCTGCGGCGGCGGCCGACCGGACCCCCGCCGGAGAGTCCTCGATGGCGACGCAGTCGGCCGCCTCGACGCCCAGCAGCCGTAGCGCGGTGAGGTAGGGCTCGGGGTGCGGCTTGCCGTTGGCCACGGCGTCGCCCGGGACCACGACATCGAAGGAGTCGGGTGGCAGCACCCGCAGGAGCAGGTCGGTGAAGGGCTTCCACGACATCGTCACGAGGGCCGTCGCGATGCCGGCAGCACGGCACGCGGCCAGCAGCTCCGGCGCCCCGGGCCGCCACGGCACCTCCTGCTCGACCCGCGCCATCACCCCCTGCATGAGCCGCTCGACGACCGCGGTCACCGAGAGCCTGACCGGCGAGTGGTCGATGATGTACTGCGCCGACACCTCGAGCGGGTTGCCCACGAGGGCGTGGGCCTGCTCGTCGGACCAGGTGCCGCCGTACGCCTGCACCAGGGCGTGCTCCTCGGCGATCCAGTAGGGCTCGCTGTCGATGAGCGTGCCGTCCATGTCCCACAGGACGGCTGTGGGCAGCGGCCGGGGGTCCGGACGACCCAGCCCGGGCCCCGCCGCGTCGACGGTGTCGGGGGCGCGGTCGGTCGGGGCGGTCGAGGTCACGAGGCCAAGTCTAGAGAGGCCGGGGCCAGCGCCCCGCGCGGCGTCATAGGGTGGGGGCTCCCGGGAGACCGGGTCCTGCCCACCACCTGCTCACCACTTGCCCGCCCCGCCCCCGGAAGGAGGCCTCGTGCTCGAGCTCGAGGACGTCCCCCCGCTGAACGACCCGATCCTCATCGCGGCCTTCGAGGGCTGGAACGACGCGGGGGAGGCCGCCACGGCGGCGATCCGTCACCTGGTCGAGGTCTGGGACGCCGAACCGATCGCCTCGCTCGACCCCGAGGACTACTACGACTTCCAGGTCAACCGGCCCCGGGTGCTCACGCTCGACGGTCGCCGACGCATCCAGTGGCCGACCACGCGCCTGCTCCTGGCCCGCGGCACCGACATGGGGCGTGACGTCGTCCTCGTCGAGGGCATCGAGCCGTCGATCCGGTGGAGGTCCTTCACCGTCGAGCTCCTCGAGTACGCCCAGGAGCTGGGAGTGACGTCGGTGATCACGCTGGGAGCCCTGCTGGCCGACGTGCCGCACACCCGCCCGATCCCCGTCACGGCCACCGCCGACGACGAGCAGGTCAGGGCCCGTTTCGACGCCGAGGCCAGCAAGTACGAAGGCCCGACGGGCATCGTCGGGGTGCTCGGCGACGCGGCCGGCCAGGCCGGCCTGACCGCCCTCACCTGCTGGGCCGCGGTCCCCCACTACGCTGGCGGCTCCCCCTCACCGAAGGCCACCCTCGGTCTCCTCACGCGTCTCGAGACGGTGCTCAACGTCGCGATCCCCCTCGGTGACCTGCCCGAGGCGTCGCGGGCCTGGGAGCGCGGGGTCAACGAGCTGGCCGAGTCCGACGACGAGGTTGCCGAGTACGTCCAGTCGCTCGAGGAGCAGACCGACACGGCCGACCTCCCCGAGGCCAGTGGCGACGCGATCGCCCGCGAGTTCGAGCGGTACCTCCGTCGTCGCGGCGACGACGGCCCTCCATCCGGCTGAAGCGACCCGCTCGGCTCCCGTCCCCTTCGCCTTGTTGCCTCGCAGGTGACCTTTTTCGGCCCTCGAACCCTGCATAAGGTCACATCGGCGGCAACAAGGTGACGGGTCTGACCTGTATGGAGACGCGTCCCAGGTCTGCTCGTCGGGGTTGGCCCCACCGCGGTGAGACGACTGCTGCAGGCGTCGGATATAGGGTCAGACCCCGACGCCGGGGAGGGCGCTGGGTCAGACCCTGACGCCCGGGAGAGCGATGGGTCAGACCCTGACGCCGAGGATGGCGTCGAGCGCGCGCGCGAGCACCCCCGGGGCACCGCGCTCGGCCCCGCCTCGCCCGAGGGCGGTGGTCGCCCAGGCGTCGACCGCCGCGAGCGCCCCCGGGGTGTCGAGGTCGTCGGCCACCCGCTCGCGCAGCTGCTCGACCACAGCCTCCGACGACGGTCCGCCGTCGGTCGACAGGGCCTCGCGCCAGCGGGCCAGACGGGCCTGGGCCGTCGTCAGCACCTCGTCGCTCCAGCCCCATGGGGCGCGGTAGTGGTGGGCGAGCAGCGCGAGCCGGATGGCCATCGGGTCCACCCCGTCACGTCGCAGCTGTGAGACGAGGACGAGGTTGCCCTTCGACTTGCTCATCTTGGCGCCATCGAGCCCGACCATGGCCTGGTGCACGTAGGTGCGCGCGAATGGCGCCTCCCCGGTCAGCGCCTCACCGTGCAGGGCACTCATCTCGTGGTGGGGGAAGACGAGGTCGTCGCCGCCACCCTGCAGGTCGAAGGGCATGCCGAGGTGCTCCAGCGCGATGGTGGTGCACTCGATGTGCCAGCCGGGACGGCCGGATCCCAGCGAGCCACCGTCCCACGACGGCTCACCCTCGCGAGTGGCCCGCCACACCAGCGGATCGAGCGGGTCACGCTTGCCCTCACGCTCCGGGTCGCCGCCGCGCTCGGCGAAGAGACCGACCATCTCGTCGCGGCTCAGGTGGCTGACCACCCCGAAGCGCGGCTGCGCCGTCGCGTCGAAGTACCAGTCCAGCCGCGGGTCACCGCCCTCGGCGGACGGCACCGGCACCGCGTAGGCAGCGCCGCTGGCGACGAGCTTCTCGACCACGGTGACGATCTCGGGGACGGCCTCGACGGCCCCGATGTAGTAGTCGGGCGAGATGACCTGCAGGGCGGTCATGTCCTCGCGGAAGAGGGCGGTCTCGCGCTGCCCCAGGGACTCCCAGCTGAGCCCGTCGCGCTGCGCCCGCTCGAAGAGCGGGTCGTCGACGTCGGTGACGTTCTGCACGTAGGTGACCCGGTGCCCAGCGTCGCGCAGGACGCGCCCGACGACGTCGAAGGTGACGTAGGTCGCCGCGTGACCCATGTGGGTGGCGTCGTACGGCGTGATGCCGCAGACGTACATGCGCGCGTGCCCGTCGCCGGGCGTCACCTCGTGCGTCTCGCCCGAGGCGGTGTCGTGGACCCTCAGCGGACGACCCGATCCGGGCACAGCAGGGATGAAGGGCGAGGGCCAGGCGATCACCCTCGAAGCGTAGTTGCTGCGACGCCGCGACATCGCCGGGGTGCACCCTGACGGCGCCGGTCCGGACCTGGCGCTCGGCTAGAGGGCCGGCCAGGGGATGGCCGGCCACCCCCCACGCGGGCTGGGGTGACGACCCGCGCGCAGCATCATGCGGATGCGCCGCACCAGGGCGGTGACGTCGACGGCGGGCAGCAGCGCTACCATCACGGCCATCAGCTCCGACTCTCCGTCGAGCAGGCCCTGCAGCCGGGTGAGCCGGTCGACGTCGACGTCGCGCAGGGGCTCTCCGGCCCAGCCCCACAGCACGGTCCGCAGCTTGGGCTCCGGGCTGAAGGTCAGGCCGTGGTCGTAGCCCCAGAGCCGGCCCCCGGGGTCGCGGATGAGGTGGGAGCCCTTGCGGTCGGCGTTGTTGACGACGGCATCGAGCACCGAGACGTCACGCACGTCGTCCTTGTCCTCGTGCACGATGCTCACCGCCCGCCCGCCCTCGAGCTCGCCGTCGACGATGCTCAGCCACCCCTGCGGCACCCGCTTCGGCGGGCAGACGTCCACCGGCCGTGGGTCGGGCTCGAGACCGAAGGGGTCGCCGATCCACAGCTGCACGGACCCCTCCCCGAGGGGCCCGTCGCGCAGGACCGTCGGGGGCACGACGTCCCACCCGCCGGCCTGGGACACCTCGAAGGTGGCCACCTCGCGACCGGCGAGGGTGCCGTCGGGGAAGTCCCACAGCGGCCGCTCCCCGCGCACGGGCTTGTAGATGCCGTAGACGGGTCCGCCGGTCACCTCGGCGACCTCGTCGGAGTCGCCGACCTCGACCAGCAGGGCGACGTTGGACGAGTCGCTGATCCGACCTACGACCTCGAGTGCGCCCGTGCGCAGCGCCGCGAGCACGGCCTCGACCTCGTCCGGCGTGTGTGGTCCGTCCACGGGCGACGACTCAGCGCTTGTAGCCGTTGGAGCGAGGGCAGACGTGCCCGCTCGCGTCGAGCGGACCACCACAGAAGGGGCACGGCGGGCGTCCGGCCGTGACCAGTGAGGTCGCCCGTCGGGCGAAGGCCCGGGCCTGGGCAGGAGTCAGCACGACCCGAACCGCGAGACGGTCGGAGGCCACCTCGGTGGCGTCGGCGGCCTCGGCTCCGGGGTCGGCCTCGGGGGGGTCGGAGTCGAAGGCCTCGATGACGATGACCTCACGGACG
>JBBRNQ010000095.1:0-17006 GCA_038230235.1 Actinomycetales bacterium
CGTCTTCTACTCGATGTTCGGCTTCCAGCGCACGGGCGACTCCATCTGGGCGGCCACCGACCAGATGGCCCGCGGCTTCCTCGTGGGGGCGACAGCCGGTCGCACGACCCTCACCGGCGAGGGCCTGCAGCACGCCGACGGCCACTCGCCGCTGCTCGCCTCGACCAACCCCGGCGTCGTGTCCTACGACCCCGCGTACGGCTACGAGATCGCGCACATCGTGCAGGACGGCCTGCGGCGCATGTACGGCGACGACCCCGAGAACGTCGTCTACTACCTCACCGTCTACAACGAGCCGCTCCAGCAGCCGAAGGAGCCCGACGACGTCGACGTCGAGGGCATCCTGCGGGGCATGCACCTGCTGCGGCCGGCGGTCACCGAGGGCTGGCAGCACGAGCCCGCCCGGGCCCAGCTGCTCGCCTCCGGTGTCGGCGTCCTGTGGGCCCTCGAGGCCCAGGAGCTGCTGGCGAAAGACTTCGGCGTCGCCGCCGACGTCTGGTCGGTCACCTCGTGGAGCGAGCTGCGTCGCGACGGGATGGCCTGCGACGAGGCGGAGTTCCTCCACCCCGACAAGGAGACGCCCATCCCCTGGGTGACGCAGAAGCTCAGCAAGGCCCCCGGGCCGGTGCTCGCGGTGAGCGACTACATGCGCGCCGTGCAGGACCAGATCGCGCAGTACGTGCCGGGTGACTTCATGTCGCTCGGGGCCGACGGCTACGGCTTCTCCGACACCCGCGCCGCCGCCCGCCGCTTCTTCCACATCGACGGGCCCTCGCTCGCCGTACGGACGTTGCAGCAGCTGGCCAAGCGCGGCGAGGCCCCGGTGGAGTGGGCGGCCAAGGCCGCGAAGATGTACAAGCTTGACGACGTCACCGCCGGCACCTCCGGGAACGCCGGCGGCGAGAGCTGACGCTTCATACGGACAAGCACGACGAGGTATGAAGCCGCCCGGGTGAGCCACGAGCTCACCCGGGCGGCTTCAACTCTCCACCCGTACTCACTTGTTGCGGTGGGCGCCGGATATTTCGGTCTCGCAGGCCCCGGTTCGCGGCGCTGAGCGCAACAAGTGGGGTGTGAGAGCCGTTGGCGTGCAGAGGAGAAGATGATGATAGAATGTCTTTTAGCGGCTTTAAGAGTAGTTGATCATCAGGGGAGGACCTGTGCGCGTCGTACGGCGTCACTCCCCCGCCTCCGTCGCGGCGGCCCGCACTCTCGGTCACCTCGTCTCCGCAGGGCGCCGCGAGCGCGGATGGACGACAGCCGAGCTCTCCGAGCGACTCGGCACCACCCAGCAGACCCTGCGGCGGATCGAGCGCGGCGAGCCGAGCGTGTCGCTGGGGTTGGTGCTCGATGCGGCGGTGCTCTGCGGCGTCGACCTCTTCGGCGTCGACGCGAGCGAGCTCTCCCGGGTCGAGCGCGAGGCCCGCACCCGTGAGGCACTGCTCCCCCGGCGGGTGAGGGCTCCCAAGCCCCACATCGACGATGACTTCTGAGCGAGCGGGTGAGGTGGACGGCTGCTACGTGTGGACGTGGCTGCCCGGCGAGGGCACACCGGTCGTCGCCGGACGACTCGAGGTCACGCGTAGCTCGCCCTCGGGTCCCGTGCTGTCGTTCGCCTACGGGCGCAGCTACCTGGCCCGGACCGACGCCGTGTCGCTCTTCACCCCCGAGCTGCCGCTGAGGGTCGGCAGCGTCGACCCGATGTCTCCGGCCGACGCCCGACGCGAGCCGGTGCCCCTCCCCAGCTGCCTGCGTGATGCCGCCCCGGACGCCTGGGGTCGACGCGTCATCAACCTGCGCCACGGCGGCAATCCCGAGCTGCAGCTGTCCGAGCTGAGCTACCTCCTGCTGTCGTCCAGTGACCGCATCGGGGCGGTCGACTTCCAGGAGTCAGCCACGCAGTACCTCCCCCGCGGTGGCCCGGCGACGCGTGAGCAGCTCGAGTCCCTCATGCTGGCGGCTGATCTCACCGACGCGGGCAGCGAGATCCCGGCCGACCTCCTGGCTGCTGCGGGTCATGGCACCTCGGTCGGTGGCGCTCGCCCGAAGGCGCTCCTACGCGATGGCCGACGACACGTCGTCGCGAAGTTCTCCTCGTCGACGGATGATCGGCCGGTCGTCAAGGCGGAGGCGCTCGGCATGCTGCTGGCCCACCAGGCAGGCATCGAGGTCGCCGCCGTCGAGGTCGTGTCGGTGCGGGGGCGCGATGTCCTGCTGGTCGAGCGGTTCGACCGCCCACGACCCGGTGACGCCGCCGACCCGGCATCTCGTCGCCTCCTGCTGTCGGGCCTGACCGTCCTCGGGGTGAGCGAGCTCGGCGCGCGGTACGCCAGCTACCCCGACCTCGCCGACGCGATCGCGTCGTCCTTCGCCCATCCCGGTCGTGCGCTCGAGCAGCTCTTCCGGCGGTTGGTGCTCAACATGGCCATCGGCAACAACGACGACCACCTGCGCAACGTCGCGGCGTTCTGGGACGGGCACCGTCTCGCACTCTCCCCGGCCTACGACCTCACGCCGCAGCCCCGCCGCACCCAGGTCTCGACTCAGGCCATCGGGATCCTGCCCGACGGACAGCGGGCCAGCCAGCTGTGGGTGGCCCGGGCCGCGGCGCCCGCCTTCCGGCTGACCCCGCCCCAGGCCGACACGATCATCGACCACGTCGTCACCGCGGTGCGCGACGGATTCGTCGACGCCGCTGACCGGGCCCGGCTCACCGCCGCCGAGCGAGCAGGCCTCTGGCAGCGCGAGATCCTCAACCCCTATCTCTTCTACGACACCCCCTGACCGCTCGCCGCCCCGGGTGCGACTCCGCTCCGTACCGGGGTGGAACGTGGCGGGCGAGCGCGAGACATCACCCCGTTCCCGTACGGCGACTCCCTCCCACCCCCTCCCGCCACGACGCCCGGGTGAGCCGCAGCTCACCCGGGCGTCGTGCGTCTCGACAGTGGTAAACGCTTCCCGCGGGCTACTTCCCGGCGAGGAACTCCTTGCGGGCCTCGAGGCAGATGTCGGGCTGGTCGCAGAACAACCCGTCGACGCCGGCCTTCATGTAGGCGATGTCCTCGGCGAAGGCGTTGCCGTAGCCCGCGGGGTCGGTGCCGATCCGCAGGTCGCTCGGTACGTAGAAGTTCTCGGCGCGGAAGGTGTAGGGCGTGACGATGAGGCCGAAGCGGTGGGCCCGCCGCACGAGGGTGGTCGGCGTGCCCAGCGTGCCGTCGATGTTGCGGGGGATGACCTGCTCCTTGTAGGGCCCGATCGCCTGGACGTACTTCGAGATGTAGGCCATGCCCACCGGGGAGAGCAGCTGGTCGTAGGTCTTGGCGTCACCGAAGCCCTTGACGGTCGAAGGGTCGGTCAGGAAGACCTCCTTGGCCCGGAAGCGGTAGAGGTCGCGCAGGAGCACGAGGTTGTTGATCTCGAACGACTGGATGACGATCGGGGCGTTCGGTGAGTCGAGGCCGTACTTGCGCACCATGGTCACCAGGCCCGGCTCGAGCGGCAGCCCCTGGTTGCGGAAGTAGGTGGGGTGCTTGGTCTCCGGGATGATCCCCAGGGTGCGGTGCAGCTCCTTCTCGAGGCGGGCGCGCAGCGCGAAAACCTCGTCGAGGGTCGGGATCTGGTAGCGCCCGTCGTAGATGGTGTTGTGCTGGCGCAGGTCGGGCAGCCGCTCCTTGGCCCGCAGCGTCCTCAGCTCGGCGAGGGTGAAGTCCTCGGTGAACCACCCGGTGGTGGAGACGCCGTCGAGCAGCTTGGTCGTCTTCTTCGACGCGAACTCCGGGTGGTCGGCGACGTTGGTCGTGCCGGAGATCTCCGGCTCGTGGCGCACGACGAGCACGCCGTCCTTGGTGGTGACGACGTCGGGCTCGATGTAGTCGGCGCCCATGCGGGCCGCCAGCTCGTAGGAGGCGAGGGTGTGCTCGGGGCGGTAGCCCGAGGCGCCACGATGGCCGATCACGAGGGGTGAGCCGAGGGGCGCCTTGGCAGCGGCGACGGCCGTGGAGTCGGAGCTCGCGGGGGCCGCCGAGCTGACGGGGGTGACGGAGAGCAGGGGAAGGGCGAGCCCGGCGCCGACCGCGAGGGTCAGCGCACTGCGCAGGAGTCGGTTCATGCCTGTGATCCTGCTGCGAATACCCGGTGCGCCGGGCGGATGGCAGGCGACCAACGGGTGACGAGACGGCGAACTCCTCCCCCCGCATGCGACCTGTCGGGTGGGCCCTAGGCTGGTCGACGTGTCCAAGGTCCTCACTTCCCTGCCCGTCGGCGAGCGCGTCGGCATCGCCTTCTCCGGAGGTCTCGACACCTCCGTCGCCGTCGCGTGGATGCGCGACAAGGGCGCGGTGCCCTGCACCTACACCGCCGACCTCGGGCAGTACGACGAGCCCGACATCGCCGGTGTGCCCGGTCGCGCCGGCGAGTACGGCGCCGAGATCGCCCGCATGGTCGACTGCAAGCCCGCGCTGGTCGAGGAGGGCCTGTCGGCGATCGCCTGCGGCGCCTTCCACATCCGCTCGGGCGGCAAGGTCTACTTCAACACCACCCCGCTGGGGCGCGTCGTCACCGGCACCCTCCTGGTGCGCGCGATGGAGCACGACGGCGTCTCGATCTGGGGTGACGGGTCGACGTACAAGGGCAACGACATCGAGCGTTTCTACCGCTACGGGCTGCTGGCGAACCCGTCCCTGCGCATCTACAAGCCGTGGCTCGACGCCGACTTCGTCACCGAGCTCGGCGGCCGCAAGGAGATGTCGGAGTGGCTCGTGGCGCACGACCTGCCCTACCGCGACTCGACCGAGAAGGCCTACTCCACCGACGCCAACATGCTCGGCGCCACCCACGAGGCCAAGACCCTCGAGCACCTCGACACCTCGCTCGAGACCGTCACGCCGATCATGGGCGTCAAGCACTGGGACCCGTCCGTCGCCATCGAGACCGAGGACGTGACGGTCGGCTTCGAGCAGGGCCGGCCGGTCTCGATCAACGGCCAGATTTTCGCCACCGCGGTCGACCTCGTGCACGAGGCCAACGTCGTCGGCGGCCGCCACGGCCTCGGCATGAGCGACCAGATCGAGAACCGCATCATCGAGGCCAAGAGCCGCGGCATCTACGAGGCTCCGGCGATGGCGCTGCTCTTCATCGCGTACGAGCGGCTGCTCAACGCGATCCACAACGAGGACACCATCGCCCTCTACCACCAGGACGGTCGCCGACTGGGTCGCCTTCTGTATGAAGGGCGCTGGCTCGACCCGCAGTCGCTCATGCTGCGCGAGGCGCTGCAGCGCTGGGTCGCCTCCGCCGTCACCGGCGAGGTCGTGCTGCGGCTGCGGCGCGGCGACGACTACTCCGTCGTCGACACCCGCGGCCCCCACTTCTCCTACCACCCCGACAAGCTGTCGATGGAGCGCACCGAGGACGCCGCCTTCGGCCCCGTCGACCGCATCGGCCAGCTGACCATGCGCAACCTCGACATCGCCGACACCCGCGCCAAGCTCGAGCTGTATGCCGCCCAGGGCCAGCTCGCGGGCGGGCGCACCGCCGATCTCGTCGGCGAGCTCGAGCAGGGTCGGGCCGACGCGATCGCCGCCGGTACGACGCCCCGCGACCCCGACGCCGCCGAGGCGCTCGACGAGGCGCAGGAGCGCAGCTCGTTCGAGTCCGGCACCGACTGACCGCGCGACTCCCCTACCCCGCTGACTCCCCCCCATGAGCGCCCCCACCGCCCTTCTGCTGCGTGCCGTCCGGATCGTGCCGGTGCGCGGGCCGGTTGGGCCCGTGCCGGCACGACCGGCACGACCGGAGCCCGTCGACGTGCTGCTCGAGGGCGAGCGTGTCGTCGCCGTCGGCACCGACCTGCCCACTCCGCCCGGCTCACGGGTGGTCGAGGGCGCCGGTCGCTGGCTCGTTCCGGGGCTGTGGGACCAGCACGTGCACATGACCCAGTGGGGCCGCACCTCCGGGCGGCTCGACGTCTCGGACACCACCGGTCCCCACGGCGTCATCGACCTCGTCGGAGCCCACCTGCGTTCTGCGACAACGAGATCCGGCTCCGTCGTCGGCTACGGCTACCGGTCCGGCGGCTGGAGCGAGGCGACGTCGACGGCGGCACTCGACGCCGTCACCGGTGACCGGCCCGTGGTCCTCGCCTCCGGTGACGGGCACAACGGGTGGCTCAACTCCGCCGCCCAGCGCTACTTCGGCGTCGAGCACCGCGAGGAGGCCTTCGACGAGGACGACTGGTTCCACCTCTGGGGCCGCCTCGACGACCTGCCGGGCTCCCATGACGAGGCCGCCCGCGGACTGCGGGAGGCCGTCGACGACGCCGCGTCGCGGGGGGTGGTCGGCATCGTCGACATGGAGTGGGGCATCACCACCACCCGCTGGGCCGAGCGGGTCGCCGACGGGCTCGACCGCCTGCGGGTGCGCCCGGCGGTCTACCGCGAGCACCTCGACGACGCGATCGCGGCTGGGCTCCGCACCGGTGACGTCGTCGCCGACACCGCCGGCCTGGTGACCATGGGCCCGCTCAAGATCATCAGCGACGGCAGCCTCGCCACCCGTACGGCGCACTGCCACGACCCCTACCCGGCCCGGTCCGGCGGCGAGCCGCACGGCGGCAGTCACCCGGCGTCGCCGTACGGCAAGCAGAACGTCGACCTCCCCGAGCTCACCGAGCTGCTCTCGAGAGCGCGCCACCACGGCCTGGAGGCGGCCGTCCACACCATCGGAGACGCCGCAGCCGAGATCGCCCTCGACGCCTTTGCTGCCTCCGGAGCCGCGGGCTCGATCGAGCACGCCCAGCTGGTGACCCGGTCGGTCGTGCCCCGGATGGCGGCCCTGCGCCTGCGCGCCAGCGTGCAGCCCGCCCACCTGCTCGACGACCGCGACCTGACGACGATGATCTGGCCCGGGCGCGAGGACCGCTGCTTCATGCTCCGCACGATGCTCGACGCCGGGGTCGAGCTGGCCCTCGGCTCGGACGCCCCGGTCGCGCGCCTCGACCCGTGGCTGGCCATGTCCGCCGCCGTCCGTCGTTCCGACGGCCACCGCGAGCCGTGGGTGCCCGCCGAGCAGATCAGCGCCGTCGAGGCCCTCGCGGCGAGCGTCGACGGCGCCCCCACCGTGGGCGTCGGTTCGCTCGCCGACCTGGCTCTGCTGGACTCCGACCCGCTCGCCGGCGGGACGGCCGCCGAGGGCGCCACGAGGCTGCGTACGACGCGGGTCGCCCTCACCCTGCTCGGTGGCCGCGTCACCCACGACGGGCGCTGATCGATGCCCTGATCTGCTGCGCAGACCGTGCCGGGTGAGGCAGGATCAGCGCCATGGACAACGGGTTCGACGGG
The DNA here is from genome assembly GCA_038230235.1 of Actinomycetales bacterium. Classification (GTDB taxonomy): domain Bacteria; phylum Actinomycetota; class Actinomycetes; order Actinomycetales; family Dermatophilaceae; genus Lapillicoccus. The sequence goes on from JBBRNQ010000095.1 coordinate 7,338, forward strand.
GTGCCGGGGTTCGGCGTCGACCCGGGTGCCGGCTTCGGCGGGATTGTCCTGGTGGGGGTCCTGCTGCTCGCGGTCGTCATCGGGCTCGCCGTCTGGCAGTGGCGCCGCCGGGCCGAGATGCTGCGTCAGCGTCAGGCGCTCGCCACGGCCTCCGGATGGAGCTTCAGCCCCGACGCCTCCGAGCTCGTCGACGCGTGGCGCTGCGACCCCTTCGGCACCGGCCAGGGTCGGCGGGCCGAGAACCGCGTCTCGGGCACCTACCGCGGCGTGCCCTTCTCCGCCTTCGAGTACCAGTACTACACAGAAAGCAGCTCGACCGACGCCCAGGGCAACACCACCACGTCCCGCCACACGCACCGCTTCGATGTGGCCGTGCTGCACCTGGGGGCCAACGTGCCCGACCTCGAGCTGCAGCCCGAGGGGGCCTTCTCGCGCCTGGTCCAGGCCTTCGGCGGCAAGGACATCGACCTCGAGTGGGAGGCCTTCAACCGCGCCTACCGGCTCACCTGCGACGACCGGAAGTTCGCCTTCGACACCTTCGGCGCACGCACCATGAAGTACCTCGTCGGCCGGGGGAAGGTGCGCTTCTGCCTGCGCAGGGGCGACGCCCTGGTCTTCCGCAAGAGCGGCGGCAACGACCCGTCCATTTGGGGACCCGGCAACCCGAACTCGCCGGTGGACCAGTCGGCGGCTCCGCTCGACCTGCTCCTGACGGTGCTGCGCGGCATCCCGGCCTTCGTCTGGCAGGACCGCGGAGGGCTGCCGCCGGCCCTGGCCGGGGCGCAGTGGTGACCTACCCGTGACCCCCGCCCTGGTGAGTGCGGTGCTCCTGCTCGGGGTCGGGCTCTCATGGCTCGCGGCGCACAACCGCTTCGTGCGCCAGCGCCAGCACGTCGACGAGTCGTGGCGCGACGTCGACGTCGAGCTGCGCCGGAGGCACGACCTCGTGCCGGGGCTGGTGCGCGTCGTCGGGGCGTATGCCGCCCACGAACGGAGCCTGCTCGAGGCGCTCACCGCTGAGCGCGGTCTGCTCAGCCGCGAGGTGGCGGCTGCCGCACGGGCCTATCCAGCACTGCACGCCGACCCCCTCTTCCTCGACCTGCAGCACCGTCTGGTCGACACCGAGGCCCGGCTCGCCGCAGCCCGCCGGATCCACAACTCCAACGTGCGGGCGTACAACACCCGGGTGCAGTCGGTACCGACCAACCTCGTCGCCCGAGCCGGCCGCTTCTCCCCCGTGGGCCTCGTCGAGCCCGAGCTGCCGGCCTGACCCGGACGGGGGCCCCCATCCGACCGGGCAAGGGTTGACTCCGAGTCGGTGAGGTCGGCTGCGGATCAAGACGAGGTTGACTCAGAGTCGGTGAGGTCGGCTGCTGTTCTAACGTCAGCCAACCTCACCGACTGTGAGCCAACCCCACCCTCAGAGGCAGCCGAGCTCACCGACTCCGAGTCAACCTCACCCGGCGAGTCGGACCTGTTGGCCATCGGCTGACGGCCCGTGCGTTGCCTCGGCGTTGGGGCCGGTTGTCGACGTCGTACAAATAGACTCGCACGGTGACCACTCCGCAGCGGCGCCGGCTCAGCGCCGCGACACACCGACGCCTCGAGGGGGGCGCGGCCACCCTCACGGCCTCCGCGCTGCGCCGGATGGAGACCGACCACCGCTGGTACGGCGCGCTGAGCGCTGAGGACCGTTCCTGGGTCGCCCTCGTCGTCCAGGCGGCCATCGCCTCGTTCGTCGCCTGGCTGCGGGCCGACGACGACAGCGTGGTCGGCGGCGAGCACGAGCCCGCGATGGCCGCCGTCTTCGCCGAGGCCCCCCGCGAGCTGACGCGCGCGATCAGCCTCAACCAGACCCTCCAGCTGATCCGGACCGTCGTCGACGTCGTCGAGCACGAGGTCGGGCAGGTCGCCGGACCCACCGACGAGCGGGCCCTGCGCGAAGGGGTCCTGCTCTACTCCCGCGAGGTCGCCTTCGGGGCCGCCGAGGCCTATGCCGCCGCCGCGGAGTCCCGCGGAGCCTGGGACGCGCGGCTGGAAGCGCTGGTCGTCGACGCCGTCGTGCGGGGCGAAGCCGACGACTCGATGCAGAGCCGGGCCACCGCCCTCGGCTGGGGCTCGGTGTCAGGGGTCGCCGTGGTGGCGGGCGCCCCCGCACCCAGTGAGAGCGCTGCGGCTGCCGTGGACGCCGTCCGCCGTGCGGCGGCCCGCGCCGGCGTGGAGGCCCTCGCCGCCCTGCAGCGTCGACGTCTCGTCGTCATCCTGGGTGGGGTCGGCGACCACGGTCGCGGAGCCGACCCGCACCGCGGTGGCCCCCCTGCGCGCACCTCCGGCCCGTCCAGCCCGGCCGACATCGTGCGACTCATCGACGAGCACTTCGGCGAGGGGCCCGTCGTCATCGGGCCCGTCGTCCCGCACCTCTTCGCCGCGGGCCGCTCGGCCCGTGCCGCCCTCAGCGGACTGGCCGCCGTCGCGGCGTGGCCCGACGCCCCGCGACCGGTCTTCGCTGACGACCTCCTGCCCGAACGGGTCCTGGCCGGCGACGGACCCGCCCGCCGCACCCTCGTCAACCGCGTGCACCACCCCCTGCAGCCGCACCCGTCCCTGCTGCGCACCGCCACGGTCTACCTCGAGACGGGGTGCGCTCTGGAGGCCACGGCGCGACGACTCTTCGTCCACCCCAACACCGTGCGCTACCGTCTCGCCCGCATCGCGGAGGTGGTGGGCTACGACCTCACGACCCCCCGCGAAGCCCTCACGGTGCAGGTGGCCCTGGCCGTCGGACGGCTCGCCCAGCCCGAGGTGCGGCCCTGGCGGACGGGGGTGTCACCGAGGCACGCCGAGGTCGACGACGCCGCACCATTGGAGGAAACCTCCAAGCGGGACGCAGATACTTCGTGGATTTCGGGGCCGTCGTCGGGGGCCGGGACACGACAGGGTTGAGTCGTGCTCGCCATCGTGTGCCCCGGACAGGGCTCCCAGACTCCCGGTTTCCTCACCCCGTGGCTCGAGATCGACGGGCTGCGCGACCGGCTCGCCGGCTGGTCGACGTCGCTGGGCACCGACCTCGTCGTCCACGGCACGACGAGCCACGCCGACACCATCAAGGACACCGCCGTCGCCCAGCCGCTGATCGTCGCGGCCGGCCTCCTGACCCTCGACGCCCTCTTCGCCGACGCCCCCGACGGGGTCGGTGAGGCCGTCGCCGCCACGACCGGGGTCCTCGCCGGCCACTCGGTGGGTGAGTTCACCGCCGCCGTCGGCGCCGGGGTGCTCACCCCGACCGACGCCATCGACCTCGTCGGTGTCCGTGGCCGGGCGATGGCCGCAGCCAGTGCGCTCGCGCCCACCGGCATGAGCGCGGTGGTCGGTGGCGACCCCGCCGAGGTGCTGGAGGTCCTCGAGCGGCATGGCCTCACCCCGGCCAACGCCAACGGCGCTGGCCAGGTCGTCGCGGCCGGCACGACCGAGCAGCTCGCGGCCCTGGCCGCCGACCCGCCGACGAAGGCCCGCGTCATCGCCCTGTCGGTCGCCGGCGCCTTCCACACCCACCACATGGCCCCGGCGGTCGAGGCGCTCGAGGAGGCGGCCCTCCTGGTCGTCGCCTCGGATCCGGGCGTCACGCTGCTGTCCAACGCCGACGGGGCGCCCGTCGTCACCGGGGCCGACGCCCTGGCCCGGCTGGTCAGCCAGGTGAGCAACCCGGTGCGCTGGGACCTCACGATGCAGACCATGGTGGCCATGGGGGTCACCGGCCTGCTCGAGCTCGCCCCCGCGGGCACCCTCACCGGTCTGGCCAAGCGGGCCATGAAGGGCGTCGAGCTGCTCGCCCTCAAGACCCCCGACGAGCTCGACGCCGCCCGCACCCTCGTCGCGGCCCACCGTGCCTGACCGGGCGCCGTCCGCCCCCGACCCCTTAGGACAGCCGATGATCGCGAGAGTGACGAGATGACCGAGACCAACAGCGCCCTGCGACCCAAGGGCACCGGCGTGCTCATCGGCCCCGACGGGGCTCGCCACTCGCGGATCCACGGGGTGGGCGGCTACCGCCCCGAGCGGGTCGTGCCCAACTCCGAGCTGGTGGACCGCATCGACTCGTCCGACCAGTGGATCCGCGAGCGCTCCGGCATCATCAGCAGACGGATGGCGGCCCGCGACGAGTCCGTCGTCGACATGGCCGAGCACGCCGCCCGCGAGGCCCTCGCCATGGCCGGTCTCGAACCCTCGCAGGTGGGCGCCATCATCGTCGCCACGGTCACCCACCTGCTCACCACCCCTGGTGCCGCTCCGATGCTCGCCGAGCGGCTCGGGGTCCAGTGCCCGGCCTTCGACATCTCGGCGGCCTGCGCCGGCTACTGCTACGGCGTCTCGCTGGCCAGCGACATGGTCCGCGGCGGGAGTGCTTCATACGTGCTCGTCATCGGCGTCGAGAAGCTCTCCGACTTCACCGACTACGACGACCGCGGCAGCGCCTTCATCTTCGGTGACGGCGCCGGCGCGGCAGTGGTCGGCCCGTCCGACACCCCCGGCATCGGCCCCACCGTCTGGGGATCCGACGGCGCGCAGTGGGAGGCCATCCGCCAGCGCGAGCCCTTCCTCGACGCCGACGGCGCCCCCCTGGCGTCGCGGCCGGTCCTCACGATGGCGGGACAGACGGTCTTCCGGTGGGCCGTGTGGGGCATGGCCCCCGTGGCCCGCAAGGCCGTCGAGGCCGCGGGGATCACCCTCGACGACCTCGACGCCTTCCTGCCGCACCAGGCCAACATGCGCATCATCGACGCGATGATCAAGCAGCTCAAGCTGCCGGCCGACATCCCCGTGGCGCGCGACATCGCCGAGACCGCCAACACCTCTGCTGCGTCGATCCCGCTCGCCACCGAGCGGATGATCCGCGAGGGCGAGGTCCCACGCGGAGGCCTGGCGCTGCAGATCGGCTTCGGGGCGGGTCTCGTCTACGCCGCGCAGGTGATCGTCCTGCCGTGAGCAGGCGACCCACCGGCATACGGTGGGCAATGCGATGAGCTCCCGTGTCCCGCGGGTACAAACGGGGCAACCACCACCCACGACGCCTCCACCACCACGAGGGGCGCGCAACCCAAGGAGACACCAGAATGGCGCAGAGCGAGCAGGAGATCCTCGAGGGTCTCGCCGAGATCGTCAACGAGGAGACCGGCATCGAGACCAGCGAGGTCGAGGCGGGCAAGTCCTTCACGGACGACCTCGACATCGACTCGCTGTCGATGATGACCATCGTCGTCAACGCCGAGGAGAAGTTCGGCGTGCGCATCCCCGACGACGAGGTCAAGAACCTCAAGACGGTGCAGGACGCGGTGACCTTCATCGCCGGCGCCCAGGCCTGAGGCAGGCACCAGCGTTACCGGCGAGTCACCCCCACGCCCTGCTCGCAGGGCGGTCGGGGTGACTCGCCGGTACGCACTCAGCGACATACGCTGACGATCAGTCGCCGCCGGCCCCACCCGGGGGCTGGTGCCTCGACCGGTCTAGGAGCACCCACTCATGAGCACCTCCCCCGCCGACCAGCGCATCGTCGTCACGGGCATCGGCGCTACGACGCCCCTCGCGGGCAACGCCCCCGACACCTGGGAGGGCATCCTCGCCGGACGCTCGGGCATCGCCCCGATCGAGGCCGACTGGGTGAGCAAGTACGAGCTGCCCGTCACCTTCGCCGGTGAGCTGGCCGTCCGGCCTGCCGAGGTGCTGACCAAGGTCGAGACGCGGCGCCTCGACCCGACGTCGCAGTACGCCCTCATCGCGGCCCGCGAGGCCTGGCAGGACGCCGGTGCTCCCGACGTCGACCCCGAGCGGTTCGCGTGCGCGATCGGCTCCGGCATCGGTGGCGTCTGGACGCTGCTCGACCAGTGGGACACGTTGCGCGAGAAGGGTCCTCGCCGCGTCTACCCCCTCTCCGTGCCGATGCTCATGCCCAACGGCCCCGCGGCGACGGTCTCCCTCGACCTGGGGGCCCGCGCCGGGGCCCACACCCCCGTCAGCGCCTGCGCGTCGGGCGCCGAGGCGATGGGACTTGGTGCGTCGATGATCCGCGCCGGCCGGGCCGACATCGTGATCTGCGGCGGCACGGAGGCGGCCATCCACGCCATGCCGGTCGCCGGTTTCGCTGCGATGCACGCCCTCTCGACCCGCAACGACGACCCCACGCACGCCTCACGGCCGTACGACGTCGCCCGCGACGGTTTCGTGCTCGCCGAGGGCGCTGCCGTCATCGTCCTCGAGACCTACGAGCACGCGATGGCCCGCGGCGCGAAGATCTACGCCGAGCTCGCGGGGCTGGGCATGTCGTCCGACGCCTACCACGTCACCTCGCCCGAGCCCGAGGGCGCCGGCGCCCACCGCGCCATGCGCGAGGCCCTCGACCAGGCCGGTGTCGCTCCTGGAGAGCTCTCGGCCATCAACGCGCACGCCACCTCCACCGCCGTCGGAGACCTCGCGGAGGCCAAGGCGATCATGCGGGCCTTCGGAGACAACGCCGTGAACATCCCCGTGAGCGCCACCAAGTCGATGACCGGGCACCTGCTCGGCGCCGCCGGAGCCCTCGAGGCGGTCTTCTCCATCCTCTCCGTCCGCGACCGCATCGCGCCCGCGACGATCAACATCGAGGAGCTCGACCCCCTGATCCCGCTCGACGTCGTGCGCGGCGAGCACCGGGCGCTCGGCGAGGACGGTGGCCCGGTCACGGTCCTCGACAACTCGTTCGGCTTCGGCGGCCACAACGTCGCGGTGCTCTTCCGCAGCGTCTGACCGGCCTTCCGGCCTGCGGGCCCGTCGACCCGGTCCGCTGGTAGACCGGCCGGAGGGCGACGGCTCCCCCGAGCCCTAGGCTGGCGGTATGCCGTTCCCCGCCAAGTTCCCCGGCGCCTGCAAGGTCTGCTCGCGCCCCATCGCGGTCGGTGACCCCATCACCAAGGGTGGCGGGGGCTACGTCCACGACGGGTGCAGCCAGGGCTCGCTCGACCTCGGGCTCGCCGACGCTGGCCCATCGACAGCAGGGCTCACGGCGGTACAGAGCACGGCCACAGGCGACGGGCCGCTGCGGGTCTGGACCGACGGTGCCTGCTCCGGCAACCCCGGCCCCGGCGGCTGGGGCTGGGCGACGCAGGACGGTCGCGAGGGCAGCGGCGGCTCGCCCCACACGACCAACCAGCGGATGGAGATCCAGGCCGCGCTCGAGGCCGTCACCACCTTGACCGAGCGCCCCATCACCGTGGTCAGCGACTCGACCTACGTCGTCAACTGCTTCCGCAACAGCTGGTGGCGGGGGTGGCTGGCCAAGGGCTGGGTCAACAGCGCCAAGAAGCCGGTCGCCAACCGCGAGCTCTGGGAGCCGCTCATCGCCGCCTTCCAGGAGGGCGGCATCTCCTTCGAGTGGGTCAAGGGCCACTCCGGCGACCCGATGAACGACCGCGTCGACCGCCTAGCGGTCGACGCAGGCAAAGCCCAAGCCACCTGACCCCCCGTCCCCCCCAGCCCCAGCACCTGCCCCCCAAGCCCACCTGCCCCCCCGGGCCCCCTCGCCGTGTTGCTCCCCCCAGTCGCCTTGTTGCTCCTCACGCTCCCTTTTCGGCCCGAAATCGAGCCGGAAAGGGAGCGTCAGGAGCAACAAGGCGACTGTCGCGGGGGAGCGGAGCACCGCGGACCGGATGTACCGGGGCGGGGCGGGGGGCGGGGCGGGGAGGGTCAGCCCACCTTGTGGAGCCAGCGCACGGGAGCCCCGTCGCCGGCATACCGGAAGGGCTCGAGCTCGTCGTCCCAGGCAGCGCCGAGCACGCGGTCGATCTCGTTCGCCAGGGCCGCGGGGTCTCCCCCGCTGGCGCGTACGGCGTCTCGCAGGCGGTCCTCGGGCACCACGGCGTCGCCGTTGGCGCTGGTCCAGGTGTGGTGGATGCCGAGGCTCGGGGTGTGGGACCACCGCGACCCGTCGACCCCTGGTGAGGGCTCCTCGGTGACCTCGTAGCGCAGGTCGGCCCAGCCGCGCAGGGCGCTCGCCACGCTCGCGCCGACCCCGGGACGCCCGGTCCAGCTGATCTCGGCCCGCAGCAGCCGCGGCCCTGCCGGCTGTGGCGTCCAGTCGACGCGCACCTGCTGGTCGAGCGCCGACTCGAGGGCCCACACTATGTGCGGGCAGAGTGCAGTAGGGGCGGAGTGGATGAAGACCACGCCCCTGGTGACGCGATCGGTCGCGGCAGACATCCTGGACCTCCTTGAGTGCGAGGGACGTCTTCCCCACGAACCTGCACACTCGGCGGACCGGCACTGACGATGACCAACCATGGTTGAGCCCTGTGTCGTTGTGACACCCATTGTGCACCACGCGGCCCACCGACACCACAGACCACACCGGGGACCCCGGGATCGGGCCCCCGCCGAGCGCTCCATACCGGCAAAGCCCTCATCCCCGCCCGGCTCATGACGATCTTGACCTTCGGTAGGGCGGTCTGTGCCTGTCCGTCCCTACCGTCTGCGGCGCGTCGGCGCCGTCAGGGTCTCGCGAACGACGAGCACGTGAGGGGCGGGTGTGGTCAGCGTCGCGGGTGCTCCTTCGAGGTGGGACGATGACCCGCGGGCGAGCCGCGACCCTCACACCGGGCGCACGCTCCAACCACAGGTGTCCCGTTCACCCGGCGGCGATGCTGACGACGTGACCCGTCCACCCCAGCGATCGACGCTCGTCGCCCTGCAGGTCGCCTGCATCGGGCTCGTGGCGTGGATCCCCGTCATGGGCCTCCTGAGCCGCGGCCACTCGCCCTGGTGGGAGACGCTGGGGTGGCTGGCCCTCGATGTGGCGGAGCTGGCCGCCCTGACGACCGTGGCGGAGCACCTGCACCGGCGTGACGACCGGGTCGCGCTGGCAGCGACGATGGCTGTGGCCCTGCTGCTGGGTGACGCGACGATCGACCTCCTCACCTCCGGGCCGGGCGCGCCGCGGGTTATCGCCACAGCCATGGCCGTGCTGGTCGAGCTCCCTCTCGCCCTGCTGTGCGGCAGGGTCGCGGTAGAGATCGGATGGGGACGCTGGCGGCGCCGGCAGGAGGCGTGGCAGCCGCGCCAGGCACCAGATGCCGAGCCGCAGCCTGAGTTGCGCGCGGCCCTCCACGTGGGCGTCTCGCCACTTGCCTGTCAGCCGACGCAAACCTTCGGCTTGGCCCCGACGTCGCCCAGGTCGATGCGGTCCGCCCCAGCTCCAGCCTAGGGAGTCAGCGGCCCCGCGTTGACGGGCTCTGTGCCGAATTCGGGCCTGCTACGGCCCCGTGCGACCCACGCCTATCGGTGGACACAGGCACGCCCGAAGGCACACGACCTGGGCGCTCGGCTGAGGTGCGCGGTAGCCCTCTATGCGTCATCTGAGTCGTTCCACTCGTCGCGTAGTTCTCGTCGGAGCACGTCGACTTGGACGGTGAGCGCGCCCAGGAGCTCTTCTCTGTTGAGCCTGTTGGTCGTCCGGTAGGACCACCCGACATCGCCGTCCGGGTCGAGGAGCTTGACGAGGATGAAGGCTTCGATGGCCGTCTCGCCGTCGTCCAAGGGGTGTATCTCGAGACCGCGTAGAACCCGGTCGATTGGCACACGTGTGTCGTTGGGGTCGGGGTTGCCTGAGTGAGATCCCATGAGCCACAGCCAAGCACGGTGGGCGCC